>NZ_JAMYOY010000010.1:0-211760 GCF_040320115.1 Mesorhizobium sp. M0802
GGCGGTGGTTAGGCGGGGGCGGGCGGCGGTTTTGTTCCAAGCGGGGGGGGGGGGGTCGCACATTGAGGAGGGCTTCGGCGGGCCGGCCTTGCGGGTGCCGGGCGGCCGGGCGGCGGCCGCCTTCGCACGTATGGTCGCAGCCCTTGGCGGTCCCGCCGATTTCGTCGAGAAGCCGGAAAAATACCTGCCGAAAGCGGCGGTGGAGTTTGCGGTCAAGGCGGCAGGCAACGGCTTTGCCACCGGCATTGCCACCCGCGATATCGGCCTTGCCGTGGTCGGGCTCGGTGGCGGGCGTACGCGGCCGGACGACAGGATCGACCATGCGGTCGGCATCACCAGGCTGCTGCCGCTCGGCGCCGAGGTGCGGACCGGCGAGCCGCTGGCGCTCGTCCACGCCCGCACGCAAGCGGAGGCCGAAGCGGCCGCAGCCGCCGTGCTTTCGGCCTATACGATCGGGGCGTCGAAACCAGCCGCCGACAAGACTGTCATCCGGCGCGTGCTGCCGCGCGGGTAGCGGAAGGCGCTACTGCACCAGCAACAGTGTGCCGTTTTCGACCTGGTATTTTGCCAGCCGCTGCAAAAAGCTCATGCCGATCAGGTTGGTGCGCAGCGCCTTGTCGTCGAGGACCACGGCCTGGATGTTGTCGACGCTGATCATGCCGATCTGCAGGCGGTCGATGTTGACCACAGCGGCCCTGATCGCGCCATTGGCGGTGTTGACCTGATGGCTGAAATCCGACGGGTTGAGCGAGATGCCGATGCGGCGCGCCGTCGAGGTGTTGATGGCGACCAAAGTGGCGCCGGTGTCGATCATGCCGTCGACCTGGCGGCCGTTGAGCTTGAAGGCGGAGGTGAAATGGCCGCGCTCGTCGGCCGCCACCAGGACCTTGCGACCGGTGGGCAGCGGTGCGGCCGGCTTGTCGGGAACCGAGGCGAGGCTCAGCTCGGGCTGCGGTTGCGGCTTGCCGGCGACGGTCGACTTCAACAGGTTGTCGAGAATCTGCGGGTTCGACTGATAGACGATCGGGATCGATGCCGACGTTCCGGCGAACACGCCCAGAATGAGAAGCTTGCGCAGCATGAATGGACCTTCGTGAAGGCCCATTTTTGCCCACGTATGGTGTGTGCCGCTTTAACGCCAACCCGAAACCGCGGCTTTGCGTAAACGGGCGGTAAACGACTGGATGCCAGCTGGCCTTGCCAGCCGCCGTCATTTGGTTCCGTACATGCGGTCGCCGGCATCGCCGAGGCCGGGCATGATGTAGCCCTTCTCGTTGAGCTGGCGGTCGATGGAAGCGGTAAAGACCGGGACATCCGGATGCGCCTTGGTGAAGCGCTCGATGCCTTCTGGCGCCGCCAGCAGGCAAAGGAAACGGATGTTGGTGGCTCCGCGCTCCTTCAGCTTGTCGATGGCCGCGATGGCCGAGTTCGCGGTCGCCAGCATCGGATCGACGACGATCACCAGCCGGTCGGCGAGATCGCTCGGCGCCTTGAAGAAATATTCCACCGCCTCCAGCGTTTCGTGATCGCGGTAGAGGCCGACATGCGCGACGCGGGCCGCCGGGACCAGGTCGAGCAGGCCTTCGAGCAGGCCATTGCCGGCGCGCAGCACCGAGGCGAAGACCAGCTTCTTGCCCTCCAGCGTCGGCGCTTCCATGGTTTCCATCGGCGTTTCGATGGTCGTCGTCGTCAGTTCGAGGTTGCGGGTGACCTCGTAGCCGAGCAGGAGCGAGATCTCGCGGAGCAGTCGCCGGAAGCCGGCGGTCGACGTCTCCTTCTTGCGCATGATGGTCAGCTTGTGCTGGACAAGCGGGTGGTCGACGACGGTGACGCCCTGCATGGGTTGCTCCAGTGAATGGTGAATAGTGAATAGTGAATAGTGAATAGTGAGCAGGTTTGCGAGTCCCGATGGCTCAATCATTGCGGTTGGAAGGCCGAAGAGCCGGCAAACCATTCACCTCTTCGCATCGAGCCGGGCAAGCAGCGCGCTTTTCGTTTTCCTGTCGACGAAAGCCGCCTCGATCGCGGTTCGGGTGATGGCGGCCAGCGCCTTTTCGTTCATGGCGAAATGCTCGGCGGCGATGTCGTATTCGCGCTTCAGCGAGGTCCAGAAATAGGGTGGGTCGTCGGAGTTCAGCGTCACCTTGCAGCCGGCCGCCTGCAGGGCAGGCAAAGGGTGATCGGCGAAACTGTCGTAGACTTTGAGCGCGATGTTGGAGCCGGGGCAGCATTCGAGCACGATGCCCTCATCGGCGATGCGGCGCACCAGGTCGGGATTTTCGATGGCGCGCACGCCATGGCCGATGCGCGAGGGGCGGATGTGGTCGAGTGCGGCCTGCACCGTCTCCCACCCGGTCAACTCGCCGGCATGGATGGTGATGCCAAGGCCGGCTTCGCGGGCGATCTCGAAGGCCCTGACATAATCCTCCATCTCGCCCATGCGCTCGTCGCCGGCGACGCCGAAGCCGGTGACCAGCGGATTTCCGCAGCGCGCCGCAAAGCGCGCCGCCTGCTCGATCGACTCGACGCCGACATGGCGTACGCCGGTGACGATCATGCGGCCCTCGATGCCGGTCTTGGCTTTGGCGCGCAGCATGCCTTCGCCGAGCGCATCGGTATAGGCCTTGGGCGACAGGCCGGCCCTGACGGCATGGTCGGGCGAGGTGAAGACCTCGGAATAGATGGCGCCGTCGCGGGCAAGGCTGGTCAGATAATGGTCGGCGAGGCGGGCATAATCCTCCTCGGTGCGGAACAGGTCGGCGGAAAAATCATAAGCCGCCAGGAACGAGGTGAAATCATGCCAGACGAAGGAGCCGTTCTGGATATAGGGCGAGGTGTCCTTGCCGTATTTCTGCGCCTGACGGATGACGAGTTCGGGCGCCGCTGCCCCCTCGATGTGGCAGTGCAGTTCTGCTTTCAAAGGCATGCAGTTATCCCGTCTCATCAGTCCAGGCCGTAAAGCCCACCACCTGGAAGCGCGGCCGAACACCGCGCCTTAAACAATAGCGCCCGCACCATCGATCGGCTATGGTCCCGCCGGTTTTATGACGGATCAAAATAATGTCAGTTGAGAGAACCACGGCCGCGGGCGGCATGGAAACCTCCTATGGTTTCAAGAAGGTAGGGCCAGGCGACAAGCAGCCTCTGGTCAACGATGTTTTCCACAAGGTGGCGAACCGCTACGACCTGATGAACGACCTGATGTCGGCCGGGCTGCACCGGCTGTGGAAGGATGCCATGGTGACATGGCTCAATCCGCCGAAACGTCCGGGCTGGAAAGTGCTTGACGTGGCGGGCGGCACCGGCGACATCGCCTTCCGCATTGTAGACGCCAGCCATGGCAACACGCATGCCACGGTGCTCGACATCAACGGCTCGATGCTCAGCGTCGGCCGTGACCGCGCGGAGAAAAAGCGCCTGTCCGGCAACACCGATTTCGTCGAGGCCAATGCCGAGGAACTGCCTTTCACCGATAGCACCTTTGACGCCTACACCATCGCATTCGGCATCCGCAACGTGCCGCGCATCGATGTCGCGCTGACGGAAGCCTTTCGCGTGCTGAAGCCCGGCGGACGGTTCCTGTGCCTGGAGTTTTCCGAGGTCGAGATGCCGCTGCTGGACAAGGTCTACGAAGCCTGGTCGTTCAACGCCATTCCGCAGATCGGCAAGATGGTGACGGGCGAGGGCGAACCCTATTCCTACCTGGTCGAATCGATCCGCAAATTTCCCAATCAGCAGAACTTTGCTGCCATGATCACCCGCGCGGGCTTCGAGCGCGTGTCGTTCCGCAACTATTCCGGCGGCATTGCCGCCCTGCATTCGGGCTGGAAGCTTTGAGGCACCACAGTTTGCAGCAGCAGGGTAGGCGATGAGCAGCGTCGGCGCCGCCTTTCGGCTCGCACGGGCCGGCTGGGTGCTGGTTCGCGAAGGCGTGATCGCAGCATTGCCGGGCGACGAACTCGGCGGCCTGCCGAAATTCGGCTGGCGCATGGCCCGGCTCTTCACCCGCCGCCGCGCACTCGCTTATGAGCGCAGCGACCGGCTGGCCAAGGCGGTGGTCCGGCTTGGACCCTCCTACGTCAAGCTCGGCCAGTTCCTGGCGACGCGGCCCGATGTCGTCGGCAACGACATGGCGCTCGACCTCGCCATGCTGCAGGACAAGATGCACACTTTTTCGCAGGCGGAAGCGGTGGCGGCGATCGAGGGCTCGCTCGGGCGCAAGATCGGCGAACTCTATACGCAGTTCGGCGGGCCGGTCGCGGCGGCCTCCATCGCCCAGGTCCATCCCGCGCAGGCCATGCATGACGGTGTCGATACCAAGGTGGCGGTGAAGGTGATCCGGCCTGGCGTGCGCCGCCGCTTCTTTCAGGATCTCGAAAGCTATTTCCTCGCCGCCCGGCTGCAGGAGAAATACATCCCGTCGTCGCGCCGGCTGCGGCCGGTCGAGGTGACCGAGACGCTGGCGCAGACCACCAAGATCGAGATGGATCTTCGCCTCGAGGCGGCCGCACTTTCGGAACTGGGCGAAAACACCAAGGACGATCCGGGCTTCCGCGTGCCGTCGGTCGACTGGGAGCGCACCGGGCGCGATGTGCTGACCATGGAATGGGTCGACGGCGTCAAGATGAACGACATCGCCGGCCTCGCGGCGGCGGGGCACGATCTGAAGGCGATCGCCACCAACCTGATCCAGTCGTTCCTGCGTCACACGCTCCGCGACGGCTTCTTCCATGCCGACATGCATCCAGGCAATCTGTTCGTCGAGGCCAATGGCAATATCGTCGCCGTCGATCTCGGCATTGCCGGACGGCTCGGCAAGAAGGAGCGCCGGTTCCTCGCCGAAATCCTCTACGGCTTCATCACGCGCGACTATCTGCGCGTCGCCGAGGTGCATTTCGAGGCCGGCTACGTGCCGCGTCAGCACAATGTCGCGGCTTTCGCGCAGGCCATTCGCGCGATCGGCGAGCCGATCCATGGCCAGCCGGCTGAAACCATCTCGATGGCGAAGCTTCTGACGCTGCTCTTCGAGGTCACCGAACTGTTCGATATGGCCACGCGGTCGGAACTGATCCTGTTGCAGAAGACCATGGTGGTGGTCGAAGGCGTCGCGCGCACGCTCGACCCGGCCTTCAACATGTGGAAGACGGCCGAGCCGGTGGTCGGCCAGTGGATCGCCGGCAATCTCGGGCCGAGCGGCCTGCTGATGGACGCGCGCGACGGCGCCAAGGCGCTGCTGGCGCTGGCCCGCCAGGCGCCCGATCTTGCCGCTCGCACCGAGCGGCTGTCACGCGAGATCGATTTTATGGCGGAGCACGGCCTGCGCTTCGACGAGGCGACATCGCGCGCCATCGGCAAGGCCGAAGCCCGTTACACCCGCTCGGGCCGGCTGGCGCTGTGGGTGATCGCGCTGACGCTGGTTTACATCGCGTGGAAGCTGCTCTGATCGCTTGCAACGCTAGCAACGGTGGTGCTAGCGTTGCAGTCGCGCCATTGATGTCGCGGAGCAAGTCATGGGCACCATTACTGTCCGCAATCTAGCTGACGACGTGAAGCAGAAATTGCGTGAGCGCGCTGCGGCGCGCGGGGTGTCGATGGAGGAAGAGGCGCGTGATGCGCTTGCCAAAAGCGTGCTGTCGGCGGAAGCCGGCATGCCCGAGAGCGAAACCCTCTATGCAACAATCCGCCGCTTGGTTGAGCCTCATGGAGGTTTTGACATCGATCTGCCCGAGCGAGGTCAATCCACAAAAACGCACAAAACCCTCGACGGCAAGCGCATCCTGCTGATCATCGGCGGCGGCATCGCCGCCTACAAGGCGCTGGACCTGATCCGCCGGCTGCGCGAGCGCGGTGCGGCGGTGCGCGTCGTGATGACATCGGCGGCGCAGGAGTTCGTCACCACGCTTTCGGTCGGCGCGCTTTCGGCCGACCATGTCTTCAGCGAATTGTTCGACCGCAATGACGAGCACGATGTCGGCCATATCCGCCTGTCGCGCGAGGCCGACCTTCTGGTAGTGGCGCCGGCCACTGCCGATCTGATGGCCAAGCTCGCCAACGGCCATGCCAACGATCTGGCCTCGACGGTGCTGCTCGCCACCGACAAGAAGGTGCTGATGGCGCCGGCGATGAACCCGAAAATGTGGTCGCATGCCGCGACGAGCCGCAACCGGGCGACGCTCGCCAAGGATGGCATCGCCTTCGTCGGCCCGGCCAAGGGCGAGATGGCGGAAAGCAACGAGGCGGGCGAGGGCCGCATGGCCGAGCCGCTGGAGATCGTGGCAGTGATCGAGGCACTGCTCGACAGCAGGCCGAAGCCGCTGGCCGGCCGCAGGATCATCGTCACCTCGGGGCCGACGCATGAGCCGATCGACCCGGTGCGCTACATCGCCAACCGCTCTTCGGGCAAGCAGGGCCATGCGATTGCGGCAGCGCTGGCAAGACTGGGCGCGGATGTACGCCTGGTCTCCGGTCCGGTTGGCATTGCCGATCCGGCCGGCGTTGTGACGACACATGTCGAGACCGCGGCCGAGATGAAAGCGGCCGTCGAACAGTTGTTGCCGGCGGACGCCGCGGTCTTCGTAGCTGCCGTCGCCGACTGGCGCACCGCTGGCACGGCCGGCGAGAAGATCAAGAAGGTGGCGGGCCAGGGCCCACCGGCGCTGCAAATGGTCGAAAACCCCGACATTCTCGCCGGCGTCGGTCATCACGGGCAACGGCCGGGGCTGGTTGTCGGCTTCGCCGCCGAGACGCAGGACCTGATTGCCAATGCCGAGGCCAAGCTGAAGAAGAAGGGCGCCGATTTCATTGTCGCCAACGATGTCTCGCATGAAAGCGGCGTCGGCCCCACCGGCGTCATGGGCGGCGACCGCAACAAGGTGCGCATCGTCTCGGAGGACGGCGTCGAGGAATGGCCTGAGATGGGCAAGGACGAGGTGGCGGCGCGGCTCGCCGCGCTCATCGCCGAGCGTTTGCAAGCCTGAGCGGCCGCCGGTCCGCAATCAGGCACGGGCCATGGTCTTGCAAGCAGCCTTGTGGTCGAGGGCATTTGACGCCGACAGCGCCGGCGGAATGCTGTCGCCAAATTCTCCATCCGCCGTGCCCTCAGCCTGTCGCCAATTGCGGCCGGCGTGCCGCCAAAGCCATCTTCAACGCCGCCAGGCAACCGACAATGCCAAGTGGCACGAAGGCCAGGTACAGCCAGCCGGCGACGTGGGCTGCTGCCTCGCGGTTCAGCCCGTCCGAAAAGCCGCTGGCATTGGCGATGATGCCGGCCATGGCGGCGCCCACGGCGTAGCCGATGCGCTGCATGGTCGGCACGGCGGCCGAGGCGATCGTCTGCTCGCCGTCGCGGGCCGAGGCGACGATGATGCGGGTCAGGAAGGGCCATGACACGCCGAAGCCACCGCCTTGCAACAAAGCGCAGAGCAGGATCACCGGGATCGAGCCGGCGGGGATGGCATAGGCGAAACCGGCGAGGCCGGCTGCAATCATCAGCGCGCCGATGACGAGGATCTGCCGTTCGCGCTGCAGCGGCGCATTGGCGACGGCGATCGACAGGATTGACCAGGCGATCGATTCGGCGGCGATGATGTAGCCTGTGGTCAGGATCGGGATGCCGTGCAGCGTGGTAAGCAGAAGCGGCCCGTAGATGGAAAAAGAGACTGTCGCCACCGAGAAGGCGGCAACCATGCTCATGCCGCTGCCGACCGGCGAGCGCCATGAGAACAGGCCCGACGGGAACAGTCGCGATTGCGGCTTCATGGCGTCGACGAAAACGAACAGCGCCAGGCCGGCGAGGCCGAGGACCAGCAGCAGCGACGATCGAAGCAAGGCGACGTCGACGCCTGCGGTGGCGATCAGCACGACGGCGATGGCGAGGCAGCCAAGTGCTGCAAAGGGGAAGGGCGGCGAGGTGCCGGCGGCGGCTTGCGGCTTCGTCGCTTCCGGCGTGTTCAGGACGATGAAGCTTGCCGATGCCATGGCGATGCCACCCAGCACGAAGACGCCGAAGGCCCAGCGCCAGGACAGGAGCTCGACCATGATCGCGCCGAGCATCGGGCCGCTGAAGGCGGCGACGCCCCAGATCGCCGACATGATGCCGAACAGCTGTGGCCAGATGCTGCGGTTAAACAGCCGCTCGACCGAGACGAAGGCCAGCGACACCAGCGCACCGCCGCCGAGACCCTCGACCAGACGGCCGCCAAGAAACACCGGCATGGACGGCGCGGTGGCGCAGATCAGTGCGCCCACGGCATAGAGCAGGGCGGCGACCGTGACGTTGGAGCGTAGAGCGACATAGCTGACCAGCCGCCCGGCCGCTGCGCCGGCGACAATGGCGCCGAGCTCGTAGACGGCCAGCGACCAGCCGACGAACTGCACACCGGCGAGGTCCCCGACCATGGCCGGCATGACCGTCGCCACCATCGTCTCGTTGGTGGCGTGCAGCAGGATGCCGAGGCTGATAAAGCAGAAGCGCGCGAGGTCGCCGCTTGCCCACAATGCCCGCCAGTCGACCTTGTTGCTGGTGATTTCAGTCATTCTTTTACCCTGCCTTTGCATATCTCGATGCCGGCGCATGGCGCCAGAAGCCAGTGGGGGCTTTCCGGCGGGGCCATGCGCGCTGTTTCAGTCAGGCGAGTTGTAAAACCTCAAGCGCAGTTGAGCTCAAGTGGCTTTTTATCGAAGTGCAGACGGTCGAGATTGGCCGGAAACCTCTCCGCTTGATGCGCCGGTCAGTTCTCAATGCTGCGCAGCTGAAACTGGCTGACGCCGATGGCAATGTTGATACCGGTCTGCGTCTGCAGGCTGAGCGGCTGCAGAGTGAAGGCCTGCGAGGAGCCGCCGACCAGGAGATTGGCGCCGGCGCCGACCGCCGCGGTCACTTCGGCGCTGGCGCCGATATAGTCGCCGGCCAACGCGCCGGGCGCATAGATGTTCCTCAGCGGCGTCAGCACCAGCCATTGCATGACGGTCTGCTTGGTGGTGCCGATGTCGAGCCCGTATTTGTTGACGGCGCCGAAATAGGCTTCCGGCGAAAAGCTCTTGTCGGCCGGCGTGAAGGTGCAGCTCAGATCCTTGCTGGAGCCGAAGATGAAGCCGGTGCCGCCGCCGATGGCGCAATCGAGCACACCGAGTTCGATACCCTGGCCTTGCGCTTGGGCTTGGGCGGTACAGATGATGGTGATAGCGGCGGCGATGGCTGGTTTCAGCACGGCGGATCCCCCAAAAAGCATGCGGCGCGAAACAGTAACCTGTTCCGCGCCGCGCGTAGAGGGATCAGTCGATCCTTATTTGCCGATGCTTATTTGAACGAGTGGATCAGCTCCAGGGAGGTCACGGCGACCGCTACATTGACGCCGGTCTGCGCCTGGACGCTGAGCGGCTCCAGCACAAAGGCGCCGTCCAGCCCGCCGACCAGCAGATTGGCGCCGCCGCCGGTCACCACGCTCGCCTCGGCGTTGACGCCGTAATAATGGCCGGCAAGGTCGCCCTCGTCATGGCCGCGGGTGGCGGCCAGAACCGCCCACACCAGCTGGCCCTGATGCGTCTGGCCGAGATCGACGCCGAGCTTGGAGATCATCCCCGTGTATTTCTCGGACGGCCCATGGTGATAAGGACGGAACGTGCAGTCGACGCCCTTGTTCGACGTGATGACGTAACCGACGCCGCCGTCGATGGTGCAATCGAGCGTGCCGAGCTGAAGCTTGCCGGCGCTGGCGGGAACGGCAAGCAGCGTCGTGGCAAGTGCCGCGGCACAGATGATTTTCTTGATCATGGGTCAGTCCTTTCGAAAAATGCCTTCAACAACGGTTGAATGGCCCGGAGCGTTCCGCTGAAAACTTGGCGCGATCAAGGCAGGGGTTAACGCTTTGCCCCCGGTGGTTAAGATTGGGTGATAGTGGGGTTTTCTGGATACGCATCCCTAGCGGAAGCGCTCTGCGCTTTCCCGGGGAGAAACCGCTCAAGCGGGGCACTGCATCAGGAATGGAACGTTGTTATAAAAGGCCGCGGATGGCGGCGCGCCGGCTGCATCTCAGCCGGCGGTGGCGCCCGATGTGCGCGACAGGCCGTCCTTGGCCGGCTGGTAGGTCGGGTCGAGATGGACGGCTTCGCGGTAGGCCTTCGAGGCCTTGACCTTGTCGCCGCGGCGCTCGTAGATCAGCGCCTGGTTGGACCAGGCTTCGGCGTTCTTGCCGTCGAGCTTGATGGCCATGTTGAAGTCGGAGAAGGCGTTGTCCTCGTCATTCATGGCGAGATAGGAGAGGCCGCGGCCGTTGTAGGGTTCGGCGGCGTCCGGCGCCAGCGAGATGGCGGTCGAGAAATCCTCGATGGCAAACTTGTGCTGGCCCTGGCTTTGATAGATCAGGCCGCGATTGTGGTAGGCGCGGGCATCCGTGGTGTCGAGCTGGATCGCCTTCTGGAAATCGTTGAAGGCCTGCTGGGTCTGGCCTGCCTTGCGATAAAGGTTGCCGCGGCCGATATAGGCGGCGTCATAATTTGCATTGATCTGGATCGAGCGGTTGTAGTCGGCAAGGGCGGCCGCTTGGTTGCCGAGGAAGCGCTGGATCAGCGCCCGGTTCGAATAGGCTTGGTAGAAATTCGGGTTGAGCTGGATGGCGGTGTCGAAATCCTTCAGCGCCGCCTGATACTGGCCGCCACGGCCATAGGCCGAGCCGCGCACATTGTAGCCTTCCGGATCCTGCGGATTGCGCTGGATCACCGCCGACAGCGAGGAGATGTTCTCGCTCGAGCCTTGCGCCTTGTCGATGTTGTTGAATTCGCCGGTCGGAACGCTCTGGCAACCGGCCAGCACCAGGCCGGACATCAGGGCTGCCGCCAGGGCCAAACCGCGCATTGTGGTTCTGCGCTCTACGCCGATTGCGTTCATGTCTGCCCTGTCCTCACTTCAGCCGCGCCGTCCAGGTCCCCCTCCGGGCCGGGTCACAGATTGTCGTAACAAAATCTAGAACGCGGTTTGCGCATTCAAGGGAACGCCCTCCAACAGAATGGCGGCGCTCCAAACAAAAAGGTGGCGGCGATTCCGCATCGCGCCACCTCAGAGTATCCTTCGAAAAGGACGAAAAATTGGCGTCAGAACCGCGGCGGACGCGGAGCACCACCAGGACCACCGGCGGCGCCGGCAGCAACCGGGCGCGGCGTCATCGGCAGCAGGCCTTCGCGCTGGGCGCGCTTGCGGGCCAGCTTGCGGGCGCGGCGAACGGCTTCGGCCTTTTCACGGGCGCGCTTCTCGGAAGGCTTCTCGTAATGGCCGCGCATCTTCATTTCGCGGAAAATGCCTTCGCGCTGCATCTTCTTCTTGAGAGCGCGAAGCGCCTGATCAACGTTATTGTCGCGGACGAGTACCTGCACGGGCAATCCTGTCTTTCGGGTTTGATATCAACAGGCAAGTGACCATAGCCACATGCCTCCGCGGCGCTTTACACCACGAATTGTGGCGGCTGATAGCAGAATCAGGCCGCGCTGTCCACACTGGAAATGAAGGACAACCGCCAATTTGCCACGGCAGCCCCGAGATAGGGCGCCAACTAGGCGCTGGCCAGATGGAGCCGTGCGAAATCCTCGAAGAATTCGCCGTAATCGCAGGTAATTTCCTCGCCGGCTGATATATCTCGAGTGGCGGTGGCGCCGCCATATTGCGAAAAATCCGTGTTCGGCCGCTCGGCGTGGTTCATGAAGCGGCCATTATCGACTTCATAGACCATGAAGCCGGGACGGTCGGGGCTCGGATAGGCATAGCGGTCGAGCAATTCCTTGAGGTGCGGCGGCGCCGCCTCGTATTTGTCCATCGGGATCAGCCGGTCGAAATCCGGATCGAGCCGCCATATCGAGGCGCCCTTCC
Organism: Mesorhizobium sp. M0802; assembly: GCF_040320115.1. Classification (NCBI taxonomy): domain Bacteria; kingdom Pseudomonadati; phylum Pseudomonadota; class Alphaproteobacteria; order Hyphomicrobiales; family Phyllobacteriaceae; genus Mesorhizobium; species Mesorhizobium sp. M0802. Next base: position 11,858 of record NZ_JAMYOY010000010.1, read on the forward strand.
TGATCGGCTCGGCGGCGAACACGCCGACGCCTTCGATTGCGCTCTGGGCGACATAGGTCCTGATCAGCAGCATGTCCGTCCTCCTCACCCGAAACCGAATCGCCAAATCGCGTGGAAAAAGCAAGTCCGGTTTCGGGGTCTATGGCTGATCGGCGCGGGCGATGGCCCGCGAAATGCTTCACGTCCGGGTGATCGAGACGCCGCCATCGGCAAACAGCGCCGATCCTGTGGTGAAGCTCGACGCATCCGATGCCAGGAAGAGCGCAGCGCGGGCGATCTCTTCAGGCACAGCGACACGTTTCAAGGCATGCAGGTTTTCCACGAAAGCGCGTGATTCCGGCGTCTTGAATGTTGCCGACGGGGTGTCGGTGCCACCCGGCATCAGCGCGTTGACCCGCACGCCCCTGGGGCCGTATTCGGCGGCCAGTACCTGCGTCAGGCCGATCAGTCCGGCCTTGCTCGCGGCATAGCTGGTCATGCCCGGCATGCCGACTGTGTGACCGACGAAGGTCGAGGTGAAGATCAGCGATCCGCCGCCGCGTTCGACCATCGCCGGCACCTGGTATTTCGCGCCGAGAAAGGCGCTGGTCAGATTGGCGTCGAGCGTCTCGCGCCATCCGTCCAGCGACAGTTCCGAAATCGGACCCATCGTTCCGACGGAGCCGACATTGTTGAAGCCGATATCGAGCCCGCCGAATTTTTCGACGGCGAGATCGACGAGGGCTTTTGCATAGGCTTCGTCGCGGACATCGCCGGCAAGCGCGACTGCCGTGCCGTCGGCGTCCTCGATTTCGACGACCAGCGCATCGAGTTCGGCCTGGCGGCGGGCGGCGATGACGACCCTGGCGCCTTCTTCGGCGAAGAGTTTTGCGGTGGCGCGGCCGATGCCGGAACTGGCGCCGGTGACGATCGCTATTTTATTGGTGAGTGCGAACATTTTTTACATCCTTTCATCGCGCCGGCTGTGCCGGCAACCGGGATGTTGATCGCAGTTCGGGACGGTGCTAGCCACCCGATACGTGCTCGACTTGCTGAATGGCTTCGCAGCGGCACAAGCGCCGCGCGCCGGACTATTGCTTCAGCAGCCAGCCGAGGCGATCGAGCGAAAATGCGTAGCTGATGGCGATGAGCAGCGTGATGACAACGCCCGTGGTTGTGTGACCGGCGGCATAGAATCCGGCTGCACCGCCAAACAGGATGGCCAGTTCAAGCACCAGCCTGACTGCGCCTGGTACAGGAACCGGCGCGCGTCCGGACCGGCTCGGGTCGCCGCGCACCGCGAAGGTTCCCCACAGCGCAGCTGCAATGAACGGCAAGGCCAAGGCGAGGACCCAGCGCCACCATCCGCCGGAGAGGCTCCAGCCGGCAAAGCCGAGGCCAAGCAAGGCGGCAAGTTCCAGCAGGAAACGCAACGTCAGATTCCACCAGGCGTTGCCCATATCCGTCCTCCAGAGTCTCGCGATCGCCAGTGTGTCCGAACGCAGCCATGCCTGCCAGCCCGGGCAGGTCTTTTCCACCGCGGCGCAAAACGGCAAGCGCCGTCGCAAACAGCGCAAGGGTGGAAGCGCCGTTTCGCTAGTGATACACCTCGCGCGCCGGGGCTGCGTAAAATACCCCACCGCCATTTGCGAGGCTGGAACGTTGAAAAAATATTCGGTATTCGCCATCGCCCGCGAGGCCATGCGCGGCCACAAGGGCTGGGAGGAACAATGGTCCTCGCCGGAACCGAAGAAGGAATATGACGTCATCATCGTCGGCGCCGGCGGTCATGGCCTGGCCACCGCCTACTATCTCGCCACCGTGCACGGCATCACCAATGTCGCGGTGCTGGAAAAGGGCTGGCTAGGCGGCGGCAACACCGGGCGCAACACCACCATCATCCGCTCCAACTATCTCTATGACGAGAGCGCCGGCATTTACGACCATGCGCTGAAGCTGTGGGATGGGCTCTCCCAGGAACTCAACTACAACGTCATGTATTCGGCGCGGGGCGTCATGATGCTGGCGCACAATGTGCACGACATCCAGGTGCTGAAGCGCCATGTCCATGCCAACCGTCTCAACGGCATCGACAATGAATGGCTGACGCCTGAGCAGGCGAAGGAATTCTGCCCGCCGCTCAACATTTCCAGGCAGGCGCGCTATCCCGTTGTCGGCGCCGCCTTGCAGCGGCGAGGCGGCACGGCGCGTCACGATGCGGTGGCCTGGGGCTATGCGCGCGGCGCTTCGGCGCGCGGCGTGCACATCATCCAGAATTGCGAGGTCACCGGCGTCAAGCGGGCGGCCAATGGCGCGGTCATGGGCGTCGACACGACGCGCGGCTTCATCGGCGCCAAGAAGGTCGGCGTGGTGGCTGCTGGCCACTCCTCGGTGATCATGAACATGGCCGGCGTGCGCATGCCGCTGGAAAGCTATCCCCTGCAGGCGTTGGTGTCGGAGCCGGTCAAGCCGGTGGTGCCGTGCGTGGTTATGTCGAACACGGTGCACGCTTATATCTCGCAGTCCGACAAGGGCGAACTGGTGATCGGCGCCGGCACCGACCAGTATGTCTCCTATTCGCAGACCGGCGGCCTGCATATCCTGCAGCACACGCTCGACGCCATCTGCGAGATGTTCCCGATCTTCACCCGCATGAAGATGCTGCGCTCGTGGGGCGGCATCGTCGACGTGACGCCCGACCGTTCGCCGATCCTGGCCAAGACGCCGGTGCCCGGCCTTTACGTCAATTGCGGCTGGGGCACGGGCGGCTTCAAGGCAACGCCCGGCTCAGGCGATGTCTTTGCCCACACGATTGCCAAGGACGATCCGCATCCTATCAACGCGCCCTTCACCATCGAGCGCTTCCGCACCGGTCGCCTCATCGACGAGGCAGCGGCGGCGGCGGTGGCGCACTGATGATGGTGGAGTTGGCTGTAGCGGTGCCGCTGGTGCTGGCGGGGGAGCAGGACCTGTTCCATTTTCCGTCACCGGACGAGGTGCGGACGCAGCCGATCAGCCGCGCCGGCAACGAAGCCAATTGGCCGTTTTCGATCGACGCCGGCATTCTGGCATGCGTGTGGAGCGGTGGCCAGAAGGTGGTCATCTTCATGGAGAACAGGCCCTCCGATCTCGGCGAGGACGACACATTCGATGCGCGCAGCGTCATCGTGACGACCGATCCGTTTCAGCTCACGATCGGCAACATGGCGTATCGCGAGCTGTTTCGCCCCGCCGCAAGTGTAGAGGAGCGCATTCGGCTCGTCGCGCCTTTTGCTGCGATGGGCCAGAGGCTTTGCAACCAACCGGCCGGCGCGCATGTCGGCCACGGCGAATTGTAGGAACGAACGATAATGCTTCTCATCCGCTGCCCCTATTGCGAGGAAGAGCGCCCGGAGCTCGAGTTCCGTAACGCCGGCGAGGCGCATATTGCGCGTTCGGCCAACATGGCGGGCGAGAGCGACGACGACTTCGAAAAGTTCTTCTTCATCCGCTCGAACCCCAAGGGCATCATTTATGAGCGCTGGCGACACATCCATGGCTGCGCACGCTTCTTCAATGCGGTGCGCGACACCGTCACCGACAAGTTCGTCATGACTTACAAAGCCGGCGAGCCGAAACCGTCCAAGCTGCCCAAAAACTCCAACGAAATGGCTTCCAAATGAGCGGCGCGTTCCGCATTCCGAGCGCCGGCCGTCTCAGCCAGGCGAAGACCGCGCGGTTCTCTTTCGACGGCCAGTCTTACACCGGCATCGAAGGCGACACGCTGGCCTCGGCGCTACTTGCCAATGGCGTGCATTTGGTGGGACGTTCGTTCAAGTATCACCGCCCGCGCGGCTTCCTGTCGGCCGGAGCGGAAGAGCCCAACGCGCTGGTCGAGGTCAAGCGCGACGCGGCACGCAAGGCGCCCAACATCCGGGCCACGGTGCAGGAGCTCTATGACGGGCTCGTCGCCAACTCGCAAAACCGCTGGCCGTCGCTCGCCTTCGACGTCGGCGCGGTCAACGAGATTGCATCGCCGCTGTTTTCGGCCGGTTTCTACTACAAGACCTTCATGTGGCCGAAGGCGGCCTGGAAGAGCCTCTACGAGCCGAAGATCCGCGCCGCGGCCGGCCTCGGCGTTTCGCCTGACAAGCCAGATCCCGACCATTATTCGTCGCGCTATGCGCATTGCGACGTACTGGTGCTAGGCGGCGGTGCGGCCGGCATTGCGGCAGCGCTCGCCGCTGCCGAAACCGGCGCGCGTGTCATCCTCGCCGATGAACAGGCCAGCTTCGGCGGCAGCCTGCGCTTCGAGAGCGGGGCGAAGATCGACGGCCAGGACGGTTATGCCTGGGCGCAAGGCGCGGTGGCCAAGCTCACCGCCCTGGACAATGTCCGCGTTTTGTCGCGGACGACGGCGTTCGGCTACTACGCGCAGAACTTCGTCGGCCTGGTCGAGCGGGTCAGCGACCATCTGCAAAACCCCGGCCACGATTTGCCGCGCGAGCGCCTATGGCAGGTACGCGCCAAGCGCGTGGTGCTGGCGACCGGCGCCATCGAACGCCATATGGTGTTTGCCGACAATGACCGGCCCGGCATCATGCTGGCCTCGGCGGCGCGGACTTATCTCAACCAGTACGGTGTCGCGGTCGGCAAAAATGTCGGCGTCTACACCGCAAATGACTCGGCCTACTCCGCCGCGATCGACCTGAAGAAGGCCGGCGTCAACGTGGCGGCGATCGTCGACCTGCGCGACCATCCGACCGGACCTGTGATCGACGAGGCGAGGGCGCTCGGGATCGAGGTCAATTTCGGCCGCGCGGTGATCCGCGCCGGCGGCAAGTTGCGCGTGACCTCGATGACGGTGCAGCCGAAAAATGGCGGCGGCGAGCGCACCATTCCGGTCGACGCCATCCTGATGTCGGCCGGCTGGACGCCGTCGGTGCATCTGTTCTCACAGTCGCGCGGCAAGGTCGCCTTTAATGACGAGACCAAGCGCTTCGTGCCGGGCATCTATGCGCAGGACTGCGTTTCGGTCGGCGCCTGCAACGGTACGGATGGGCTCTCGGCGTCGATCGATGAGGCCTATGCGGCCGGCGCAAAGGCGGCGAAGGATGCGGGCGGCAAAGTGGCCAAGGGCGTAAAGCCGAAGGTCGACGCGTCGGAAAGCTGGTCGCGCGGCATGCTGGGCGCGGCGCCCGGCGCCGGGCCGGACAAGACGGTCAAGGCCTTCGTCGATTTCCAGAACGACGTCACCGCCAAGGACATCCGCCAGGCGGTGCATGAAGGCATGCGCTCGATCGAGCACGTCAAGCGCTTCACCACCAACGGCATGGCGACCGACCAGGGCAAGACCTCCAACATGCACGGCCTGGCGATTGCCGCCGAGACGCTTGGCAAGCCGATCCCCGAGGTCGGGCTGACCACGTTCCGCGCACCCTATACGCCTGTTACTTTCGGCGCGATCGTCAGCCATTCGCGCGGTCCGCTGTTCGACCCGACACGGAAGACCGCGATCCATCCCTGGGCCGAAGCGCAAGGCGCCGTGTTCGAAGATGTCGGGCAGTGGAAGCGCGCCTGGTATTTCCCCCAGGCGGGCGAAGACATGCACAAGGCGGTCGACCGCGAATGCGTCGCGGTCCGCAGCAATGCCGGTCTGTTCGACGCCTCGACGCTGGGCAAGATCGAAGTGGTCGGGCCGGATGCGGCCAGGTTCATGGAACTGCTCTATACCAATCCATGGGAGAAGCTTGAGCCCGGCCGCTGCCGCTATGGCATCATGCTGCGCGAGGACGGCTTCATCTATGATGACGGCGTCGTCGGCCGACTGGCGCCGGATCGTTTCCATGTGACGACGACAACCGGCGGCGCGCCGCGTGTCATGAACCACATGGAGGACTATCTCCAGACCGAGTTCCCGCATCTGAATGTCTGGCTGACGTCAATCACCGAACAATGGGCGGTCATCGCCGTGCAGGGGCCGAAGTCGCGAGACACCATTGCACCGCTGGTCGAAGGCATCGACATGTCGGACGAGGCGCTGCCGCATATGTCGGTGCGCGAAGGCAAGATCTGCGGCGTGCCGACCAGGCTGTTTCGCATGTCGTTCACCGGCGAGCGCGGCTTCGAGGTCAATGTGCCGGCAGACTACGGCCAGGCCGTCTGGGAAGCGCTGTGGGCCGAAGGCCAAAAGCATGGCGCCGTCGCCTACGGCACCGAGGCGATGCACGTGCTGCGCGCCGAAAAGGGCTACATCATCGTCGGCCAGGACACGGACGGCACGGTGACGCCGAACGATGCCGGGCTCGACTGGGCGGTCGGCAAGAAGAAGACCGACTTCGTCGGCATCCGCGGCCTGACGCGGCCCGATCTGGTCGCCAAGGGCCGCAAGCAGCTGGTCGGCTTGAAGACCAAGGACCCGAAAGTGGTGCTTGAGGAAGGCGCGCAGATCGTCGCCGACCCGAAGCAGGCGATCCCGATGAAGATGATCGGTCACGTCACATCCAGCTACTGGTCGGAAAATTGCGGTCGCTCGATCGCGCTGGCGCTGGTTGCCGGCGGCCGCGACCGGATGGGCGAGACGCTCTACGTGCCGATGCCCAACGGGGTGATCGAAGTGGAGGTTACCGGCATGGTGTTCTTCGACGACACGGGAGGGCGCCTCAATGGCTAAGGCTGCTGCAAAGAAGACGGCCTCAGCTGCAGCGCCGTCCGTCGAGCGCCGCCCGGCCCTGGCTGGACGCGTCCTTTCCGCAACGGATGTCAAGGTCGAAGTTCTGCCGCCGGCGGAGCGCATGTCGCTGCGCGCGCCGGAGGCTTCCGTCGCGGCGCTGTCGAAGGCGCTCGGCCTGACCTTGCCGAAGCAGCCGAAAACTTCGGCGGCCAAGGCTGGCCGCACGGCGCTGTGGCTCGGCCCTGACGAGTGGCTGGTCATCGACGAGGCCGGCAAGGATCCGCTGGCCGATTGTGCTGGGGTTGCCGCATTGCATTCGGCGGTCGGCATCTCGCACCGCAACGTCGCCTTCGCCGTCACCGGCCCAGCGGCGGCCGCCGCGATCAATGCAGGCTGCCCGCAGGATTTGTCGCTCGAGGCTTTTCCGGTGCGCGCGGCGTCGCGCACCATTCTCGGCAAGTGCGAAATCCTGCTGCTGCGCACGGCAGCCGATGCCTTCCGGGTCGAGTGCTGGCGTTCCTTCTCGGACTATGTCTTTACTTTCCTGTCGGAAGCAGCCAGCGACGCGGCGGCGTAGGAACGTTTGACGGGTCAAGCCGTTCTGCTTCCCTCATCAGGGAGAACATACGATGCCGTCGAAAGTGCCGCCGAAGTCAGCTGGCAAGACGTCCGCCGTGCGCTCACTCGAACATGAGCAGCATCACGAGGTGACTGCCGAAGAGGAACTCGAGGAAGGCCTCGAGGACACGTTTCCGGCCAGCGATCCGGTGTCGATCACCTCGACCGCCATCCCAGGCGCGCCTGCAAGACCCGGCAGGGCCAAGACGGCGCCGGGTCGCAAACCGCGCAACAAATAACCGTTCGGCTACGCCAGGTTTGAACTCGGAGAAGCCCAGCTTGCGCTGAGAAAATGGGGGCGCTGAGGAAAAAACGGGCGGCCGGGATTATCCTGCCGCCCTTAAATTAGTCGTTGTGCTGTGGTCGAGCCCGATCAACTTAGAACGTGCTCGGCACGATCCATGGGTTGATCTCGATGCCGAGACGCGGGCTCTTGGCCTTGACGTCGGACTTTTCGACCGAGCCGGTCACGGCGCAATCGAGCTTGGCATTGGTCGTGGTGTCGACGCAGGTGGCGGCGGGGGCCTGCTTGGTCGAGTGTGTGTTGTTGGCGGCGAAAGCCGAGCCGGAGAGAGCCAGCACGGTGGCGAGAGCGAGAAGGGTCTTGTTCATGTCTGTCTCCATCGGTTAAATTTTTTTCGTACATGTACGATACAACGTACACATACGTCCACCGAGATGGGTTTTCAAGTCGGAAAACGTACGCGTACGAAAAATCTTTTTGAACGCCGAAAATTGCGGCGCACTGACACAGCCGAAGCTGTCAGGCCGGACGTTGAATTGGAGGGGCGGGGATGCTCAGCAGTCGACCGGGGTCTCGGTCAGCGGCGGCACATTCTGAGTGCTGAGCGTGGCGAGTGTGAAATCGCACATCCGCGTCACGAAAGCCTGCGGATCCCCGAAGGGGTAGAACGGGAACGTGATCAAAAGCGAGATGGTGCCGTGGCCGACTGCCCAAAGCATGGTGGCGATGGCGCGCGGATCGCCCTGCAGCTTGCCTGCGGCAACGCAGGCCTCGACCCTGGATATCAGCGCTTTCATCGCCGGGTTGGCCTCTTCCATGTCCTCATAGCTTCTGCCTTCCGGCAGCTTGGTCTTTTCGGTCATGAACACGGTGCGGTATTCGTTGGGATTGCCGAGCCCGAAGGCAGCATATTCGGTCATCACCGCACGCAAGGCCTCGATCGGATCGTCGGAAGGGTGCTCCTCGATGCGGCGGGCAAGTGTTTCGAAGGCATCCTCGGCCAGCGCAAACAGGATGTCTTGCTTGTCGGCGAAGTAGGAATAGACCGACATCGGAGCATAGCCGACCCGCTTGGCCAACTTGCGGATGGTCAGGCCTTCATAGCCCTCTTCCTTGACGAGCTTGTGGGCTGCGTCGAGCAGTTCGGAACGCAGTTCGGCCTTTTGTTTCTCGCGGCGTTTCTGGACGCTCAGTGGCAAGATCCGGTGCCTTTGGTTGGTTGTGCATGACTAAATATATACGCTGTACGGAAACGGGCAAGGGCGCTGTCAGGGATATCAAAAAGCGACCTCAAGCTTTCTCTCGAATAGTTGTGCCCGTTCTGGTCCATTTCGCCAGCATCTATGTCACAGCATGTGTAACCTGGGCGCACGCAGGCAACATCGGACTGTTACAAACAAAGCCTATTTGGCGGCTCTGCAAGAAATTTCGGTTTTGGGGGGCCTCTATGGCTGCGATAGAGCTTTCGTCCGGGCTGCCGGGCGCACATCCACTTTCTCATGGCGCAAGGCTAGCGCTCAGGCGGGTCGTGATAGTCGCATGGCTGGCGATCGCAATCGGCTTCGCCATGGAAGCCCTTATCTTGACTGCCGGATTTGCGGCAGGTTCGCACCCGGCGCCAACCCAGGTTCTGATAGACTTGGCGCAAGGCGTGACCTGGTCATTCTTCGTCTGCGCCGGCGTCAGCCTCGGCACGGCGATCACCAAGGTGCGAGCCTCGCTTGGCGGCCTGATCGCCATGATCTCGGGGCCGCTGGCCATGGGCATCGCCAAAGGTACGCAAAAGGTGATGGTGAGCGCGCTTGATGTATCGGCAAAGCCCGTGATCCTGTCGCTCACCACGCTCGGTATGTTGCGGGCGATCGAGTATGGTTTGCTGGGCTGGATGCTGGCTTCGCTGGCATCCAAGGAAGAACCTCGCTCGCTGCATTTCATGCTGGCGGGTGCCTTGGCCGGCGCGGTGTTCGGCGGCGGGATCACGGCGCTAACGATCGAGACTGCCGCAGCCAAGGACATTGCGCTGGCATTGCCGCAGGCTGTCGCCACCGGCCTCATTGAGATCGTGTTTCCGATCGGATGCTCGCTGGTCGTCTACATCGCCCTGCAAGTCAGCCGGCACATGAAGTTCATTTCCAGCGATGCGCGCTAGAGCAGGATGATTTCAGGTCGAATTGACCTGAAATCTGAATCCGGGTCTAATCAAATTGATAGAGCATGATGTCGTCCGAAAACCGCTTCACACTTTCGGCATCATGCTCTTTCTACAGACGGTGATCGGTTTGCGTCCTGTTTCCAGGCCGGTTGCCACCACCTCCGTATGGGCTTGCTCCCCGGTCGGGGAACGGAACTGATCCGATCTGTCATCAAATCGCGCCGACCACAATATCTCATTGTCTACTCAGGTTCGGTCGATCAGCTTGGCGGCAAGGTGCGACAGCAGCTTCACCGCTTCGCCATAGGTCCTGGCCTTTTCGGGATTGGAGGCGTTGCCGTCGAGCGCCCGCTTGTAGACGCCCTGACAGATGGCCGCCAAGCGGAAGAAGGAGAAGGCGAGGAAGAAGCTCCAATTGTCGATGCCGGCCAGCCCGCGCCGACGGCAATACGCCGCGACATAGGCTTCCTCCAAGGGCAGGCCGAGGGCGGCGCGGTCGACGCCGCCAAGACCGCGAAAGCCCGAGGCGTGCGGCAAGCGCCATTGCATGCACTGGTAGGCGATGTCGGCAAAGGGGTGGCCAAGCGTCGACAGTTCCCAGTCGAGCACGGCCAGCACTTTCGGCTCATTGTGCGCGAAGATCATGTTGTCCAGCCGGTAGTCGCCATGCACGAGAGATTTTCGGCCGTCATCGGCCGGCATATGCGTCTCCAGCCAGGCGATCAGCCGGTCCATGTCGGCGACCGTGCCGGTCTCCGAGGCGCGGTACTGGCTGGTCCAGCGTGCCAGCTGGCGTTCGAAGTAATTGCCGGGTTTGCCGAAATCGCCGAGCCCGACCGCCTCGACATCGACATCGTGCAGGGCCGCCAGGGTGGCGTTCATGGCATCGTAGAGGGCGGCGCGCTCATCGTTGCCAGCGGCCTCCGGCACTGCCGGATCCCAAAAGATGCGGCCGTCGAGAAAATCCATGACGTAGAACATGCGGCCGATCGGCGTCGCCTCCGCCGACAGATGCAGCATCGCCGGCACCGGCACGGCGGTGCCGGCCAGCGCCTTCATGACCGTGAATTCGCGGTCGACCTGATGCGCCGATTTCAGCAACTGGCCCGGCGGCTTGGCGCGCAGGACATAGCGGCCGCTGGCCGCAGTCAGCAGATAGGTAGGGTTCGACTGGCCGGATTTGAATTTTTCGATTGCCGAAAGCCCGGCAAAACCCGGGATGTGCCCATCGAGATAGAGCGCTAGTGGCGTCTGGTCCAGCGCGTTGGCGTCGCCACTCATGCGGTCTCCGGCTCACGCTCGATCAGCGTCAGCGTCAGCCAGCGCGCCGTCAGCGCCGGCTTCTTCGAGCCTTCGATCTCGATGGTCACGTCATGCGCCGTCTGCACCCAGCCCGACGGCCTGACCTTGACGTCGGCCAGCACGAAGCGGGTGCGGATGCGCGAACCGGTCTTCACCGGCGCCAGGAAGCGCAGCGAATCGAAACCGTGGTTGACGCCCATCTTGCCCTTTTCCAGCGGCGGCATGGTCTCGAAGGTCATCGCCGAGAGCAGCGACAACGACAGGAAGCCATGCGCGATGGTGCCGCCGAACGGCGTCTCGTTTTTGGCCCGCTCGGGGTCGCAATGGATGAACTGGTGGTCGTCGGTGGCGTCGGCGAACTGGTCGATCATGGTCTGTGTGACCTCGCGCCATGGCGAGACGCCGACTTCCTTGCCGACGCTGGCCAGAAGCACATCGAGACTGATCGGTTCCACTGCGGTGTCCTCCCCTTGCCGCCGACCGCGGCTCATTCCTTGAACAATGTCAGCCCATGCTGCACCGACTGCCCGCCGTCGATCGGCAGGATGGCGCCGGTGACATAGGAACCGGCACGGCTGCATAAATAGAGCGTTGCGCCGCCGATGTCATCCGCCACGCCGATACGGCCGATGGGGACATGGCTGCCGACATGTCTGGCCTTTTCTTCGGTGCCGGTGGCAAAGGCGGTCATCCGGCTCTGGAAGGGGCCGGGGGCGAAGGCGTTGACGGTGATGCGCCGCGCCGCGAGTTCGATCGCCAGCGTGCGCGTCAGGTGGTGAACGGCGCCCTTGGACGCGGTGTAGGAATAGGCGTCGTCGGCCAGCGGCTGCGTGCCCATCACCGAGCCCAGGTTGATGACGCGGGCCGGATCGGCATCGCTCGCGGCGGCTTCCAGCAGCGGCAGCAATTCGCGCGTCAGATGGAAGACGGCGGTGACGTTGACGGCGAACACCTTGGCCCAGCCGCTATAGGGAAAATCCTCCAGGGAGGCACCCCAGGATATGCCGGCATTGTTGACCAGAATATGCAGCTTCTCGGTGCGCGCCTTGACCTCGCCGACCAGCGCGGCAATGCCTGCTTCGCTCGAGACGTCACCGGCAAAGCCTTCGGCACTGCCGGAGCCGCCGAGCCCGTTCAACTCAGCGGCGACCTTGATGCAATCCTCGCCCTTGCGTGAAGCGATCATCACGGTGGCGCCGGCTTGGACCAAAGCGGTCGCCACCATGCGGCCGATGCCGGTCGCGGCTCCCGTCACCAGCGCTGTCTTGCCGGCGACTGAGAACAGTTCTTCCAGATAGCTCATCGGAATTCCTCCGCGCTTTTCTGCTCACGGTCCGGGGCGAAAGGGGCTCGCGTTGACAAGGCTACCCGAAGTACGGTCATCCTTGCCACGGGTAAAGTGCCCAGATGCGTGAAAGGGTTGGAGACCGATGGCGGACATGAATCTCGGCATGACCGAGCGGCTGAAGCCGATCCACGCCCGTGTCGCCGCCATGGTGCGCGATGAGATCATGCCGCTCGATCATGATTTTTTGAGTGAGGTCGGCAAGGGCGGCGACCGCTGGGTCTACACCGCGCGGCAGACCGAGATCCTCGAGGGATTGAAGAAGACGGCCAAGGAGCGCGGCCTGTGGAATTTCTGGCTGACCGGGTCCGAGCGCGGCTATGGTCTCTCGACGGTCGAATACGCCTACCTCGCCGAGGAGATGGGCAAGGCGCATCTCGGCGCCGAGACCTTCAACTGCTCGGCGCCCGACACCGGCAATATGGAGGTGCTGGAGCGCTACGGCTCGGACGACCACAAGCAGGCATGGCTTGAGCCGCTGCTCGAGGGCAAGATCCGCTCGGCCTATCTGATGACCGAGCCGGACGTCGCTTCCTCCGACGCCACCAACATCGCCATGCGCTGCGAAAGGCGAGGCGACGACTATGCACTCAACGGTGAGAAATGGTGGGCGTCGGGGGCCGGGGACCCGCGCTGCGCCATCTACATTGTCATGGTCCGCACCGGCGGCGAAGCCGAGCCGCAGCACCGCCGCCATTCGATGATCCTGGTGCCGTCCGACACCAAGGGCGTGATCAAGCTTCGACCGATGCAGGTCTATGGCGATGACGACGCGCCGCACGGCCACATGCACCTCCGCTTCGACAATGTCAGGGTGCCGGCCGGAAACCTGATCCTCGGCGAGGGCAGGGGGTTCGAGATCGCGCAGGGGCGGCTCGGCCCCGGCCGCATTCACCATTGCATGCGCGCCATCGGCCAAGCCGAAATGGCGCTGGAGCTGCTGTGCCAGCGCTCGATGCGCCGCGAGGCCTTCGGCCAGCCATTGGCCAAGCTCGGCGCCAATTTCGATATCATCGCCGAGTGCCGCATGGAGATCGAGATGGCGCGGCTGCTCTGCCTCAAGGCGGCGTGGATGATCGACCAGGGCGATGCGCGCGCAGCCGCGCCCTGGATCAGCCAGATCAAGGTCATCGCACCGCGCGTCGCGCTCAAGGTCACCGACGAGGCCGTGCAGATGTTCGGGGCGCAAGGCATCAGCCAGGACACGCCGCTGGCACGCTCATGGACGCATCTGCGAACCCTGCGCCTTGCCGACGGGCCGGACGCGGTGCACCGCCGGCAGGTGGCGCGTACGGAGCTCAGGAAATACACGCAGGAAAAGGTCTGAGCGGATGAAGGCCATTATCGCCCGCGATTTCGCGCCGCTCGACCAGCTCGTCCATGCCGACAATCTGAAGGCGCTGGTCGGCTGGCATCTCGCCGGCAAGGTTCGGCCGGCCATCGAAGGCACTTATCCGCTGGCCGATGCCGCCGCCGTGGTGACGCGCGTGCTTGGCCGTGGCGCATCCGGCAAGCTCATCCTCAAACTGTAAGGAGCCCCGCCATGGCGATCCCCTCAGACATGAAAGCACTGCTGCTGACCGGCGACGGCTACACCAGGACGCCCTCCGGCAGTGCGCTGGAGGCGATGGAGCCGTACCTCAAGCTTGGCAGCATCGGCGTGCCGACGCCCGGACCGAGCCAGGTTCTAATCAAGGTCAGCCTCGCCTCGATCAACCCGTCCGACGTCATGTTCATCAAGGGCCAGTACGGTCAGCCGCGCGCCAAGGGCCAGCCGGCCGGCTTCGAGGGTGTCGGCACGGTCGTTGCCAGCGGCGACGAGCCCTATGCGAAAAGCCTGATCGGCAAGCGCATCGCCTTCACCACCGGCGTCACCAATTGGGGCGCGTGGGCGGACTATGCAGTTGCCGAAGCTGCCGGCTGCATTCCGCTGCTCGACACGGTCCGCGACGAGGATGGCGCGGCGATGATCGTCAACCCGCTCACGGCGCTCGCCATGTTCGACATCGTCAAGGAGACGGGCGAAAAAGCCTTCATCATGACCGCCGGCGCCAGCCAGCTTTGCAAGCTGATCGCGGGTCTCGCCAAGGAGGCTGGGTTCCGGCCGATCGTCACCGTGCGCCGCGACGAGCAGATTCCGCTGTTGAAGGAGATCGGGGCTGCCCATGTGCTCAACGAGAAGGCGCCGGATTTCAAGGCAGCACTACGCGATGTGGTCAAGGCCGAGCAGCCGCGCATCTTCCTCGATGCCGTGACCGGGCCGGTGGCCTCGGCGATCTTCGACGCCATGCCGAAGCGCTCGCGCTGGATCATCTATGGACGGCTCGATCCGGACACCACTGTCATCCGTGAGCCCGGCCAGATGATCTTCCAACACAAGCACATTGAAGGCTTCTGGCTGGTCGAATGGATGCGCCAGTTCCGCGACAAGCGCGGCCCGGCGATCATGGAAGCACAGAAGCGCTTTTCGGATGGGCGCTGGTCGACCGACGTGACGGCGGTGCTACCGCTGGATGAGGCGATGGCGAAGGCCCCGGCGGAGCTGGCCAAGCCGAACGGGAAGGTGTTTATTAGGCCGTGACTTTCTACCCTCCCCCTTGTGGGGAGGGTCGACGAAAGAGCAATTTTGCTCGTTCGTCGGGGTGGGGGTCTTGGCTCCACCTCTGTTATTCGCGGGAGCGCTGGACCGACGTTAGTTGGCGCTGCACCCCCACCCCGGACCTGCGGTCCGACCCTCCCCACAAGGGGGAGGGTAAGCGGAGCTACTCCGCCGGCTCGACATTGGCGTACGCCGCTTCCTCAAGCTCCCGCTTCAGCCTCGCTTCCTCATGCGCCTTCGGCGTCACGAAGCGGCCGAGCAGGAGGTAGGCGACCGGGGTCAGGAACAGCGTCGAGACGGTGGCGAGACCCAGCCCGCCGACGATGACCCAGCCGAGCGCGATGCGCGCTTCGGCACCGGCGCCGGCGGCCAGCACCAGCGGGACCCCGCCGAGGATGGTGCAGATCATCGTCATCATCACCGGCCGCAGGCGGATGATCGAGGCCTGCTCGATCGCCTCGCGCACGCCGAGGCCGCGGTCGCGCAGCTGGTTGGCGAATTCGACGATGAGGATGCCGTTCTTGGCCATGACGCCGACCAGAAGCACGAGGCCAATCTGGCTGTAGGCATTGAGGCTGGTGCCTGACAAAAGCAGCGCAAAGATTGCGCAGGCAAGGCCGAGGGGGACCGTCGCCATGATGATGACGGCGCTGACGAAGCTTTCGAACTGGGCGGCGAGCACCAGGAGGATGATGACCAGCGCGAAGCCGAAAATGGTGATCATGGCGCTGTTGGTCTCGCCGAGCGTCGCGGCTTCGGCCAGCGGCAGGACGCGGCTGCCCGGCGGCAGCAGCGGGGCGGCGATCTGCTCGGCAACGCCGAGCGCGTCACCAAGTGCGAAGTTGCCGTTCAGGTTCGAGGTGATCGCCACCGAAGGCTGCTGCTGTTCGCGGGTCAGCGACGGCGGCACGGCGCGCTCGGTCAGCGTGGCGATGGTCGACATCGGCACGAAGCGGCCGTCGGCGGTTTTCAGGAAGATGTTTTCCAGATCGGTCGGATCATTGATCGGGTTGGTGGTCGAGACCAGCTTCACGCCATAGCTGCGGTCGGCGATGTAGACATCGACGACATCGTTACCGTCGAGCATCGCCTGCAAGGTGTTGGCGAGCCCTGATATGTCGATGCCGAGATCGGAGGCGCGCTCGCGGTCGATGGCCACCGCCAACTGCGGCTGCGTCGGGTCGATGGAAAGCCGCGGCGTCTGGAAGCGCGGATCGGCCTGCATCCGGGCGATGATCTTCACCGCCGCGTCGCCGAGCGCCTTGCGGTCGTTGCCGACCAGCGCGAATTGCAGGCCGTTGCCGGCGCCGCGAATACCGAGGCTATTGGCCTGTACCGGGAAGATGCGCACGGATGGCACCTGCCGGGTCAGCTGGCTTATCTGCGCCATGATCTCCTGCTGGCTGCGCGTGCGCTCGTCCCACGGCGCCAGCGTCATCACCATGAAGCCGGAATTGTAGGCGCCGTTCTGGCCGGCGTTTTCGAACGTCGAGACGATCTCGCCGGAATCGCGCAGCGGCTGGATCAGCCGCTCGATCTTCTGCATCTGCTGCGTGGTGTAATCGAGGCTGACGCCTTGCGGCGCGTTGATGCGCAACAGCACGACGGCGCGGTCCTCGCTCGGCGTCAGTTCCTGGCGGATGGTGCCGAACAGGCTGAAGGCGACGCCCGCAAACAGCACCGCAACCAGCAGCACGATCCACGGCGCGCCAAGGCAGGCATGCAGGGCGCGCTTGTAGGCCGCGTTCAGCGCGCCACCGACGCGCGCGCCAATGCCGTGACCGCCTTCATGGTGGAGCGATGCGCCGGTCAACATGCGCGAGGCCAGCATCGGGCACAGCGTCAGCGCGACCACGCAGGAGAGCAGCACCGACATGGCGAGGACGAAGCCGAATTCGCGAAACAGGCCGCCGGTCTGTCCCGGCAGGAAGGAGATCGGCACGAAAACGGCAACGAGCGTCAGCGTCGTGGCGATGACGGCGAAGAACACTTCCTGGGCGCCGAGCACGGCGGCGGCACGAGGCCCCATGCCTTCGTTGCGCCGTCGCACGATGTTTTCCAGAACGACGATGGCGTCGTCGACGACAAGGCCGGTCGCCAGCACCAGCGCCAGAAGCGTCAGGATGTTGATGGAGAAGCCGGCGAGATAGATGGCGGCGATGGTGCCAATCATGGCGACCGGCATTGACAGACCAGGGATCAGCGTCGCGCGCCAGTCGAGCAGGAAGATGTAGATGACGATCAGCACCATGGAGATCGACAGGCCGAGCGCGATCTCGACCTCGTGCACGGCGCCGTTGACGAAGACTGCGTCGTCGCTGGTGATCTTGATCGACATGCCCTTGGGCAGGTTTTCCTGCAGCTTGGCGACGGCTGCCTTCACTCCGGTGGAAATATCCAGCGTGTTCGATTCCGCCTGGCGGATGATGCCAAGGCCAATGCCGGTCTTGCCGTCGGAGCGCAACGAGGTCTGGCCGATGTCGGGACCGAGCGTGACGGTGGCGACGTCGCGGATGCGCGTCGTGCCGCCGATGATGATGTTTTCGAATTCTTCCGGCGTCGTCACATCGGCCGTGGTGCGGACGATGAGATCCTGGTTGGTGGTGGTGATCGAACCGGCTGGTGAATCGAAAGCGACCGAGGCAAGCGCTGCCCTCAGATCGGCCACAGTGAAGCCGAGGCTGGCGAGCTTGTTCTGGTCGACATCGATGCGGAAGATCTTGTCGCGGTCGCCATAGACCTGAACGTCGGCGACGCCAGGCACGGCAGCCAGTTCGTCCTCGATCTGGTCCTGGACGATCACCGTCATGTCCTGCACCGACAGGGTGTCGGAGGTGACGGCCAGTCGCATCACGGCATCGGAATTCGCATCGGCCTTGACGATGCGCGGCGGGTCGGCGGTCTCCGGTATCATGTTGGCGACACGGCCGACCGCGTCGCGCACGTCGGAGGCGGCGACGTTCAAATCGACGCCATCGTTGAACTCGATGGTGACGCGGCTCTGGCCGAAGGAAGAGGTCGACGAGATCGACTTGACGCCGGAGACGCGGGCGACCGCGCCCTCGATGGTGTCGGTCAGTTCACGGTCGACGGTTTCGGCGGCGGCGCCCTCGAAGGCCGTCGATACGGTGACCACGGCGCGGTCGACATCGGGCAGTTCGCGGATTTCGACGCCGTAGAAAGCGGCAAGGCCGGCCACTGCGATCAGCGTGTTCAGCACGAAGGCCATGACCGGCCTGCGGATGAAGAGAGCGGTGAAGCCGGTTTCGCTGGCGGTGCTGACAGGCGCGGTCATGAGCCTTCGGCAGCTTCCGCGGCGCGCTGATCCTGGCCGGCGATGCGGACCGCGCCGCCTTCGCTGACGCTCTGGGTGCCTTCGGTGACGACCATGTCGCCATCCTCGATCTCGGCGTCGATCAGCACCGTCTCGGTATTACGCTGGATGATGCGCACGGGAACGCGCCTGGCCTTGCCGTCCTCGATCTGCCAGACATAGGCGCCGTCGGAACCCCACAGGATCGCCAGGGGGCTGACGGCCGGATAGGTGTCGCCGGGGAAGCGCATGGTGATGCCGAACGACATGCCGGCGCGCAGCGAGTCCGCCGGATTGGCGATTGCAGCCTTGACCAGCAGGGTGCGGCTCTTTTCGTCGATGTGGTTGTCGATGGCCGACACAGTGCCGGTATAGGCCTTGCTCGGATTGGCGATCGGCGTCGCCGACAGTTGCGCGCCGACCTTGACGGCGGCGGCGAAGCGCTCGGGCACCAGGAAATCGACCAGGATGGAGGAGCGGTCGTCAAGCGTGGCGATCGCCGACTGGCTGGTGACGTAATTGCCGGCCGATATCGGCAGGATGCCGACCGTGCCGGCGATAGGGGCGACGATCGAACGACGCTGCAAGGCGAGTTCGGCATCCTGCAGCGCCAGTTTGGCGCCGGCCAGCACCACTTGGGCATCGGCGACGGCGACCGGGGTCGCGGCGTTGGAGGCCCTCAATGATTTCACCCGCTCGAGCTTGTCCTGGGCATCCTGCAAGGCAAGCTTGGCACGATCCTGCGAGATCACCTCGGTCTCGGAATCGAGAAAAGCGATGATCTGCCCCTTGTCGACGCGGGTGCCGGATTGGACGAGGAATTCAACCAGCCGGCCGGAGCTGTACGGGTTGACCGTCACCGAGACATTGGCGCGGCCGGTGCCGATCGCCTGCAGGCGATCGTTGATGGTGGCGGTGGCCGCCGGCAAGGCGACGACATTTGCCGGCCGGCCGGCAGCGTTGCGACCGCCTGCCGGTTTCGTCGTGTCGACCGCGCCGGTTGTGGCGGGCGCCGAAGCATAGCCCCAGTCGATGCCCCAGCGTGCCAGAACCTCCGGCGCGCCCGGGAAGAATCGCGCCCAGGCGAGGACAGCCGCGACCAGGATCACAAGCGCAAAAACGATCTGTTTCCAGGCGACCATCGACACTCCGGTTGGCAAAACGTCTACCGGTTTCACCAAGCAAAAAAACGCGCAGCGACGCACCCGGTATGTGCGAAGCCGCCGCAATATCATGGCTTTATGGCAATTCTGCCGCTTCCATGCACATTAAATCTGCGTAATTTTGCGCACCTGCGGCGGGGATTGAACGTGTCAGCGCAGGCTTTCCAGGTCGCGGATGCGCCTGGCGCTGTCTGCCTCGAGCTGCCTGGTGACGGCGCCGATCAGCGTCTCGGCGACAACGAACAGAGCGGCGGAAGAGTCCCACGCCGAAGGCACGGCGGTGCGTCCGGCAATGACGTGGCGGGCGAAGCGGGCGATCGGCGATAGCCACTGGTCGGTGAACAGCACGATCTGCACGCCGCGCTGATGCGCGGTCTCGGCAAAGCGGACCAGACTGTCCTGGTAGCGCCTGATGTCGAAGATCACCAGCACGTCGCGCTTGCCCATGTCGATCAGCCGGTCGCGCCAGATGCTCTCCTGGCCGGCGAGGTGATAAACGTCGGGCTGGATGATGGCGAGGTGGGCGGCCATGTAGCGCGCCAACGGATCGGTGAAGCGGCCGCCGATCAGGAATGTCTTGCCGCGCCGTTCGGCGAGCCTTGCGGCGATGTCGGCAAGCTGCCTGTCGGAGAGATGCCTGAAGGTCTCGCGCATATTGTCCAGCGTCGCCTCCAGCATTGGCGACACGGCACTGCTGCCTGGCGAGGCCGGATTGAGCGTGCGCGATGCCGGCGACTGCAATTGCGCCGCCAGTTCGTCCTGCAGCGCCGACTGGAACTCGGGATAGTTCTGGAACCCTAGCCTCGAGACAAAGCGCAGGATTGTCGGCGACGATACGCCGGCGGCGGTCGAGAACTCGGCGACCGTCTTCAGCCCGATCAGCGGATAGTTGGCAATCAGTGTCTGCGCGGCGCGGCGCTCGCCGGCCGGCATCGTGCCGATGCGGTCCGAAATCAGTTCGGCAATGCTGGAAATCATCGTTTTCCCCACCCCTGAGCCCGTCCAGACCGCTTCCCCGAAATCGCGTTTGACAAAGCCGGACAAACTGTATGAAATCATCCACAGGGACGCAATGAGGCAAAATACGTAACATAAGATACAGCGCTCCCCAGGGGACGGCAGACTATGGAGAGAGCACGGCCCGCCAGCCTTGCATCGTCTGATACCGTAGGGGTGACGAACCCCGGCGGGTCCAGCCCTTTCGTGCTGACCTGCGACCACGCTTCCAACTTCCTGCCATCCGAATTCGGCACGCTTGGCCTGCCGGCCGAAGACCTCTCCCGCCACATCGCCTGGGACCCCGGCGCGCTGCCGGTGGCCCGCCGCATCGCGACCGCCCTCGATGCGACGCTCATCGAAACCCGCATCTCGCGCCTGATCATCGACTGCAACCGTCCGCTCGACGCACCGGACCTGGTGCCGCCGGTCAGCGAGACGACGGCCATTCCGGGCAATGCCGGCCTGTCGGACAGTGAGCGCGCCGAGCGCATCGCTTTGTCGTGGCGGCCGTTCCACGACACGATCGCATCGATCATCGACGACCGGCAGGCGCGTGGGCAGGAGACCCGGCTGGTGTCGGTGCATTCCTTCACCCCCGTCTACAAGGGCAAGAACCGGCCCTGGCATATCGGCATCATCCATGATGACGACCGCCGGCTGGCGTCGCCGCTGATAGCGGCGCTGCAGCGGCTCTCCGGCGTCAGTGTCGGCATCAACGAGCCCTATTCGCCGGCCGACCGCGTCTATTTCACTTTGGAGCGCCATGCACGCTCGCGCGGCCTTGCCTGCGCAATGATCGAAATCCGCAACGACGAGATCTCCGGCGAGACCGGGCAGCGGAAATGGGCGGAGCTGCTCACAGGCATTTTTTCTGACCTGGAACCCGAGGAGGCCAAGGGTTCCCGGCGACAAGCAATGGGAAAGTCAGTTCAATCGGCCAGCTAGAAAAACAGGGGACGAAAATGGCAGGACCGGACAAATCAGACGCTGAAAGATCGGAGGATGTAAAAACCCTCCATAGCATGGGCTATGCCCAGGAGTTGGCTCGCCGCATGAGCGGCTTCTCGAACTTCGCTATTTCCTTTTCGATCATTTGCATTCTGGCGGGCGGCATCACGTCCTTCCCGCTGGCCATGGCGACCGGCAGCGGCTTCGAGGCGACTGTCGGCTGGGTCATCGGCGGCGTCTTTGCACTTGTCGTTGCCGCGTCCCTTGGCCAGATCGGCTCGGCCTATCCGACGGCCGGCGGTCTCTACCACTGGTCGTCAATTCTCGGCGGGCGCGGCTGGGGCTGGGCCACGGCCTGGATCAACTTGCTCGGCCTGGTCTTCGTCGTCGCCTCGGTCAATGTCGGCGTCTACGCGCTGTTCAAGGACCTTGTCTGGTCCGGCGTGTTCGGTAACGACGTCTCCGCGTGGGGCTATCAGGAGCAGGTGATCGGCGTTGTGATCATCACGGTCGCGCAGGCGCTGATCAATCATTTCGGTATCAGGCTCACCACCATGCTGACGGATTTCTCGGGCTACCTCATTCTGGTCGTCGCCGTCGTGTTGACCGCGATGTTCCTGATCTGGGGCGCAAGCTGGGATTTCTCGCGGCTCACCACCTTCGTCAACAACACCGGTGATCCAGGCGCAGGCTACGTTCCGACCGCACGGACGGCACTCGTCGCCTTCCTGATCGGCCTGCTCTACCCACTCTACACCATCACCGGCTTCGACGCTTCGGCCCACACGTCCGAAGAGACCCACAATGCCCGCGTGGCGGTGCCGCGCGGCATGATCCATTCGGTTCTGTGGTCGCTGGTGTTCGGCTTCGTCATGGCCGTTTCGTTCGTACTGGCCAGCCCCGATCTGGCAGCGACGGCCAAGGATGGCGCCAATGCCTGGTTCAATCTCTTCAACAATCTGCCGGCACCATTCCTGCTGAAGAGCATGATTGCCATCGCAATCGTGCTGGCGAATTTCATCTGCGCGCTCGCCGGACTGACGTCGACCTCGCGCATGATCTTTGCCTTCGCGCGTGACGGCGGCCTGCCCGGTTCGTCGGTGTGGAAAACCGTCAGCCCGACATGGCGTACGCCGGTGGCGGCGATCTGGCTCGGAGCGGTGCTCGCTGTCGCAGCGACATTGTACTCGCCGGCTTTCGCCGCACTGGCGGCCGGCTGTGCATTGTTCCTCTACGTGTCCTACGCCATGCCCGTGGCCGCCGGCCTGCTTGCCGAGGGCAAGAGCTGGACCGAATTCGGCCCGTTCCGCCTCGGCATCTGGTCCAAGCCGTTCGCCGTCATCACGGTGCTTGGCGTTCTGGTGCTGATGTATGCCGGCATCCAGCCGCCCTTCGACATCCTGATCAACTATGCCATCGGCCTGATCGTTCTGCTGGTCGTTCTGTGGTTCGGCATCGAATCGCGCCGCTTCAAAGGCCCGCCGATCGGCGCCGACATTGCTCGCCGCGCTTCCGAGATCGCGGCCGCGGAAGCAGCCGTCGGCCAGACGGCCGGTTAACAAGCAAGACTAGATGCTCCGGCCGGCGCAAGCCGACCGGGGCAGGGCCGGCCAGCTAAGAACGCAAAGGGGACTACAATGGCAGCACCGGGTTATTCAGACACAGACAAGGCGGAAGACGTAAAGCACCTCCATTCCATGGGCTACGCCCAGGAACTTGAGCGGCGGCTAAGCCGCTTCTCCAACTTCGCCGTTTCCTTCTCCATCATCTGCATCCTGTCCGGCGGCATCAATTCGCTAGCGCAGGCAACGTCGGGCGCCGGCGGTATCGGTATCGGCATCGGCTGGCTGGTCGGCTGCTTCGTTTCGCTCACCTTCGCGGTCGCCATGTCGCAGATCAGCTCGGCCTATCCGACGGCCGGCGGCCTCTATCACTGGGGTTCGATCCTCGGCAATCGCGGCACCGGCTGGGTGACGGCCTGGCTCAACCTGCTCGGCCTGATCACCGTGCTCGGCGCCATCAATGTCGGCACCTGGACGTTCTTCATCGGCGCCTTCGGGCCGACGCTCGGCATCGAGGGTACGCTGACCAATCAGATGATCTTCCTGGTCATCATCACCGGCGCCCAGGCCCTGATCAACCATCTCGGCATCAAGCTGACGGCGAAGTTGACCGATTTTTCGGGCTACCTGATCTTCTTCGGCTCGATCCTGATTGCGGTCGTCTGCCTGTTCTCCGCCGAGACCTGGGATTTCAGCCGGCTCTTCACCTTCCACAACTACTCGGGTGAGGCCGGCGCCAGCGTCTGGCCGTCCGTCTCGAACGCCTGGGTGTTCGCTCTCGGCCTCTTGCTGCCGATCTACACCATCACCGGCTACGATGCTTCGGCACACACTTCCGAGGAAACCATCAAGGCGGCCTCATCGGTGCCGCGTGCGATGGTGATGTCGGTTATCTGGTCGGCGGTCTTCGGCTATTTGTTCCTGGCCGCCTTCGTGCTGATGATCCCCAACATGGACGACGCCGCCAAGCAGGGTTGGAACGTGTTCTTCTGGGCCTTCGACCAGCGCGTCAGTCCCGGCCTCAAGGAGTTCGTCTACCTCGTCGTGTTCATCGCCCAGCTGTTGTGCGGCCTCGCAACCGTCACCTCGGCTTCGCGCATGATCTTTGCCTTCTCGCGTGACGGCGGCCTGCCGGGCTCGTCGGCACTGGCCAAGGTCAGCCCGACCTATCGCACGCCAGTGGCGGCCATCTGGACGGCGTCGGTCCTGTCGGTGTTGTTCGTTTGGGGTTCGACGCTGGTTTCGGTCGCCGGCACTTCGGCCTACACCATCGTCGTCTCGTGCACCGTCATCTTCCTGTTCCTGTCCTTCACCGTGCCGATCGTGCTCGGCATGGTGGCCTGGGGCACGCCGAAGTGGGACAAGATGGGACCGTGGAACCTGGGCCGTGGCATCTTCATGCTGTTCGGGGTCCTTTCCATAGTGTCGATGATCCTGATCTTCATCATCGGCATCCAGCCGCCGAACGACTGGGCGCTGTACATCACCGTCGGCTTCTTCATCCTGACGGCGATTGTCTGGTTCGCCTTCGAGCGCAATCGCTTCCAGGGCCCGCCGCTGGGCGACATCATCGCGGCGCGTCAGGCAGCGATCAAGGCTGCCGAACAAGCTGTCGGCGAAACCGGCCACTGACGTCACCATCATGGCCATGGCCGGCGGGCAGCCGGCTATGGTTCGTCCTCAACGACCAAGCACTGGAGTGCCAAAGGAATGGCCGGAAATTTCTCGTTCGATCAGTTGAAGAAAGCGGTCTCCAATGGCGAGATCGACACGGTGCTGGCCTGCATCGTCGACATGCAGGGGCGGCTCGCGGGAAAGCGTTTCCTGGCGCAGTACTTTGTGGATTCTGCTCATGACGAGACGCATGGCTGCAACTATCTGCTCGCCGCCGACATCGATATGGAGCCGGTGCCGGGCTACAAGGCGGCAAGCTGGTCGAAGGGCTATGGCGACTTCGTCATGAAGCCGGACCTTGCGACGCTGCGGCGGATTCCGTGGCTGGAAAAGACCGCGCTGGTGATCTGCGACGTGCTCGACCACCACACCCATGACGACCTTCCGCATTCGCCGCGCGCGATGCTGAAAAAGCAGGTCAAGCGGCTCACCGAACGCGGCTATATCGGCTACTTCGCCTCCGAGCTCGAATTCTACCTGTTCAACGAGACCTATGATTCCGCCCGCAAGAAGCACTGGCAGGGCCTCGATACCGCTTCGCCCTATATTGGCGACTACCAGATCGGCATCACCACCAAGGAAGAAGGCGTCATGCGCCGGCTTCGCAACGAGATGGAAGCGGCCGGCATTCCGATCGAGAATTCCAAGGGCGAATGGGGCCCAGGCCAGGAAGAGATCAATGTGCGCTATGCCGAAGCGCTCGACATGGCCGACCGCCACGTCATCCTGAAGAACGGCGCCAAGGAGATTGCCGAGTCCGAAGGCAAGTCGATTTCCTTCATGTCGAAATACAATTACGGGCTCGCCGGTAATTCCAGCCACATCCACAATTCGCTGTGGAGCGCCGATGGCAACACGCCATTGTTCTTCGACAAGAAGGCGGACTGGACTTTGTCCACGCTTGGCCAGCAATGGGCGGCTGGGCAACTGAAATATGCCAAGGAGTTTACCTGGTTCCTGGCGCCCTACATCAACTCCTACAAGCGCTTCCAGGCCGGCACCTTCGCACCGACCAAGATCATGTGGAGCGAGGACAACCGCACCGCCGGCTTCCGCCTGTGCGGCGAGGGCACCAAGGGCATCCGCATGGAATGCCGCATCGGCGGCGCCGACCTGAACCCCTATCTCGCGTTCGCGGCGCTGATCGCCGCCGGCCTTGCCGGCATCGACGAGAAGCTCGAACTGCAGAAGCCGTTCGTCGGCGATGCCTACCAGGCCTCGCGCCTTCCGGAGATCCCGAAAACGCTGCGCGACGCCACCGAGACGCTGGCCAAGTCGAAGATGCTGAAGCAGGCGCTCGGCGACGATGTGCTCGAACATTATGTCCACACCGCAAAGTGGGAGCAGTTCGAATACGACCGCCGCATTACGGATTGGGAACTGCACAGAGGGTTCGAGCGGTACTAAAACTTTATACAGCTTTAATGTTGACAATGTAGTGAAGTTAGTACCATATGGTACCTGTAAACTGCAGTGCGCTACATTGAGGAGTTTGCAATGTCCAAATATGCGCCGCTCAAGGACTTTCTCATTGCCCAAAATGTCGATCGCGTTCCGATGTCATTCGCCGAAATCGAGAGAGTGCTCAATCTGCCGCTGCCCGCATCGAAGCAATACCCTGCATGGTGGAGCAACAATCCGAGCAACAATCCCATGACAAGGGAGTGGCTTGAGGCTGGGTTCGAGACCGAATCCGTCAATATAGGGAGTGGGAAACTGGTATTTCGCCGCGTTCGCAAAGTGCCCATTTCGGCGCCGCCCAGTGGTAGCGTGCCTGCCGCGCCAAAGGAGGCGCGCGCGGATCGCCACCCCGGTTTTGGTTTCATGAAGGGCCTGATAACAATCGAAGCCGGATTTGATATCACCAAACCTTTCGATGACGAGCCATGGGACCGGGGCTATCTGGGCGGTGAGGCTGACGCGCGTGACGGCAAACTTGCGGTGCGTAAATGAGCGAAGGGCCAAACCTGCTTCTGGATACATGTGCGATGATCTTTGTCGCCAACGATAGTCTGATCGATCCGCACGCAAGCCGGGAGATTTCGGAAGCGGCCTATGACGGCCGTCTGTATCTTTCGCCGATGTCGACATGGGAGATCGGAATTGGCGTAGCCAAGGGCCGGCTCAATCTGCCATTGGCGCCACTCGACTTCGTGGAGCGATTCATCGAGCGAATGTCGGCAAAGCTCAGCGCTATCTCACCAGCCATTCTGATTGCGTCATCCAACCTGCCCGGTCCGCCTCATGGTGATCCGATGGATCGGATACTGATGGCAAGTGCGAGAGCGTTGGACATGGTTCTGGTGACGCGTGACGAGCCCATCCTTCGCTATGGCCGCAATGGCCATCTGCGCACCCTAGCCTGCTAACTTGGAGTATCCTTTGGAAACCGTAAAACTCAAATCGCCCATCGATGGTTCGATTTACGCCGAGCGGCCGATCGCGACCGACCAAGCGATCAATGCCGCGGTCGAGCGCGCCAAGGCGGCGCAGGAGAAGTGGGCGCTGACGCCGATCGTCGAGCGCGGCAAATTTATGCTGGCGATGCTCGAAACGCTGGTCGCGATGACCGACGAGATCGTGCCGGAGATCGCCTGGCAGATAGGGCGACCGGTGCGCTATGGCGGCGAGTTCGGCGGCGTCAGGGAACGCACCAACTACATGGTCGAGATCGCTGAAGCCGCGCTGAAATCGGTGCCGGCCTCCAACCCGAAGGATGGCTTCCGCCGCTATGTGAAGAAGGATCCGCTCGGCGTGGTCATGGTGATCGCGCCGTGGAACTATCCCTATCTGACCGCCGTCAACACCATCGTGCCGGCGCTGATGGCCGGCAATACCGTTATCCTCAAACATGCGGCGCAGACGCTGCTGGTCGGCGAACGTTTCCAGCAGGCTTTCGACAAGGTTGGGCTGCCCAAGGGCGTGTTCCAGAATGTCGTGCTCAACCATGCCCAGACCGAGAAGCTGCTCGGCTCGGGCAAGATCGACCATGTCAATTTCACCGGTTCGGTCGGCGGCGGCCGCGCCATCGAGAAGGCGGCGGCCGGCACCTTCATGACGCTCGGGCTCGAACTCGGCGGCAAGGATCCGGCCTATGTGCTGCCCGACGCCAAGCTCGACCATGCGGTGGCCAATCTGGTCGACGGCGCCTTCTACAATTCCGGCCAGTGCTGCTGCGGCATCGAGCGCGTCTATGTGCATGAGAAGGTCTACGACCAGTTCGTCGAAGGTTTCATCGCTGAGACGAAGAATTATGTCGTCGGCAATCCGCTGGAACAGGCGACAACAATGGGGCCGATGGCGCAGGCGCGCTTTGCCGACCTGATCCGCGAGCAGAAGGCCGAGGCGCTGCGCAAGGGTGCAATCGCACACATCAATATGAAGGTGGCTAACGACAAGGCCGGCTCGCCCTATCTGGCGCCGGAAGTGCTGACCGGCGTCGACCACCAAATGAGCGTCATGCGCGAGGAAAGTTTTGGCCCGATCGTCGGCATCATGAAGGTGCGCGACGACGAGGAGGCGATCGCGCTGATGAACGACAGCCCCTACGGGCTGACCGCTTCGATCTGGACCGGCGATATCGAGCATGCGGTGGCGATCGGCGACCGCGTCGAGACCGGCACCGTGTTCATGAACCGCTGCGACTACCTCGATCCGGCGCTGGTCTGGACCGGCGTCAAGGACACCGGCAAAGGCGTTGCCCTTTCGGCGCTCGGCTACGACAATCTGACCCGGCCGAAATCCTTCCATCTGCGCGAAGCCATCTGATTTTTTGAAAGACAAGACATGTCCAAGCTGATCTCCAAATGGAACTACCCGACCACCGTCCGCTTCGGCGCCGGGCGTATCAAGGAACTGCCTGAGGTGCTCGCGGCCACCGGCATTAGGCGGCCGCTATTCGTCACCGATCCGGGGTTGGCGAAACTGCCGGTCGTCGCTTCGACGCTGAAAATCCTCGACGACGCCAAGGTATCCTATGGCGTGTTCTCCGAGGTGAAGCCGAACCCGGTCGATTCCAACCTCACCGCCGGCATCGCCGTGTTCAAGAAGGGCAAGCATGACGGCGTCATCGCCTTCGGCGGCGGTTCAGCGCTCGATCTCGGCAAGCTGATCGCGTTCCAGGCTGGCCAGACGCGGCCGATCTGGGACTTTGAGGATGTCGGCGACTGGTGGACGCGCGCCAATTCGGATGCCATCGCGCCGATCATCGCCGTGCCGACCACTGCCGGCACAGGCTCGGAAGTCGGGCGTGCCGGCGTCATCACCAATGAGGCGACGCACACCAAGAAGGTGATCTTCCATCCGAAACTTTTGCCGGCAATCGTCATTGCGGATCCGGAACTGTCGGTCGGCATGCCCGGCTTCATCACCGCCGGCACCGGCATGGATGCGCTGGCGCATTGCCTCGAAGCCTATTGCGCGCCGGGCTATCACCCGATGGCCGACGGCATTGCCGTCGAAGGTGTGCGCCTGGTGTTCGAGAACCTGCCAACGGCCTATGCCAACGGCAAGGACCTCGTCGCCCGCGCCCATATGATGAGTGCCGCCGCCATGGGCGCCGCCGCCTTCCAGAAAGGGCTTGGCGCCATCCATTCGCTGTCGCACCCGATCGGCGCGCTTTACGACACCCATCACGGCATGACCAATGCGGTGTTCATGCCCTACGTGCTGGCCTTTAACCGGGACTCGATCGAAGAACGCATCGCCCGGCTTGCCGCCTATTGCGGAATCAAGGGCGGGTTCAACGGTTTTGCCAAAGCGATCGTCAAGCTGCGCAAGGAATTGAAGGTGCCGCATGCACTGCCCGGCCTGATCAAGGGGCTCGACATGGACAAGAAGCGCAAGGGGCTGATCGCCGACATGGCGGTGGTCGATCCGACAGCCGGCGGCAACCCGGTCAAGCTGACCAAGAAAGCAGCGCTGACGCTGCTCGAAAACTCTATCGCCGGTACGGTCTGAGGCGGTTTCCTGTGCCGGAATTGATCTGGAAACGAGGGGAAAGGAAAGGGCAAAGGAAAGGGCAAAGGGGCAAGAGACAAGGCTATAAACCATTAGCCGGGAAATTAAGTGCAGGCTAATTGCTACAGCCGGTTAAAAAGAGTTAACTTTTCGTACCGCCGGGCGCCTGTTTCAAAAAGCTTTCATCTGGCTGTCACACGAAATCGATACCGCATCGCAGGCGTCCAGGACGCCAGTTCAACGGAGAGAACACATGTTCAAGTTCACAGGGAAAGTGCTTTCCCTTTCGGCCGTCGCCCTCATGGCGACCTCTGCTATCTCGTCGGCCCAGTCCATGGATGAACTGGTTGCCGCAGCGAAGAAGGAAGGCCAGCTCACGACCATCGCGCTGCCCCATGACTGGTGCGGCTACGGCGCCGTCATCGACGGCTTCAAGGCAAAGTATCCTGAGATCACCATCAACGAACTCAACCCCGATGCCGGCTCCGGCGACGAGGTCGAGGCGATCAAGGCCAACAAGGACAACAAGGGCCCGCAGGCGCCCGACGTCATCGACGTTGGCCTGTCCTTCGGCCCGACCGCCAAGGCTGACGGCCTGATCCAGCCCTACAAAGTGTCGACCTGGGACTCGATCCCCGACAGCGCCAAGGATGCCGATGGTTACTGGACCGGCGACTACTATGGCGTGCTATCCTTCCTGGTGAACAAGGACCTCGTCAAGGAAGCGCCGGCTGACTGGGCTGACCTGCTGAAGCCGGAATTCGCCAACACCGTGGCGCTTGCCGGCGACCCGCGCGCCTCGAACCAGGCCATCCAGGCCGTCTACGCGGCCGGCATTTCCGGTGGTGCGGCTGCCGGCGAAGCTGCTGGCACTGCTGGTCTCGACTTCTTCAAGAAGCTTAACGCCGCCGGCAATTTCGTGCCGGTCATCGGCAAACCGGCGACCCTGGCACAAGGCCAGACGCCGATCCTGGTGACCTGGGATTACAATGCACTTGCCGGTCGCGACACGCTGAAGGGCAATCCGCCCGTCGACGTCGTCGTGCCGAAGACCGGTGTCGTTGCCGGCGTCTATGTGCAGGCGATCAGTGCTTTCGCACCGCATCCGAACGCTGCCAAGCTCTGGCTGGAGTATCTCTACTCCGACGAAGGCCAGATCGGCTGGCTGAAGGGCTATTGCCACCCGATCCGCTTCAACGATCTTGCCAAGAACGGCAAGCTCCCGGCGGACGTGATGGCCAAGCTGCCGCCGGCCGAGGCTTACGCTGCCGCGGTGTTCCCGACGCTGGACGAGCAGGGCAAGGCAAAGGAAGCCGTCACCAAGAACTGGGATGCCGTCGTCGGCGCCAACGTCAAGTAAGGCTTGAAACCAACCGGGCGGCCTCGCGGCCGCCCGGTGTTCCTCGGAGACGGTAGCCGGCGCATGACAGATATCTCGCTTTCCGATCACGCAGTTGCCGGGAAGACCGCGCCCCCCAGCGAGGCGCGTGCAATGCGACTGCCGACGCAATGGCTCGGCGTTGCGCCATTCTTCATCTTCGCCATCATGTTCCTGATCCTACCCACGCTCTATCTGATGCTGGGTGCATTCCAGAACGATGCCGGCGAATTCACGTTCGAAAACATAGCAGCACTGGCGCAGCCATCGATTGTCGCCGCCTACTGGATCTCGCTCAAGGTCAGCCTTTCCTCGGCGCTGATCGGCGCCTTCGCCGGGCTTGCGATCGCCATCGCGATCGTGCGCGGCGGCCTGCCGGAGTGGATACGCTCGGCAACGCTAACCTTTTCCGGCGTTGCTTCCAATTTCGCCGGCGTACCGCTGGCCTTCGCCTTCCTCGCGACACTGGGACGGCTCGGTCTCGCGACGGTGCTTCTGAACACGGTGTTCGGCCTCAACATCTACGCACACGGCTTCAACATCCTGTCGTTCTGGGGCCTGACGCTGACCTATGTCTATTTCCAGATCCCGCTGATGGTGGTCATCATCACGCCGGCGATCGACGGTTTGAAGAAGGAATGGGGCGAGGCCGCCGCGACGCTCGGCGCCACCCAGGCGCAATACTGGCGCATGGTGGTGATCCCGGTGATCTGGCCAAGCTTCCTCGGCACGGTCATCCTGCTCTTTGCCAATGCCTTCGGCGCGATCGCCACCGCTTATGCGCTGACCGGCTCCTCCCTCAACATCGTGCCGATCCTGCTCTATGCGCAGATCCGCGGTGACGTGCTGCACAATGCCCATCTCGGCTATGCGATCGCCTTCGGTATGATCGTCATCACCGGGCTGGCCAATGTCTTCTATATCTGGTTCCGGACGCGCTCGGAGAGGTGGCTGAAATGAAGTCCGGAAAATTCTGGGCCTGGGTCGTCTTCGGGCTGGGCGCGGCCTATTTCTTCATTCCGCTGATCGCGACGGTGGAATTTTCCTTGCGCATGCGGCGCGGCGCTTATTCGTTCGACGCCTATCAGATCGTGCTTGGCGACCCTCGTTTTCAGGCGACCTTTGGCTACTCAGTGCTTGCCGCCATCTTCACCATCATTCTGGGCGTGTTGATCGTGGTGCCCGCCGCCTACTGGATTCGACTGCGCCTGCCGCAACTGCGGCCGATCGTAGAGTTCATCACGCTGCTGCCGCTGGTCATTCCCGCCATCGTCATCGTCTTCGGCTATATCAGGATGTACGGTTCGAATTCGCCGCTGCCGTTCCTGGCGACCGACATGGGCACAAATGCCTTGCTGGTCATCGGCTATGCAATGCTGGCGCTGCCCTACATGTATCGCGCGGTCGATACCGGACTGCGCACCATCGACGTCAGGACGCTGACCGAAGCGGCGCAGATCCTTGGCGCCGGTTGGGGCACGATCATTGGTCGTGTGATCCTGCCCAATGTGCTGATCGCCGTGCTGTCGGGCGCCTTCCTTACCTTCGCCATCGTCATTGGCGAATTCACCATGGCCAGCTTGCTCAACCGGCCCGCCTTCGGCCCCTATCTGCAAAACGTTGGCGCCAACCGCGCCTATGAGCCGGCGGCGCTTGCCATCATCGCCTTCGCCATCACCTGGGGCTGTATGTCGCTGATCCAGATCCTGTCCCGTTTCGCGCCGAGATCGGCGAACCGCCCGAACTGATCGACAAAGTACTGATCGAAAGAAAAAGCCATGGCCGAACCATTCCTCTCCATCCAGCATGTGCGAAAATCCTTCGGCGCCACCACCGTGGTCGAAGATTTCAATCTTGATGTCGAGCCGGGCGAGTTCGTTTCCTTCCTTGGGCCATCGGGTTGCGGCAAGACCACCGTGCTGCGCATGGTCGCCGGTTTCGAAGAGCCGTCGGCGGGCAAGATCGTCGTCGCAGGCAAGGACATCACGAGGCTAAAGCCCAACCAGCGCAATGTCGGCATGGTGTTCCAAGCCTATGCGCTGTTCCCCAACCTGACGGTGGCGCAAAACATCGGCTTTGGCCTGAAGGTCGCCGGCATGCCCAAGGCGGACATCGACAGACGCGTGGCCGAGATGCTCGACATCATCAAGCTGCCGCAGATGGCCGACCGCTATCCCTACCAGCTCTCCGGCGGCCAGCAACAGCGCATCGCGCTGGCCCGCGCCATCGCGCCGAAGCCGAAGCTGCTTTTGCTCGACGAGCCGCTGTCGGCGCTCGACGCCAAGGTGCGCGTCTCGCTGCGCGAGGAAATCCGCTCGATCCAGAAGAAGCTCGGCATCACCACCATCTTCGTCACACATGACCAGGAAGAGGCGCTGTCGATCTCGGACCGCATCGCGGTGATGTATGGCGGCAAGGCCGAGCAGGTCGGCACCCCGTTCGAGATCTACAACCGGCCGGCGACCAAGTTCGTCGCCAATTTCGTCGGCACGCTGAACGTGCTCGAAGGCACTGTCACCGATGCCGCGTCCGGCAAGGTGCGCGTCAACACGCAGGAAGTCTCGCTAACGGGCAAGCTCAACGGCTCGAAGTCCGGTGACACGCTGTCGCTGGCGCTGCGACCGGAGGCGATTTCGCTCGGACGCCAACCCGGGCGCGATTCAAGCCTGTCGGGCGAAATCTCCGAAGTGCACTTCCTCGGCTCAGTCATTCGCGTTCGCGTCGGCATCGGCGGCAACACGGTGTCGCTCGACACCTTCAACAGCCCGGCAACGCCACCGCCCGCGGTCGGCGAGAAGGCCGACATATCGTTCTCATCAAGCGATATGCTGGTGCTGCACTAGCAAGCAGCATTTTGGCGCGACCGAGGCGGTCGATTCGAGCTGGCGCGATGAACGGCCGTATCATTGCCGGACCCGAGTGCTGGATAATCAACAGCATCTTGCCATCCAGCCACTGCCCATGATGCCGCTTCGCCGCTACGATGGGCCATGGCGCTGTTCGAACTTACCCTCATCCTGCTTCTGGCTGCCGTCGCGCTGACGGCGCTGTCGCGGCGGCTGGAAATTCCCTATCCGTCCCTGCTGGCTCTGGCCGGCGTCGCGATTGCCTTCGTACCCGGTGCGCCGACGATCGAGATCGATCCGGAGCTGGCGCTTGCCCTGTTCATCGCGCCGGTGCTTCTCGACGCCGCCTATGACACGTCGCTGCGCGACCTCAAGCGCTACCGGCTGTCGCTCGCGTTGCTCGCGCTGGGCGCCGTGGTCTTCACCACCGTGGTGGTTGCCTTGGTCGGCTGGAAGATGGCCGGCCTGCCGATCGCGGCGGCAATCGCGCTTGGCGCCATCGTCGCGCCACCGGATGCGGTGGCCGCATCCGCCGTGCTCAGCCAGTTCAAGGTACCGCACCGCATCACCGCCATCCTGCAGGGCGAGAGCCTGCTCAACGATGCAACGGCGCTGCTGATCTACCGGCTGGCGGTTTCGGCCGCGCTTGGCACGATCATGCTCAGCAACGCCGTTCCGGTGATCCTGCTGGCAACGATCGGCAGTGTGATCGCGGGCTATCTGTTTGGCCGCGTCTCGCTGCTGGCGCTCGGCCGCATCGAGGATGCGGCGAGCAGCACGGTGGTGCAGTTTGCCGGAACCTTCGCCGTGTGGATCATCGCCGACAGGCTCGGCCTTTCCGCCATCATCACCATCGTCGTCTATGCCATGACCATTGCGCGCAGGGCGCCGCGCCAGTCGTCGGCGAGACGCCGAGTCAGTACCTATTCGGTCTGGGAGTCGGCCGTGTTCGTGCTCAACGTGCTGGCTTTCGTGCTGATGGGCCTGCAGGCACGCACGATCGTCGGCAGGCTGGCCGGCGACGGGCAAGGCGAAGCATTCCTTTTCGCCGCAACGGTGCTGGTCGTCGTTGTCGTCGCGCGCCTTGTCTGGGTGGCGAGTTACGTCGCGATCATCCGGTGGCTTGCCCGCTTCGGCAGCCAAGAGGCAAGGCGGGAATTGCCGACATTCGGCGGCGCCGTCATTGTCGGCTGGTGCGGCATGCGTGGGTTGGTGACGCTGGTGGTGGCCATTGCGCTGCCGGCCGATTTTCCCGGCCGCGACCCGATCGTGCTTGCCGCCTTCGCGGTGGTGCTGGGCACGCTGGTGCTGCAAGGCATGACGCTGAAGCCGCTGCTGCGCTGGATCAACTTCGACCCCGATAGAACCGTCGACAATGAGGTGGCGCAGGCGCGCGTCGCCATCATGCAGGCAGCACTGGACGTGCTGAGCCGCAAGACATCTGCGGCCGCCGCCGTCGTGCGCGAACAGTATGAAGCGCAGCGCCTGATTGCGGAAAACCCGGAGGACGCTCAGGCCGCGACCGAATACGACCGGCTCCGCCTCTATGCCATCAACCGCCAGCGCGACACGCTCGAGGAGTTGCGCAGCAACGGCACGATCGGCGACGAAGCCTACCACCGGCTGGAGGAAGAGATCGACTGGGCCGAACTGGCGGCATCGCCGGCGGGCCGGTTCCAGCCGCTGACCACATCATAGACGCTGGCCCAGTTCCGCCGTCGTGCCGGTACATTGCAACCCGTCTGCCGAACCGCTACTGCCAAAGCGAAATTGAGCCGGATAAGCAATGAAGCTGGTCAGCTACAACATCCAGTACGGGTTCGGCGGCGATGGCCGTTACGATCTTTCGCGCTGCACCAAGCTGGTCGACGGCGCCGATATCATCGCGCTGCAGGAGGTCGAGCGGCATTGGCAGCGCACCAATGAGGACGACCAGCCGGAGGTCCTGTCCAAGCTGCTGCCTAGCTATTACTGGGTCTATGGCCCGGCCTTCGACATGGACGCCAGTGAGCAGCGCGACGGCCGGGTCGTCAACCGCCGCCGCCAGTTCGGCACCATGCTGCTGTCGAAGCTGCCGATCGCCTGGTCGCGGCTGCACGCGCTGCCCATGCGCCGCACGCTGCGGCCGCTCAACACGCGCAACGCCGCGCTCGAATGCATGATCCGCACGCCGGCCGGACCGGTAAGGGTCCTGTCGCTGCATCTCGCCCATATCGCGGCGGAGGAGCGTCTGGAGCAGATCGACTATCTCTTGGCCGAGCATCGCCGCGCGCCGTCCGAGGGCGCCCCGTGGAGCGGCGCGGACGATGAGCCTTCGCGCAACTGGACCAGCGGCGAGGCCGAGCCGGAAAACCCGACAGCTGCGATCTGGATGGGCGATTTCAACATGGAGCCGGGCAGCGCCGAATACAGCCGCATCGTCGGCAGCACGCCCTATCATCGCGGGGCAGCTTATCTCGACGGCTTTGTTGATGCCGCTGCCGTCGCTAGCGAGCCGGCTGCCGATTTCCACACCCATGTGAAAACGATCGACGGGAAAGTGGCAAAACGCCGGCTCGACCATTGCTTCGTCGGCGGTATGTTCGCGGACCGTGTGCGCTCGGTCAGTGCCGATATAGGCGAGATCGCTTCAGACCATTTTCCGGTCCGGATCGATATCGATCTCGAAACGCCTTTGAGCTCGGGAGATCGGTGAGCCCTCAATGACGCTTTTCGTCTTTTTCGCGGTGCTTGCCGCCGCCGCCATGCACGCGATCTGGAACGCGCTGGTCAAGGTGCATCTCGACCGCTTCCTGTCGATCACGCTGATGACGCTGGGCATGGGTTTTGCCGCGCTGTTCGTGCTGCCCTTCGTCGAGTTTCCGAAGGCTGCGGTATGGCCCTTCATCATCGCCTCGGTGCTCTTTCACATGGGCTACCGGACCTTCCTCATCGGCGCCTACAAGGCAGGCGACTTTGCCCAGACCTACCCGCTGGCGCGCGGCACGGCACCCCTGCTTGCGGCCCTCGGCGGCGTTGTCGTGGTGCAGGAGATCCCCGGCCCATTCGCCATCCTCGGCATCCTCTTGTTGTCGGCCGGCACACTGGTGATGTCGTTTCGCGGCGGCGCGCATCTGGAGCGGATCAATCTGCGCGCAGTCGGCTTTGCGCTCGGCACCTCTATCTTCATTGCCAGCTATACGCTGTCGGATGGCAGCGGCGCGCGGCTGGCGGCGACGGCGCAGAGCTATGCCGCCTGGTTGTTCATCTGCGATGCCTTTGGCGCGCTGGTGCTGTGCCTCATCTTTCGCGGACCCAAGGCGCTACCCGTGCTGGCGCGCGACTGGAAGGCAGGCCTGTTCACCGGCGTGCTCAGCGGCGCGGCCTACTGGATCGTCATGTGGGCGATGACCAAGGCGCCGATCGCCTCGGTGGCGTCGTTGCGCGAGACGTCGATCCTGTTTGCCATGATGATCTCGGTTTTCGCGCTCGGCGAGAAGATGACAGGCTGGCGCGGCGCCGCCGCGCTCAGCATCGTCGCCGGTGTCGTGGCCCTCAGACTGGGCTGAGAGCCTGATAATTCAGCCGAGCACCGTCATCACCTGTCCGCGCCGTTCCGGACTGAAGCGGATGACGACGATGATGCAGACGGCGACCACGCCGGCAAACAGCGCCAGCGCGTAGCCATAGCTGCCTCCAGACGTCTCGGCGATGCCGGCCTGGTAGGGACCGCCATAGGACGCCGCGAGATTGCCGGCCTGGTAGATGAAGCCGGGCAAGGTTGCCCGCACGGCGCCGGGCGACAGCTCGTTAAGATGCACCGGGATGACGCCCCAGGCGCCCTGCACCGCGACCTGCATGACGAAGGCGCCGATGGCCAGCATGAACGTGTCGAGCTGAAGGCCCAGAGCGGAATCGAGGGCAAGGCAATCAGGCAGGCGAGCGTTATCGCGCTGACGCGGCCGATCTTCTCCGACAGTGCGCCGAACGCCAACCCGCCGACGATGGCGCCGATATTGGCGACGATGGTGATCCAACTCACCGTGTGCGGGTCGAAGCCATGCTGCTTCTTGAGGAAGGTCGGGTAGAGGTCCTGCGTGCCGTGGCTGAAGAAATTGAAGAACATCATCAGCACGACCGCATAGACGGCGACGCCCCAGTGCTGCTGCAGCGTTTCAAGAAGGCCAGGTCTGACGGATTTCAGCGCCTCGACGAAGGCCGGCGATTCCGGCACATGCGAGCGGATGAAGAGCACGATCAGCGCCGGCAGGAAGGAGAGCAGGAACATGGCGCGCCAGCCGATCGTGTAACCGCCGATCGTCTGCTGGTAGAGCACGCCGTACACCACGGCCGCCAGAAGGTAGCCGGTGGGATAGCCGCATTGCAGGATGCCCGAGACCATGCCGCGGGCACTGGGCGGAATGGACTCCATGGCGAGCGAACTGCCCAGCCCCCATTCGCCGCCCATGGCGATGCCGAACAGAGCGCAGCGCCAGGAAAACGCCGAGATTGGGCGAGAAGGCAGCCAGCGCGCCGATCACCGAATAGCTGACGATGTTGAGCATCAGAATGGGCTTGCGGCCATATTTGTCGGCCAGCCTGCCGAAGAAGAAGGCGCCGATTAAGCGTGTCGCCAGCGTCAGGAACAACGCTTTGGAGACTGCCGGGACGTCAGTGTTGAATTCGGTTGCGATATCGGTGAGCAGGAACGTCAGAAGGAAGAAATCAAAAGCGTCGAGCGTCCAGCCGAGGAAGGAGGCAAGGATGGTTTTCTTCTGCTGCGCGGTGAGAGCCACGACGTTCCTCCTAAACGCCCCGGGGAACGATGTGTTCCTTGGGGCGCAAAAGAGAACAGGCGTCAGCCGGCTTTCGAAAGAAGCGCGGTCACTTTTTCGTAATGTCGAGATCGAACACCATCAGCCCGTCGGTGCCGCCTTCGAGCGCTGCGACCAATCGGGCGCCGGCGCGCTGATGCGCTTCATGCACGAGATAGGCGTCGCGGGCGGCGGCATCGCGGAAGTCGATGGTGAAGGCATGGCTGAAGCCGCGCGCGAACGGCTCCGGGCTGACATTGGTGCTGAAATGGACCGTGTCCATGCCGTCGACAACGGAGCGCAGTGCTTCGAGATCGGCGTGGATTGCCGTGCGCTCGGTGGCGGGCGCATCGCTGCGGAAGCGTACGAAGACGCAGTGTCTGATCATTGGTTCGTTCTCCTAAGTGGCTATGCGGCCCGATTGCCGGAGAACACCGCCGGCGGAAGCGGCTCGCGGCCGAGGATGATGTCGGCGCCTTTTTCGCCGACCATGATGGTCGGCGCATTGGTGTTGGAGGAAGGCACGCGCGGCATCACCGAGGCATCGCAGACGCGCAGGCCCTCGATGCCGCGCAGGCGCAGGTCCGGTGTGACCACCGCCATATCGTCATGGCCCATGCGGCAGGTACCCACGGGGT
The DNA here is from genome assembly GCF_040320115.1 of Mesorhizobium sp. M0802. Taxonomy (NCBI): domain Bacteria; kingdom Pseudomonadati; phylum Pseudomonadota; class Alphaproteobacteria; order Hyphomicrobiales; family Phyllobacteriaceae; genus Mesorhizobium; species Mesorhizobium sp. M0802. The sequence continues at coordinate 51,022 of NZ_JAMYOY010000010.1, forward strand.
GATGGTCGGTCTTGGCGGTGCGGCAGGCATAGTCGATCAGCTCGTCATCGCTGGCGCGCGATGGTCCAGGCAGCACCTCGCGCAACACGTAAGGTGCAAGCGCCTTCTGCCGCATGATCTCGCGCGCAAGCCTGAGGCCCTTGATCGACATGGCGCGGTCGTAAGGGTCCGACCAATAGTTGGGATCGATCAGCGGGTGGTCGGCCGGGTCGGCGCTGCTCAGCCGCACCGTGCCGCGCGAGCGCGGGCGCAGGAAGGCCGAGTTCAAGGTCACGCCGGGGTTCTTCAACCTCTCGACGCCGGCCTCGATGCCGGAGCCGAGTCCCAGATGGAACTGGATGTCGGGCGAGGCGGCGGTCGGATCGGCGTACCAGAAGCCGCCGGTCTCGAACAGGCTGGAGGCGACCGGCCCCTTCTTCAGCAGCAGATACTGCAAGCCGGCCCACGCGGTGCGGTGCAGCTTGGCGTAGTTGTCATAGGTGTGGTCGCCGGTGCATTCGGCGATAACGAACAAATCGAGATGGTCCTGCATGTTGGAGCCGACACCGGGCAGATCATGCACCGGCGTCACGCCGACCGATTTCAGGTGATCAGCCGGGCCGATGCCCGACTGCATCAACAGCTTCGGCGAACCGATGGCGCCGGACGAGACGATCACTTCGCGCTCGGCGCGCATGATGGTCTTCTCGCCGCCGGGTTTGTCGGCGATCTCGACGCCGATGGCGCGGCCTTTCTCGACGACGATGCGGGTGACCAGCACATCGGTTCGGACTGTCAGGTTCTTGCGGGCGCGGATGGGCTTCAAATAGGCGACCGAAGCGGATGAGCGCCGGGCGTCCTTCTGGGTCAGCTGGTAGTAGCCGACGCCTTCCTGGCTAGCGCCGTTGAAATCCGGGTTGAAGGGGATGCCCATCTCTTGGCCGGCGCGGAAATAGGCCTCGCAAATCGGCAGCGGCGAAATCGGGTTCGACACGCCGAGCGGCCCCTGGTCGCCGTGAAAATCGTTGGCGAAGCGCTGGTTGTTCTCGGCGCGCTTGAAATAGGGCAGCACGTCGCGATAGCCCCAGCCCGCGAGGCCCTCTTCCTTCTCCCATGCGTCGTAGTCGCGAGCGTTGCCGCGCGTGTATATCTGGGCATTGATGGACGAGCCGCCGCCGACCACCTTCGCCTGCGTATACCAGAAGACGCGGTCTTGCATGTGCCTCTGCGGCACAGTCGACCAGCCCCAGGAAGCGATGCCCTTGGTCATCTTGGCAAAGCCCGCCGGCATGTGGATGTAGGGGTGCCAGTCCTTGCCGCCGGCCTCGAGCAGCAGCACGGAATTCGCTGGATCCTCGCTCAGCCGGTTGGCCAGAACGCAGCCGGCCGGGCCGGCACCTACGATGATGTAGTCGGTCATAACTCTATCCACCTACAGTCGAGGCACGGAGAGCGCGCCGTCGACATTGATAATCGAGCCTGTGGAAAAGCCGAGCTTGCCGGCGGCAAGCGTCGCCACCACGGCGCCGATGTCCGATGCTTCGCCCCAGCGTTTTGCCGGCACCAGGCCGCTGTCGATAAGCGCGTCGTATTTGGCTGATACGCACGCGGTCATGTCGGTGCGAATGATGCCGGGCCGCAGTTCGAACACGCCGATGTTTTCCGGCGCAAGCCGTAGCGCCAGGTTCTTCACCCACATCGAAAGGCCGGCTTTCGAGATGCAGTAGTCGGCGCGTTCCGGCGAGGCCATATCGGCGCTGACCGAGGTGATGGTGATGATCGAGCGCGGATGATTGCTGGGAGCCGCCAGCATCGCCTTGGCGACGGCCTGGCTAAGGAATACGGTGCCGCGCAGATTGACGTCCAGCGCACGGTCGAAATTCTCGGGCTTCAGCTCCAGCAGATCGCCGCGCACCACGGCGCCGATGCCGGCATTGTTGACGAGGCAGTCGATGCGGCTGAAGGCACGTATGGCGGCGTCGACGAGGGCCGTGTGATCCTCGAGGTTGGCGATATCACAACGGACATAGGCGAACTCCGCACCCCGTGCGGTGATGTTGGCGGCCAGTTCGTCCGGCGCTTGTTCGGCAAGGTCGGCGATCAAAATGTCGAAGCCGTCCCCGGCCAGCGCCTCGGCGCAGGCGAGCCCAATGCCGCGCGCACCGCCGGTGACGATTGCTGCGGGGCGGGTCATGCCGCGAGGTCCGTTCGGCGAATATGCTCGGCCACGCGCAGCGCCTGTGCCGCAATCGACAGCGCCGGATTCACGGCGGCCGAGTTCGGCAAAAAACTGGCGTCGACAACGAACAGGTTCGGGTGGTCGAAGGCGCGGCAGAAAGGGTCGAGCGGCGACGTCGCCGGATCGTCGCCCATTTTCACCGTGCCGCACTGGTGCGAGGGCGTGCGCTTGTCGAAGGGACGCGACAGCACGATGGGATAACCGCAGGCGCGGAAGTTCTCACGCATCACCTTGGTCAGCCCGTCCAGCGACTGCATGTTGGAGCGCCGCCATTGCATGACGATGTCGTTGCCGTCGACCATGATGCGGCTTTCCGGATCGGGTAGATCCTCGCACATCAGATACCAGTCGACGGCGTGACCGGCCATGTAATCGAGCGCGAATTTCGGCACGCGTTTGACGTTGGCCTTCAACATGTTGCCGTCGATCTTGCCGAGCAGCTGGACGTTGCCGAGCGGCTTGCCGCCTTTGCCGTCGGAGAGATAGTAGTCATTCAGCATCAGCGTCTTCTGGTAGACGCTGTCGTTCCTGCGGCGCGGATCGATCGCCAGCATGGCGCTCGAATTATGGTTCATGAAATTGCGGCCGACCTGGTCGGAGCGGTTGGCGAGGCCTTTGCCATCTGGTGAAGGCGAGCGCAGCAGGATGACGGCGGAATTGACCGCGCCGGCGGACAGGATGACCAGCTTCGGCGCGACTTTCTTCAGCTCGCCATTCTGACGGTAGTGAACGGCAGCGATGCTTTTGCCGTCGGACGACGCTTCGAGATATTCGACATGGCAGCCGGTTTCGAGTCGGATATTGCTGTCCTTAAGTGCAGCCGTCAGCGGTCCGGTCTGCGCATCAACCTTGCCCTGGGCGGTGTTGGGGAATGCGTCCCAGCCGGTCTTGCCCTCTTTCAGCCAGGTGTCGATGTCGACGCCGAGCGGCAGCGAGGCGGGGTGCAGGCCCAGTCCCTTCAACTCGGCGCGGGCGCGCGCAATCGGCGCTTCGTCGGGCACCGGCTTGAAAGCATAGGGGATCGAGTGGAACGGTTCGGTCGGGTCCTCGCCGAGCGAGCCGCGGACGCGAAACAGCTGCTCGGCTTTCGAATACCAAGGCTCGAATTCATCGTAGGAAAACGGCCATGCCGGCGAGACGCCACCGAAGTGCTCCATGGCGGCGAAATCCTCTTTGCGGTAGCGGATCAGCACCGCGCCGTAGAATTTCGAATTGCCGCCGACATAGTAGTAATTGCCGGGGTTGAAGGCCGCACCGCCGGCCTCGCGCCACATCTCCTTCGGACGGTAGTGGCCGTCGACGAAGATGGAGCGCGTGTCGCGGGCATGCGGCGTTGCCGTCAAGGGCTCACCGCGCTCCAGCATCAGGATCGAGGCGCCGCTGCCCGCCAGGCCGGAGGCGATCGTAGCGCCGCCGATACCGGAGCCGATGATGACGACATCGGGGCTGACCATCTCGATCAGCGGATGCGGTGTTCGGTCGCCGGATCGAAGAACACGGCCTTGGTCAGGTTGAAGGCGAGCGGCGTGCTGGTGCCCGGCTGGATGTTGGCGTCGGCCCGCAACCGCGCCACCACGCCCTTGCCGCCGAGATTGGTCACCGCGAAAGTATCGGACCCTGCCGGCTCGACCACTTCGATGTGCAGGTCGGCAGTGGCAATGTTGGAGGCGTTGCGTTCCGCACCTTCCGGATCGGTCAGCGCTTCCGGGCGCACGCCGAAGATGATCGGCTTGCCCTGGAATGCCGAAAGACCCGCCGGCGCGTTGGCCATCGGCAGCGTGATCGGCTCGCGCGCCTCGCGCTCCAACACGACGGACAGCGCATTGCCCGACGTGGCAATGGTCGCCGGGATCAGGTTCATCGCCGGCGAACCCATGAAGTCGGCGACGAACAAATTGGTCGGGTTGTTGTAGATCTCGGCCGGGGTGCCGAACTGCTGCACCTCGCCGTCGCGCATGACGGCGATCTTGGTAGCCAGCGTCATCGCCTCGATCTGGTCGTGGGTGACGTAGACGATGGTTGTGCCGGTGGTGGCATGCAGGCGCTTGATCTCGATACGCATGTCAACGCGCAATTTGGCGTCGAGGTTGGACAAAGGCTCGTCGAACAGGAACAGCTTGGGGTCGCGCACCAGCGCCCGGCCCATGGCGACGCGCTGGCGCTGGCCGCCGGAAAGCTGGCTCGGCTTGCGCTGCAGGAGGTGGCCGATCTGCAGGACCTTGGCCACCTTGTCGATCGCCTTTTGGCGTTCGTCGGCCGGCACGCCGCGCATCTCCATGCCGAAGGAGATGTTTCCGGCCACCGTCATGTTCGGATAGAGCGCATAGCTCTGGAACACCATGGCGATGTCGCGCTTGGATGGGTGCAGATCGTTGATGGCGCGGCCGTCGACGCGGATTTCGCCCTCGGTGATCTGCTCCAGGCCGGCAATCGTGTTGAGCAAGGTGGACTTGCCGCAGCCGGACGGGCCGACCAGCACCAGGAAGCCGCCCTTTTCGAGCTCGACATCGATGCCCTTCAGGATCTCGACATTCCCGAAGCGCTTCTTCAGCCCATCAATTTCCAGAAAAGCCATCAGATTATCCTTTGACCGCGCCCGCCATCAGGCCACGCACGAAGTAGCGGCCGGCGACCACATAGACGAGAAGGGTGGGCAGGGCTGCGATCATCGCCGCAGCCATGTTGACGTTGTATTCGACGACGCCTGTCGAGGTGTTGACGACGTTGTTGAGCGCCACCGTCATCGGCATCACGTCGCCGGAGCCGGCATAGGCGGAGGCGAACAGGAAGTCGTTCCAGATGTTGGTGAACTGGTAGATCACCGTCACCACGATGATCGGCAGCGAGTTGGGCAGCATGATGCGCCGGAAGATCTGGAAGAAGCTTGCCCCGTCGATCTGCGCCGCCTTCACCAGCTCGTTCGGAAACGCTTCGTAGTAATTGCGGAAGAAGAGGGTGGTGAAACCGATGCCGTAGACGACGTGAACGAACACCAGGTTCACGGTCGGATTGCCAAAGCCGAAGGTGAAACCGGTCGCGTTCTGCAGCTTGACGCCGAACCGGCCCAAGCTGCCGAGGATCGTTGCCATCGGCAGCAGTACCGACTGGAACGGGATGAAACAGGCAAACAGCATCAGCCCGAACACCAGCGTCGCCCCGCGAAAGCGCCATTTGGTCAGCACATAGCCGTTGAGCGCGCCGAGCAGGGTCGAGATGATGACTGCCGGAACCACCATCTTGATCGAGTTCCAGAAATAGCCCTTCATGCCGACGCAGGTCAGGCCCGAGCAAACTTCGCTCCACGCCTTTATCCATGGGTCGAAGGTCGGCGCCTGGGGCAGCGCCAGCATGTTGCCGTTCTGGATCTCCTCCATGGTCTTGAACGAGGTCACCAGCATGACGAACAGCGGCATCAGGTAGAACAACGCAAACAGCGCCAGCAGTCCGTAGATGACGATGCGGTTGAGGGTCTTGGTGCTCATGCCGCTAGAGGCCTGGCGGGCAGGGGTGGCAACGGCGCTCATTGCGGCTTCTCCCGCAGTTCCGAATAGAGATAGGGCACGATGATGGCGACGATGGTCATCAGCATGATCACGGCACTCGCCGAGCCGACAGCCATTTCGTTGCGCTTGAACGTGTACTCATACATGAAGTTGGACGGCAGCCAGGCCGAGCCACCGGGGCCGCCGCTGGTCAGCGCCACCACCAGATCGTACGACTTGATGGCGAGGTGGGCGAGCACGATGAAGGCCGACAGGAAGATCGGCCGCAGCAGCGGAATGACGATGCGGCGGTAGAGCTGGAAAGTAGTGGCGCCATCGATCTGCGCCGCTTTCATGATCTCACCGTCGATGCCGCGCAGGCCGGCCAGGAACATCGCCATGATGAAGCCGGAGGCTTGCCAGACGCCGGCGATGACCACCGTGTAGATGACGAAATCCTTGTTCTTGATCCAGTCAAAATGGAAGCTCGTCCAGCCCCATTGATGCAGGGTCTGCTCAAGGCCGAGGCCGGGATCGAGAAACCATTTCCAGGCGACGCCGGTAACGATGAAGGACAGCGCCATCGGGTAGAGATAGATCGGCCGCAACACGCCTTCGCCGCGGATCTTCTGGTCGAGCAGGATGGCCAGGAACAGGCCGAGCGCCAGGCACATGGCGATGTAGAGAAAGCCGAAAATGCCCATATTGACGATCGACGTGTACCAGCTCGATGGCGGGTCGGAGTCGAACGTCCAGCCCCATAGCCGTAGGTAGGCGCGCGGTCCGGTGATGACATAGGACGGAAAAGTCTTGGAATTGGTGAAGGACAGATAGACCGTCCACAGGATGAAGCCATAGACGAAGACGATGGTGATGGCGAAGCTCGGCGCCAGCACGATCTTCGGCAGCGCGTCCTGCAGTCGCGCGCGCACGGAGGGGCGAGACCGCTCCGGCGTCAGCTTGATCTGGGTTGTCGCTACACTGCTCATAGGGCTCCTCCCGTTCGGGTCGTCCGTGCCTGCCGTCAGGCGGCAAGGCGGCCCCGTGCATACGGGTCTCTGGTCGGCATGGTGTTCAAGAGGGTTTCACCGTTTCACGGAAACGGCGAACCTCTCTAACTCTTTCTTTCACGCAATTCCGGCCGGAAAACCGCTCACACTTTTCCTGGAATTGCGCCAGCCGGCCAATCCTGAGGCGAACCTTCCCCGCCGAAGCGGGGAAGGTGTCTTGCTGGCCAGGGCTTACTTGGCGTCGTCGATTGCCTTGACCAGTTCGGTCACGGCTTCGTCCGAGGTCTTGATCTGACCATGGACGAACTTCGAAACGACGTCCTTGTAGGCATTGGCGACCGCCGGAGGCGCGCCATAGCCCTGGGCAAGCGAGCCGAACAGTGTGCCGCCTTCGTTGGCAGCCTTCAGGTCGGCGATGCCCTTCTTGCCGCACGCGTCGAAGTCGGTGTCCGGAACGTCGGTACGGGCGGGAACCGAACCCTTGACGACGTTGAAGGCCGACTGGAAGCTCTTCGACAGGGTGGCGGTGGCCAACGCGACCTGGGCGGCCTTGCGGTCGTCCGGAACGTTGAACATGCCGAACATGTCGGAGTTGTAGACCACCGAGCCTTCCGTGCCCGGGAAGCGATAGCACAGGAAGTCGGTGCCCGGCGTTTTCTTGGCGGCGTTGAACTCGCCCTTGGCCCAGTCACCCATCACCTGCACCAGGGCATCGCCCTTGATGACCATGGCGGTGGCAAGGTTCCAGTCGCGGCCCGAGAAGTTCGGGTCGACATAGGTGACGAGCTTGGCGAGGTTATCGAACGACTTCTTCATCGTGTCCGACTTGAGGGACTCGTCGTCGAGGTCGTTGAAGGCCTTCTTGTAGAACTCAGGTCCGCCGGTCGACAGCACAACCGAGTCGAACATGGTGGCTTCCTGCCAGTTCTGGCCGCCAAGGGCGAGCGGAATGACGCCAGCCGCCTTGGCTTTGTCGAGCAGGGCGACGAAGTCGTCGAAGGTCTTTGGCTCGGTGCCGCCGATCTTGTCCATCACCGCCTTGTTGATCCACAGCCAGTTGACGGAGTGGACGTTGACTGGAGCAGCGACCCACTTGCCGTCATAGACGGAGAACTTCTGCAGGGCTGCCGGAACCGACTTATCCCAGCCCTCCTTCTTCGCCGTCTCGGTCAGGTCGCCCATGACGCCGGCCGCCGCATAGTCGAGCACGGTGTAGCCGAGCATCTGCGACGCGGTCGGGTAATTGCCGGCCGCGACCATCGCCTTCAGCGCAGTCATGGCGGCGTCGCCGCCACCACCGGCCACCGGCACGTCCTTCCAGGCATAGCCTTCCTTGGCAAGGTCGCCCTTGAGGACGTTGAGAGCAGCCGCTTCGCCGCCCGACGTCCACCAATGCAGCATCTGCACTTCCTTGACGTCCTCGGCATGGGCCGAGAAAGCAAAGGCCGTCGCCAGAGCCGTTCCGATAAGCAGTTTGCGCAACATGTTCTACCTCCCTTGTTGCATTACACGACCGGTGGAAGCCCACCGGGTTCTTCCAAACTCAGCCGACCCACCAACCGGTGCGCTGGCCGCGATGAAACTGGATTGTCTTTTCCTCGGTATAATCCTCGACAGCGCGTTTGCCGAGTTCGCGTCCGATGCCGGACTGCTTGTAGCCCCCGAATGGCAACTCGGGAAAGCCTTCCATGAATGTGTTCACCCAAACGGTCCCCGAACGCACACCACGCGCCACCGACATACAAGTGTCGATGCTGGCGCTCCACACCCCTGCAGACAGACCATAGGGCGTGTTGTTGGCGATGTGCAACGCCTTTTCAATCGATCCAAAAGTCAGCACGGAGAGCACCGGGCCGAACACTTCCTCGCGCGCAATAGCCATGTCTTCGGTAACGCCGCGGATGATGGTCGGATCGAGGTACTGGCCGGCATTGGACGCCAATTGGCCGCCACCGCTATAGACATTGCTGCCGTCTTTTGCTGCTGCCGCAACGTAATCTGCGACCTTGGTCAGATGGTCGGCGGAAATCATCGCGCCAACCTTGGTTCGGTCGTCGAGTGGGTCGCCGACCGTTACCTTGGCGGTCAGGGCCTTGACAGTGGCGAGGAAATCGTCGGCGATGGCTTCATGCACGATCAGCCGACTGCCGGCATTGCAGCATTCGCCGGCGTTGAAGAAGCCGCCGAACACTGCTGCGTCAGCGGCCGCCTCGAGATCGGCATCGGGGAAGACGATCTGGCCGTTCTTGCCGCCGAGCTCCATCGAGACTTTCTTCAGCGACTGCGCGGCGGAAGCCATGGTCATCTTGCCGACGCGGGTAGAGCCGGTGAACGACACCATCTCGACCAGCGGATGGCTGACCATCGGCCCCCCGACATCGGCGCCGAGGCCGGCCAGGATGTTGACGACGCCGGCGGGCAGGCCGGCCTGCATCAGGATGTCGCCGAGCACGAAGGTCGAGGCCGAGGTCATTTCGCTCGGCTTGACCACCGCGGTGCAGCCGGCGGCGAGCGCGAAGGGCAGTTTCTGGCTGACGATCAAGAACGGGAAATTCCACGGGGTGATGATCGAGACGACGCCGATCGGCTCGCGCAGCACCACGCCCAGCATGGCGTCGCCGAGATTGGCGTAACTCTCGCCGTGCAGCGTGCGGGCGAGCGAGGCGGCATAGCGCCAGATGTCGACGGCGCCGCCGATCTCGCCGCGCGCCTGGGCGATCGGCTTGCCGGATTCCAGCGCATCGAGGCGGGCGATGTCTTCGAGCTGGGCCTCGATCAGGTCAGCCGTCTTGAGCAGGATCGCGGCGCGCTCGGCCGCCTTCGTGCGCGGCCACGGGCCGGTCTCGAATGCCTTGTGCGCGGCCTGCATGGCCGCCTCCACCTCGGCCTCGCCGGCCTGCGCATAGCGCGAAACGGTGAAGCCATGGCCGGGGCTGTTGCGCGCAATCGTGCGGCCGTCACGGGCATCGACATGCTTGCCGTCGATCAGGAGCTTGTAAGCCTTCGGCGCCTTGGACGCCTCGGCTGGCATCGAAATGTTGAGCGGTGCGTTCATCATGCTTTTCTCTAGGATCTCGAAAAGGCCGGCTTCTGCTTGGCCTTGAAGGCGCTCACGCCGGCTTTGAGGTCGCCGGTCAGCGCAACGAAGCCGCTGGCGAGCGCCTCGGTGGCGGCCGCACTTTCCTCGCCTTCGGCGACTGCGATCATCAGCTTGGCGGCTTCGGTTGCGAGCGGCCCGCGCCCGGCGATTTTTTCGGCCCAAGTCCTGGCCTCTGCCAGCGCCTGGCCGGTCTCGACCACGCGGTCAACGACGCCGAGTGCAAGCGCGTCGGAGGCGGCAAAGAGCTCGCCGCCGAGCGCCATGCGGCGCACGATCTGGGCCCCAAAGCGGCGCACGGCGCGCTGCGTGCCGGACCAACCGGGGACGACGCCGATCGATGTCTCGGGAAAGCCGAGCTTCACCTGCGTTTCGGCGACACGGAAGTCGCAGGCGACTGCCAGCTCCAGCCCGCCACCCAACGCATGGCCGGAAAGCACCGCGATGGTCGGCTGCCGCAGCCGCGCCAGTCGGTCGAAGACGCGGTGGCCGTAGCGCACCCATTGCACCTGAAAGTCGGCAGCGCTCATCTCGCCCCAGGCCTCGACATCGCCGCCGGCGCAAAAGCCCTTGCCTTCGCCGCGGATCAGCGCGACGCGCACGCCTTCAGCCATTTCGGCTTCGTCGAGCGCTGTCTCGAGCGCGCGCAGCATTGGAATGTCCAGCGCGTTGAACTTCTCCGGCCGGCGCAGCGTGACGATACCGATGGCGCCGTCCTGCTCGAAGGTGACGAGGCGCTCAGCCATGCGCGCCTCCGAGAGAAGCGCCGCCATTCAGCGATAGGCCGATCGGCCGATCCTGGTACAGCGCCGCCGGTGTCACCTTGAGGTCGTTGGCGACGCCGAGCGGTGTTTCGGACTGCGCCAGCACATCGCGTTCGAGGTCGATGCCAGGCGCCAGTTCCGTCACCATCAGACCGTCCGGCGTCAGCTTCATCACGCAGCGCTCGGTGACGTAGGTGATGTCCTGGCCTTGTGCGACGGCGCGCTTGCCGGAGAAGGAGATGTGCTCGACCTCGTTGACCACCTTCTTCACCTTGCCTTCTGCATCGATGCGAATGCCGCCATCGGCGAGCGACAGTTTTGCGCCGGCATTGAAGAAGCCGGAGAAGACGATCTTTTTCGCCCGTGCCGTGATGTCGACAAAGCCGCCGGCCCCGGCGGTGACATGTGGCCGGGCCGAGAGTTTCGACACGTTGACGGAGCCATGGCGGTCGATCTGCAAGAAGGAGAGCAGCGAGGCATCGAAGCCGCCGGCCTGGAAATAGATGAACTGGTGCGGCGAGGGCATGATCGCCTCGGCATTGGAAGCGCAGCCGAACTTGAAGTCGAGCAGCGGCACGCCGCCGACGGCGCCCTGCTCGATCACCCAGGTGACTTTGCGGTGCTGGTCTTCCTCGAGAAGGATACGCGGCACGTTTGCCGAGATGCCGAAGCCGATATTGACCGCCATGCCGTCGCGCAATTCCATGGCGACGCGGCGCGCGATTACTTTCTGGACGTTCATCTCAGCGTTGCGGAAGCTGGACAACGGCCGGAAGATCTCGCCCGAAATCGCCGGGTCGTAAGGCGTCAACGTCGTCTGCAACTGGTTTGGCGCCACCACGATGTGGTCTACCAGCACGCCGGGCACGCGCACGTCATGCGGCTTCAGCGTGCCGTTCTCGACGACGCGCTTGACCTGCGCAATGACGATGCCGCCATTGTTGCGCGCGGCGAGCGCCTGTTCGAGGCCGCCCAAATAGGCGCCTTCATGCTCGTAAGTGAGGTTGCCGCGCTCGTCGGCGGTGGTGGCGCGGATGATCGAAACGTTGGGCACGATCGAGCGGAAATAGAGCCATTCCTCGCCGTCGAACTGCTGCACCGAGACGATCGGCTCGCTTGCAGCCTCATTCATGGCGCAGCCCTGGTGGCGCGGGTCGGCAAAAGTGTCGAGGCCGACCTTGGTCAGCACGCCCGGCCGCTTGGCGGCGGCCTCGCGGTGCATGTCGAAAAGGATGCCGGAGGGCACGTTGTAGGCGGCGACCGAATTGTCGCCGATCATCTTCCATATCTGCGGCGGCTCGGACGAGGAGGGGCCTGAGGGATAGGAGCCGCAGAGCGTGCGCTTCAACAAGCCGGGCTTGGCCAGATGGTCGATGCCCTTGATGCCATACATGTCGCCGGCGGCGATCGGATGCAGCGTGGTGATGTCTTTCGGATGGCCTTCGGCGTCGAAGCGCTCGCCGATGGCAGCCAGGACGGCGTCAGGGCAGCCAAGGCCGCTCGACGACGAGACGGAGACGGTCATGCCGTCCTTGATGAGGCTTGCTGCTTCAGCGGCGGAGACGAGCTTGCTCACACAACACCTTTCGGATCGATAGTGACGGCCTTGCCGGACTTTGCCGACTGCAACGCTGCTTCGGCTGAGGCCAGCGACCAGACGCCGTCCTCGCCGGTGGCGGAGGGCTGGCCTTCTCCACGCATGGCGGCATGGAACTGGCGCAGCGACCTGGCGTAGAGGTCTTCTCGGTCGAAGCTCAGTTCCTCCTCGCCTTTGGCGGTGCGTAGCAGCACCGAGCCGACTGGCTTCTGCGTCATCACATTTTTTGCGATCAGCGAACCTTCGGAACCATGCACCTCAAAGCCGGTATCGGCGAACTTGGTTGTGAAGCCTTCATGCGACTGGGCGATGATGCCCGACCCGAAGCGCCAGATGCACATGGCGCCGTCTTCCAGCCCGCTGCTGGCCATGCCGGCCAACTGGGTGAAGGCCGAAATCTCGACCGGGTCGTCGCCGAGCACGAAGCGCAGCGTGTCGGCATCATGCACGGTGATGTCGAGCACCACGCCGCCGCCGGCCTCAGGCTTGGTAATGCGCCAGCCCTGCAGGTTTTCCGGCAAATAGACGGAATGGAAGACGCGCGCGGCAATCGGCTTGCCGATATGGCCGGCTGATATGGCGTCGCGCATGGCGCGGTGGGCGCCGGCATTGCGCAGATGATGATTGGTGCCAAGCACGACACCGGCTTCCTTGGCGGCGGCGACCATTGTGCGCGCGTCGGCGCTGTTCAGCGCCAGCGGCTTTTCGCACAGAACATGCTTTCCCGCCTTGATCGCAGCCAATGCCTGTTCGAGATGCAGTTCATTGGTGGTCGAGATGTAGACGGCGTCGATTTCGGCGCCGAGCAGGTCGTCCAGCCTCGAGACGGCAAGCGGAATATTCTGTTCCGCGGCATAAGTCTTGGCGCGCTGCGGACTGGAGCTCATCACCGCCGCGATCTCGCCACCCTCTTGCGCGCGGATGGCGTTGATCATGAACTGTTTGGCGATCGTGCTGGCGCCGATCAGTCCCCATTTGACGCTCATGCCGCGTCTCCCATTCCTGCTGATGTGTCCTGGGCGCCGCGATCGGGACCGCAGCTGTCCCTGACGACCAGATTGACGGCGCCGATATGGTCCTCGGCATGCGTGATGCGCGACTGGATCATCTTCAGCATGACGTGAGCGGCGCGTTCACCGAGGCCGGGTGTGTCCACCGAGACGCTGGTCAGCGCCGGCATATAATGCTCGGCTTCGACCACGTCGTCGAAGCCGACGACAGCAAAGTCCGCGCCGGGCTCCAGCCCGCGCTTGCGCAGCGCCAGCATGACGCCGAAGGCGACGGCATCGTTGAAGCACAGTGCCGCCGTCGGCGGCTCGGCCATGGCAAGGGCGGTTTCCAGGCACGCGATGCCGCCCCTGCGGCTGGTCTCGCCTTCGACGACAAGCACGTCGCGCCTGGCAATGCCCAATGTTTGGCAAGCTTCACGAAAACCGCCCAGGCGCTCCTGATAGACGACCAGGTCGGAGGTGCCGCCGAAGAAGGCCAGCCGGCGATGGCCCTTGCCGATCAGATGGGCGGCGGCGAGATACGCGCCGCGATGGTTGTCAGGAGCGATCACCGGGATGCGGCTGTCCGGCAGGCGGCGCATGGCGAAGACGACCGGCACGCCCGCCATCTCGAGGCGACGGAAGGCGCCCGGCGTGGTGCCGCGTGCCGGTGACACGATCAGGCCTGCGACGCCCTGTTCCATCAGCGATTTCAGCACTTCTTCCTGGCGCACCGGGTTCTCCGCCGTGTTGGCGATGAAGGGCACGATGCCGGCCGACTGGAAGACGCGCTCCATGCCGACCGCCAGCTCGGCGAAAAAGGGGTTGGTGAGATCGTTGATGACCATGCCGATGACGTTGGAATGGGCTTTGCGCAGATTGGCGGCGCCGCGGTTGTAGACATAGCCGACATCCTCGATCGCCTTGCGAACCTTGACCGCGGTTTCAGGCCGGATCAGCCCTGAGCCTTGCAGCACAAGCGACACCGTCGATTTGGACACACCAGCCTCGCGGGCGATGTCCAGGATCGTTGCCTTGGCCCGGCTGGCCATGTCGGTGGTTTCCTCCGCTTAAATGGGCAAATCTATTGGAACGTTCTAATCACTCTGCCAACCGAGAGTCAATCGGGATTCTTGCGGAGATCGAAAAGGTGATGAATGTGGTTCCTAGCAAGGACTCTTAGCCTTCTTCGGCATTTGGACCGGTTCAATCGCCGCAATCATAAAGGTTCTTGATTTATTGGAACGTTCCATTTATAGGATGCCGAAAACGGAGGTTGCCATGGATATCACCCTGCCTACGCAGAATGGCGGCCGCGTCAGCTACAAGCTGGCGGGCAGTCCGGTCGAGCCCGTAATCGGTGCGGTTTTCCCGCGTATCGCCTATGCCGCGGCCCATGTCGTCGCCGATCCTTTCGCGATGACCGACCCCTGGTCGAAGCCTGCGGTCGATTGGGACAAGACGATGGCGTTTCGGCATCATTTGTGGCGGCTTGGCTTCCGCATCGCCGAGGCGATGGACACCTCCCAGCGCGGCATGGGTTTCGACTGGGCGAATGCGCAGGAATTGATCCGCCGCTCGATCGCCGAGGCGCGCAGCGTCGAAGGCGCAGACCTCGCCTCGGGCGCGGGCACCGATCATCTGGCGCCGGCCGCTGCCAGAACGCTCGACGATGTGATCGCCGCCTATGAGGAGCAGTTCACCTTCATCGAAGGCGAGGGCGGCAAGGCGATCATGATGGCCAGCCGGTCGCTGGCGACGGTCGCAAAAGATCCGGACGACTATATCAGGGTCTACGATCGCATCCTCAGCCAGGCATCCGGCAAGGTCATCCTGCACTGGCTGGGCGACATGTTCGATCCGGCGTTGCAGGGATATTGGGGCAGTGGGAATTTCGAGGCTGCGCTCGACACCGTCGTCGCCATCATCGAGCGCCATGCTAATAAGGTCGAGGGGATAAAGATATCGCTGCTCGATGCCGGCAAGGAAGTTGCCTTGCGCAACCGGCTGCCGGAAGGCGTCGTCATGTTCACTGGCGACGATTTCAACTATCCCGAACTGATTGCCGGCGACGGGAAGCGGCACTCGCACGCTTTGCTCGGCATATTCGATGCCATCGCGCCGGTCGCCAGTGCGGCGCTGGCGAAACTGGCTGAGGGCGACCGCGCCGGCTATGACGCGCTGATGGCGCCGACAGTGCCGTTGTCGCGCAAGATCTTCGAGGCGCCGACGGAGTATTACAAGGCCGGCATCGTCTTCATGGCCTGGCTCAACGGCCATCAGGACCATTTCGCCATGGTCGGCGGCATGCAGTCGGCGCGCGGCATCCTGCACTATGCCGACATCTTCCGCCTTGCCGACCAGGCAGGGTTGCTCGCCGATCCCGAGCTTGCGCTGGCCAGGATGAAGCATTTCTGCGCGGTTGCAGGTGCCTGAGAACGACACAATCGCTGGCTGAAACCTGTCTCCCGTATGGGGGATTTGCGTTCTCGCGCCAAATCTGTATTCGGTTGCCGGGATTGGATGCGGACGGAGCGGCAATGACGGAAAAAGTGGCGCTCATCACCGGGGTTACCGGGCAGGACGGGGCCTATCTCGCAGAATTGCTTCTGCAGAAGGGCTATATTGTCCATGGCGTCAAACGCCGCTCGTCCTCGTTCAACACCGAGCGCGTTGACGACATCTATGTCGATCCGCACGAGCGCGGTGCGCGTTTCTTCCTGCATTATGGCGACCTGACCGACGCGACCAACCTTATTCGCCTGGTGCAGGAGACACAGCCCGGCGAGATCTACAATCTCGGCGCCCAGAGTCATGTCCAGGTGAGTTTCGAGACGCCGGAATACACCGGCAATGCCGATGCGCTGGGAACACTCAGGCTGCTCGAGGCGATCCGCATCCTGCGCCTGGAGAAGTCGGTGCGCTTCTATCAGGCATCGACGTCGGAGCTTTACGGCAAGGCGCGCGAGGTCCCGCAAAGCGAGGCGACGCCCTTCCATCCGCGCTCGCCCTATGCCGCGGCCAAGCTTTACGCCTACTGGATCACGGTCAACTACCGCGAGGCTTACGGCATGTTCGCCGCCAACGGAATCCTGTTCAACCACGAAAGCCCGACACGCGGCGAAACCTTCGTCACCCGCAAGATCACGCGGGCCGTCGCCTCGATCCATCACGGCCTTCAGGCCACGCTCTATCTCGGCAATCTCGACGCCAAGCGTGACTGGGGCCATGCGCGCGACTATGTGGAGGGCATGTGGCGCATTCTGCAGCACAGTGAAGCCGACGATTTCGTGCTGGCGACCGGTGAGGCGCATTCGGTGCGCGAATTCGTCGAACTGGCTTTTGCCGAGACCGGACGCACCATCCGCTGGCAAGGCGAGGGTGTCGATGAAGTCGGTGTCGATGCCGGTTCGGGCACTGTCCTGGTGCGCATCGATCCGCGCTATTTCCGGCCGACCGAGGTCGACCTGCTGCTCGGCGACCCCGCCAAGGCCAAAGCCAGGCTGGGGTGGTCGCACACGACCGGCTTCAGGGATCTGGTGGCGGAAATGGTGCAGGCCGATCTGGCGCGCACCGCCGGCGGCACGCGGCAGAACAGCCGTTCTGCGTGAGGCAGGTTCATGGACGCGACATTTGATCTGAAAGGCAAGCGTGTCTTCGTCGCCGGGCATCGCGGCATGGTCGGTTCGGCCGTCGTGCGCCGGCTGGCGAGCGAGGACTGCGAGATACTCACCGTATCGCGCGACGGGCTCGACCTGCTTGACCAGGCAGGGGTGCGGCGCTGGATGGCCGAGCACAGGCCGGATGCGGTGGTGATGGCGGCCGCCAAAGTCGGCGGTATCCTGGCCAATGACCGGTTCCCTGTCGATTTCCTGCAGCAAAACCTGGTTATGCAGGGCAATGTCATTGACGGCGCCTTTCGCAGCGAGGTCGGCAAGCTTTTGTTTCTCGGCTCGTCCTGCATCTATCCAAAGCTCGCGCCGCAGCCGATCAGGGAAGACGCCCTGCTGACCGGTCCGCTCGAACCCACCAATGAATGGTATGCGATCGCCAAGATCGCCGGGCTCAAACTGTGCCAGGCCTATCGGCGCCAGCATGGCGTCGACTACATCTCGGCGATGCCGGCCAACCTTTACGGTCCTGGCGACAATTTCGATCTCCAGTCCAGCCATGTCGTGCCGGCCCTGATGCGAAAGGCGCATGCGCTGGCGCTGAGCGGCGGCAACAGCCTCGAGGTCTGGGGCTCGGGCACGCCACGGCGTGAATTCCTGCATGTCGACGACGCCGCCGATGCCTTGGTCTGGCTGTTGAAGAATTATGCCGGCGACAGCCACGTCAATGTCGGTTCGGGCGAGGATGTCACCATTGCCGAGCTTGCCCAGACCGTCGCATCGGTCGCCGGCGTCGAGGCTGATATCGCCTTCGATACGACCAAGCCAGATGGCACGCCGCGCAAGTTGATGGATGTTTCGCGGCTGTTTGCGACTGGATGGCGCCCGCGCTACGCGCTTCGCGGCGGATTGGAACAGACATATGCGTGGTTTCTCAACCATATTGGGAAGGGTGGTGTCCGCCTCGGCGCGGCCTGATTCCAATTTTCCTTGAACCATTTCGCTGCCGCTGGCGACCAAGCGGTGTGTAGCAAACACGGTCCATCAAGGAGAACGTCAATGTTTATCACTTCAAGAAACGTCTTTCTCGCCGCCATCGCGGTTTCGGTGCTGGCAGGGTGTCAGACGGCACCGCCGAGGGAATGCGAGAAGACCAAGCCCGGTGTCACCTACAACGGCAAATGCTGCGGCATCGGCACACCGTGCCGTGAAGGCAACAACACCCCTCATGACAAGCCCGACAGGCCCGATCCGCGGCCACAGTGATCCGCGAGCCAGAAACGTCCCGGCACGTGCCGGGACGTTTCGTCCCCCGACAGGGTGGATTTACGGATCGGAAGGCCGCTACCCGGTTCCTTGCTGGCCGGCATTTTAATACGAAACGGGACGGCGGGGCAGTAGACGATGCGGTCGCGCAGATCGCGCGAAAACTTCCCGCCGGATCTGTACTTCAAGGGGCTGTTCGACTGTTCGAAGGGAAGGTCCCGGAGAAACTCAGATTTCGCTTTCCGTCGATGCGAAGGATGCTACTAAAAAAAATTCGAGATGCTCTTGAACTCATTTGGGGCGCCTCCTAATTCGATTTCCGCCAAGGCCATAAGGCTCGGCAAAAAATGGCGGCGCCGCACGGGGCGGCGTCCTTGTACCCATGTTGCTTCAAGGAGGATGTGGCTATGAGAACCTTTGATACCCTCTATCGGACCACCGTCGGTTTCGACCGGCTTTTCGACATGCTCGACAGCGGCACGCGTCCGGACTGGCCGCCCTATAACATCGAGAAGGTCGACGAGAACGATTACCGTATCTCGATGGCCATCGCAGGCTTCAGCCAAGATGAGGTTGAGCTGACCCAGCATGGACCCGAACTGGTCGTGGTAGGCCAGAAAGCTGATGATCAGAGCGGACGCCAGCTGCTGCACCAGGGCATTGCCTACCGCAGTTTCAGGCAGACGTTCAAGCTTGCCGACCACATGAAGATCAAGGCAGCCAAACTGGAGAATGGCCTCCTCTCGATCGACATTGTCCGCGAGATTCCCGAAGAGCTGAAGCCGCGCCGCATCAGCATCGGCGTGGGCGACACGCCAACGGCCGCCACTCAGATCACGCAAGACACGGACCGCGCGCGTAAAGCCGCGTAATCCTGTCGATCTGTCACACTTTGAACTGCGGGTCCGCCTCCCGGTTCCGGCCGGGAGGCTGTGATTGCGGAGAAACGAAGATGATCACTGCAGGACCTACTGGCGCGCCTCTGTCGCGCGCCTGCAGTTGGCCTGGACCGCGCAAACCATGAAACTCAATGGTTCGTTCAATTTGGAGGATCATATGAACGATCGGATGTTTGACAGCGCCGTTTTCGTGAAAAGCGGCGACAACCTTGTTCAGGAAATCACGTGTCTCGAGGACGCTCTGGAGTTCCTCTATGAATGGCCGAAGGACAGGCGCGGCCCCATTCACCAAACCGCATTGCGGGCCTGCCAGCGAGCTTTCGATAGCGATTATCCGCTTTCCGCAGCCAGAGACGCGTTCAGCGGTTTTGCGAAAGCAGCCAGAATCCTTGAGGAAGTATCCACGACAATGCCGTGGATGATGGGCAGAGGTGGCGAAGGCGGAGGAGTGACTGCCTAAAGCGCGTCGCGAAACGGATTCATGCGACACGCTTTAAGTCTTTGTTTTGATGCATGTCGTTGTCCCAGAACGGCGGCATACTTCTGGGTGACATGCATTAGGAAAGGAGGTCATGATGCTATCGAAACCTTTTGAAAAGCCAGTCCGGGTGTGGGTGGGATTGGGCTTTCCCCGCCAACTCAACACGGTCGCAGATGCCTATCAATTCGCAGCCGAATGGTGTGGCAACAGCCCGGAGCAGAGAGCTGCTATTCGCGCTTGCAAAGCCGCTCTGATTGGTGATGTGGAACCCGAGACAGCACGAGGCGTCTTCGTCGCGTTCGCTCGCAAGAAGGATATTCTTATGGAGGACGGCATCGAGCCTGCGCCTTCAAGGACGCTAAGCCCGCACCACGTCTAAAGCGCGTCGCGTTTGAACGGACTCAGACGACGCGCTTTAGGTCTTTGTTTTTATGCATGTCGTCGTCTCAAAACCGGGGCCACTTTTGAGCGCCATGCATTAGAATGTCCACAAACACGAGGCGGCTGCCACAAGCGGTGGCCGCCTTACCGGCTAAGTCGTCGAAGGGGTGCGCCAAAAACGGGCTTGGCTAAGTTATTGAAAGGATGGTGGGCGTGACAGGGATTGAACCTGTGACCCCTGCAATGTCAATGCAGTGCTCTCCCGCTGAGCTACACGCCCATCCGAAGCCGCGCATACACCATTTTTGGTCCAGCGCGTCAATAGCCGGAAAGGGAAAGAAAGGCTCGTTTTGTCGCGCCGCCGACGAAGCGGCGAGATCACACTGTGCGTGCTTCAGGCGGCCTGCAGCATTTTTTCGACCTCGTTGACGAGATCGCGCAGGTGGAAGGGCTTGGACAGCACCTTGGCGTCTTTCGGCGCCTTGGAATCGGGGTTGAGCGCGACGGCCGCGAAACCGGTGATGAACATCACCTTCAGGTCGGGATCGATCTCGGTGGCGCGGCGGGCGAGTTCGATGCCGTCCATCTCCGGCATGACGATATCGGTCAGCAGCAGGGAGAAAGGTTCTTCGCGCAGCCGCTCGTAGGCGCTGGCGCCATTGTCAAAATCGCTGACGTGGTAGCCGGCCCGCTCCAGTGCCTTGACCAGGAACCGGCGCATGTCGTCGTCGTCTTCCGCCAGCAGAATGCGTGCCATCTTGTCCCGTCCGAATCACCCCAGCCAAGCCTGCCGTCCGGCAAGCCCGTTAACCATCCTGTATATGAGGAGCTGACGGTAAACATCAAGTGAACGTTGGCGGCATTAATCCTGATTTGACGGGGTTCCTGACATGCCGAAATGCTGGACATGCGGCCGATGAGGTGGCAGTTTCCCATCATGATGCATTGCTGTTTCCGGGTTCGTTCAAATTGACGACGGCAGCCGAAGATTTTTCGGTCGTTCCACCCTTCGAAATCCGATCGGGCGCCGAGCAGCGCGTTCCCTTCGTCTTCAACTCACCGCATAGCGGCCGCTATTATCCAGACCGCTTCCTGGCCATGGCGCGGCTCGACCGGAACGCCATCCGCCGCTCCGAGGATTGCTATGTCGACGAGCTGTTCGGCAGCGCGGTGGCGCTGGGCGCGCCGATGCTGGCGGCGAATTTTCCGCGCGCCTATCTCGACGTCAACCGCGAACCCTGGGAACTCGACCCGCGCATGTTCGCCGAGCCGGTGCCGTCCTTCTGCAACATCCGCTCGGCGCGCGTCGCCGGCGGGCTCGGCACCGTGCCCAAGCTGGTGGGCGAGGGGCTCGACATCTATTCCGGCCGTCTGCCGCTGGCGGAGGCCGTCCAGCGCATAGAGGTGGTCTACAAACCCTATCACGAGACGCTGAAGCGGCTTTTGACCAGAACCCATGCCAGGTTCGGCTATGCCGTGCTGATCGACTGCCATTCGATGCCGGCGAGCATCAGGGTGGGCGACAGCGGCCTGCGGCCGGATTTCATCGTCGGCGACCGTTTCGGCATCTCGGCCACGGCGGCCCTGACCGAGACGGCGATCGGCCTGCTCATCGGCATGGGCTACACCGTCGCGCACAACAAACCCTATGCAGGCGGCTTCATCACCGAGCATTACGGCCGGCCGGCGCGCCATCTGCATGCGCTGCAGATCGAGGTCAATCGCGGCCTCTACATGAATGAGCGGACGTTCCAGAAATCGGCCGGCTTCGATGCGCTGGGCGACGATATGGCGCGCTTTTCGGCCGACCTGATGGCGATGCCCGACCACCACTTCGTCGACCTGCCGCTGGCCGCCGAATGACGCCGGAGCGGCGGCTGTTCATGCAATCCCGCGCTGGCCATCCCGCAGCGTAAAAAAAGACCGCATCGTTTGCACGACACGGTCGAAGTCTAGGGAGGAAACGCCCAAGGAGGGCATGGACAGGAAAACCTGTCCGAGAACAAATTTATTGTGCGATGCACAAATGTCAATCGATCCCACGCTTTTTTAATTCACTCTGATGTGAAAATGCGTTTCGATGGTCCCGATGTGTGACATTTCAGCAACGCCGATGTCTCTGATAAATCGATAAACCGGCTTGTTTTGGCGGGAAAGTGCCGGCAGACCGGGTTGGCACTCTGTAATGCGGGAGAATCACGTGGACATCAGCATCGATTTCATGCGCCGGATCGCGCAAGCAGCGGCGGCTGAAACCTTGCCGCGTTTCCGCGCACAGGGCGCCGTGGCCAACAAGGAAAAAGGCAGTTTCGACCCGGTCACCGAGGCCGACCGCGAGGCCGAGCGCGCCATTCGGGCGCTGATCTCGGCTGAGTATCCCGATCACGGTATCCTTGGCGAAGAACATGGCAGCGAAAACATCTCCTCAAGGCATGTCTGGGTGATCGATCCGATCGATGGTACCCGCGCCTTCATCTCAGGCCTGCCGGTGTGGGGAACGCTGGTCGGGTTGACGGTCGACGGTGACGCCGTCGCCGGCATGATGGCGCAGCCGTTCACCGGCGAGCTGTTCTACGCCAACGCTTCCGGCTCCCACTACGAAGGCCCCGGTGGGCCGCGGAAGCTGTCGACCCGCAAGAGGACGAAGCTTGACGAGGCGACCTTGTTCACCACCACGCCGGCGCTTTTCAAGGGCGAGGCGCGCACCCGCTACGACGCGTTCGAGGAACAGATCCAGCTCGCCCGCTACGGCGCCGATTGCTACGCCTTTGCCATGATTGCCTCGGGCAGCGTCGACATCGTCGCCGATCCCGGATTGAAACCCTACGACATCGTGGCGCTGATCCCGATCATCGAAAAGGCCGGCGGCGTCGTCACCACATTCGAGGGCGGTCCGGCGGAAAAGGGCGGCGACATCCTGGCCGCCGCAACGCCGGAGCTTCATGCGGCTGCAATGGCAGCCCTGCGGGGCTGATAGTCGACCCGATCAGCGCGGCTTGATCGAGCGCTGGAATTCCGCCGGCGTTCGCCCGTAGACCTGCCTGAACGCGGAGCTGAAATGGCTGTGGCTGGAGAAGCCGAGGTCCAGGCCGAGCGTGGTCAGATTGTCGTAGCGGCCAAGCAGGTCGAGCGCGCGCGCCAGCCGCAGGCGCAGATGGTAGCGATAGAGCGGCATCGCCTCGACCTGCTGGAAAACCTGCGTGAGATAAACCGGTGATACCCCGACTTCAGCGGCGATCTCGGCCAGCGTCCAGCGCCGCGAAAGATCCGAGGACAGGACGAGCTTGGCGCGATCGACCAGCTTCTGCCGGCCAGCGCTGGCGCCGGCGGCATGCGAGGTGCTCTCGCCGAGGGAGCGCCGCACCAGCGTCAGCGCCAGGGTTTCGGCCTCCAGCGTTTCGGCAATGTTGCGGCTCAGGCTGTAGCGCAGCACCGCCACCAGCGCCTGAGCCCGCGGGTCGATGCGGCGGCGCTGACGACGAAACGCCACGGCGCTGCCCGAGCGCAACTGCTCCTTCGGCGTCAGCTCCTGCAGTTGCGCCTCCTCGACAACGAGATCGAGGCAGGAATCGCCACCCTCGACGGGATGGCTGATCCGGTAGCCTTCGGCGTTGTTGAAGAACAACAACTGGTTGGCTTCGGCGACCGCATCGTTGCGGCCGACATGGCGCACGAAGACGCCGCGATAGGGAAACACAAGATGCGTGGCAGCGGTGCACTCTTCTTCGCTCTTGTGCCGGCATTCGCCGCTGCAGAGGACATCCCTCACCCTGACGGTGCCGGTGTCCAGAAGCGTCTGTACCGTGAACTGCGACATGGTGAGCTGAGACATGGCCGTTGCATTCTACCCTTGCACCGAAAGCTGCTCCGGCACATTTAGGCGATTGGCTTGTCCAAACCTGTCAGGAGACTTGTCGGGCCCTTCGTAACGGCCATGGCTCAGTCCCACAAACGGTGCATGTATTCGCAGTGAGCGTCGCTGCGCGACAGACCGATGTCCTTGAGCTGTTCGTCGGTCATTTCGAGCAAGGCAAGGCGGCTTCGGCGCCTTTCCAGTTGACGGCCGATCCAGTTGGCCGCCGCGATGCCTTGTGTCCGCAAGGACCGCCGGAACGTCGCGGTTTGAGTTGTCGGCTGATGTGCGAGGCATTGCGCCGCCGCTGCATGATCGGGGCGCATCGCTCAGGCTTCCCCGTTGCCGGCCACTGATGCGCCGGCCACTGATGCGCCGGCTTCGTTCAGCGCAATCGCGCATTCCTCACAGCAGACCTCGACGGTCTTGCCGCCGACCTTGACGCGGATCGGATTGGCGTCCAGCTGGCAATCGCAGGCAGCGCAGGTTTTCTCGGTCATGACGTCATCTCCTTGGCGTTCGGTTCGACACGGAGAGATGAGCATTCCGGGGCGGCACCGGCTGTCAGAATCTTTAGCTCTTTGTGTGCTGCCGGCGCTGCTCCTGACAGAAGGCTGTCAGCAGGCGCAAGCTCAAGGCGCCGCAACATGCAGCGCCGGCGGCATCAGGCTGTGGGGTCGTCGTTGCCGGGTATGAAGGCGTCGAAGGCGGCGAGCAACTGCTCGCGATAGACATCGGCCTCCTGCAGGATCTCGTGTTTCGAGCCATCGATCATCAGCAGCGAGCCGAGGCGCAGACGCCTGGCGTAGGCTTCCACGGCCTTGGTCGAGACGACCTGATCGGCGCCGGCGGCGATCATCAGCAGCGGCACCTCGATCCTGGCCATGAAGTCGGGCTCGCTGATGGCTTCGCCTGCCTTGATTGCCGCCTGCAGCCAGCGGATCGTCGGCCCGCCGAGCGCCAGTTGCGGATAGTGCTCGTAGATTTTCGTGTTGCGCTGATAGCGCCCGGGGTCCGATGTCACCTTGTTGAGGGCGAAGGGCAGGGTTTCCCTGGGACGCGGACCCCAGGCGGCGTAGAGCCGACCGAGGCCGAGAAAGCACAATACCGAGCAGACGCGGCGCGCCGTTTTTGCCGACACGGGCGAGTCGGGCACCGTCAGGAAAGGCGCAATCAGCACCATTCGACGCACCCGGTTGACCATCGACGGCGCCGCGAGCAGCGCGATCACGGCGCCCATCGAATGGGCGAGGATGTAATACGGGCCGCGGCAGTCGGGCAGCACGATGTCCTCGAAGAACTGTTCGAGGTCGCCGGTGTAATCGTAGAAGGAGCGGACATAGCCGCGTTGCGGGTCGGCGATCAGCCGGTCGGAATCGCCCTGGCCGCGCCAGTCGAGCGCGGCGACGCCGAGGCCGCGGTCGGTCAGGTTGCGGATGGTTTCGAAATATTTCTCGATGCACTCGTTGCGGCCGGGCAGCAGCACGACGGTGCCTTTCAGCGGCCGGGTGACCGCGGCAAACAGGCCGTAGCGGATCTTCTTGCCGTCGCGCGTGGTGAAAAAGCCGCCGGCGACATTTTGCGGCGGCGGATTGCCTGGCGTGGGATGGAAGAGATCCGTCATTAGGCGCTTGCGTCTTCGTGGTGTCTCACCCGGCAGGGCGTCGGCATGGTGATAGACGCCAACGGATGAAAAGCAAAGGGAGGGCGCCAAGGGGGCGGACGAACAACAAGCAAGGCCGGAAGCAGCCTGCGGCGGCGTGCTTCCGGCCTCTGTCGATCCGGGAGGAAGGGACGTTACACCCGGTCGGCCTCGTCGCGGCGCTTTCATCCGGCGCCGCCTGGTTCTTTATCGTGGGGCACTCTAGCACCGGCCGGCTGAACGGGCGCCGAAGCGGCGGTTCATCTGCCGTTCATCGACGCCTCGATTGGCGCTCTTCAAAAATCCTTGAAATGCGCTTTTGCGCTCCCCAAATGTCGGATGCAGCCGCCGATCTTGGGGCTGCTGGTCCACCGAAACGCCTTTCCAGGGTTTCGCACCGGCCACACGCAAACATGTTGCTCAACAGGAGAACACCTCATGCGTCACGTTGATTTTTCCCCGCTCTATCGCTCGACCGTCGGCTTCGACCGACTGTTCACCATGCTCGACTCGCTGGCCCAGCCTGATGGCGCGCAGACCTATCCGCCCTACAACATCGAGCGCACCGGCGAGGACGCCTATCGCATCTCGATGGCGGTTGCCGGCTTCTCGGACGAAGAGATTTCGATCGAAGCCCACCGCAACGTGCTGACCGTCAAGGGTGAGCGCAAGGAAGAAGGCAATGGCGAAGGCTCCGATTTGCTCTACCGCGGCATTGCTTCGCGTTCGTTCGAGCGCCGCTTCCAGCTTGCCGACCATGTCGAGGTCGTCGGCGCCACGCTGAAGAACGGCCTGCTTTTCGTCGACCTCAAGCGCAACATCCCCGAGGAGTTGAAGCCGCGCAAGATCGCGATTGCCGCCTCTTCGGCCAACGCCAAGCAGATCGAGGCCAAGAACGCCGGGTGATCAAGACGGCGGCGTCACAACGCCCAAGGTTAAAAGCGTCTCCTCCCGAGACGAAAGCGGCGCCGCGAGGCGCCGCTTTTTTTCGCCGCAGCCTCTGTCACCCCAACCGAAGAGTTCTGGCTCTTTTGCGGCGGGCGCCGTCTTCCCATGAAGGGCGATGTCTGATCTCTCGGCTGATTTTTCCCTGGCACTAACGGCAACCATTGCGGTGACCTTCCTGCTGGCCGGCATCGTCAAGGGCGTTACCGGTATGGGACTGCCGACGTTGGCGATGGGGCTGCTGGGCACAATCATGCCGCCGGTCGCCGCGGCTTCGCTG
Source organism: Mesorhizobium sp. M0802 (assembly GCF_040320115.1). Taxonomy (NCBI): domain Bacteria; kingdom Pseudomonadati; phylum Pseudomonadota; class Alphaproteobacteria; order Hyphomicrobiales; family Phyllobacteriaceae; genus Mesorhizobium; species Mesorhizobium sp. M0802. The sequence goes on from NZ_JAMYOY010000010.1 coordinate 77,537, forward strand.
CTGATCGTGCCGTCCTTCGTCACCAATATCTGGCAGCTGTTTGCCGGCCCGAGCTTCGGCTGGATCCTCAGGCGGCTGTGGCTGATGATGGTCGGCATCGTCGCCGGCACGCTGGCCGGCTCATGGCTGCTGGCCAGCGACAATGTCAAATGGACGACGGCCGGCCTCGGGGCGGCGCTGATCGTCTATGCCGTCTATACGCTGCTGGCGCGGCAGTTGACGGTTCCCGCGTCAGCCGAGCGCTGGTCGTCGCCGATTGTCGGTTTCCTCACCGGCCTCGTTACCGGCGGCACCGGCGTGTTCGTCGTCCCGGCCGTGCCTTATATCCAGGCACTCGGGCTGAGCCGCGACGACCTGATCCAGGCGCTCGGCCTGTCCTTCACCGTGTCGACGATCGCGCTCGCTGCCGGCCTTGCCTCGCACGGCGCGTTCCAGGTCGGGCATGTCGCCATGTCGTCGCTGGCGGTTGCGCCGGCCTTGCTCGGCATGTGGCTCGGACAGTTGCTCCGGCAGCGGATCAGCCCGGCGACCTTCCGGCGCTGGTTTCTTGTTTTCCTGATCTTGCTTGGCCTCGAGCTTTTGGCGCGGCCTTTCCTTGCTTAGCGATCGGTGCCGGTTGCGAGAACGGCCTCGACGTTTTGCCGGTGGACGGGCTCGTACAGCGCGAAGTACTCGACCGCGCCCGTGGCGAATATGTCGGCGCCGCAGGTTTTCAGATCCTGCTTCGCAAGATCAGGCTCACGCCGGCAGCGAAGCAGTTTTTGAACGTAGGCTTGCGTCGCGGCGATGAGGCCTTTGTCGTAGCCGCCTCGCTCAATCGCTTCGAGCGAGCCGTGATTGGGCAGGATGCGGTCTATCGACCAGCCGGCCATGCGTTCGAGATCGACCAGATGTTGCGCCAGCCGATCCGCCTCGCTGACATAGGTGATCGGATCCTCGAGCGTGTCGCCCGCCAGGAGCAGGCCGGTTTCGGGCATGAACAGCACCGTGCCGTCATGGCTGTGGATTTCGACCTGACGCAGTTCGACGGCGATCGATCCAACGGCGAGGTCAAGACTGCCTGCGAAGGTCCTGTTCGGCAGCACGAGAGGCTTGATCGGTGGAACACCGCTTTCGATCTCAGCCCGGTTGTTCGCGAGCGCCGAGGCGGTGAGCGTGTTGGCGATAATCTCGCAATCCTGAAACACCTCATTGCCGGCAATATGATCGTCATGCCAGTGGCTGAGCACGACCCGGATCGATGTTGCGCCCATGTCTTCGAGCGTCTGCCTGATGAAGCGCGCGTGAGGCAGCGAAATATGCGTGTCGTAGACAAGCGCCTGCGAACCATCGACGATCGCATAGGTGCAGATGCCGAGGGCATAGGCGCCGTCGTCCAGCCAGTTCGGCTCGTCCGACCAGGCGCGAACGCCGTCAACGCGGCCATCGTAGAAGCCGAGCACGTTTGGCGCCGGGCGAACCAGCCGCATGGTTGAGCCGAGAGGTGGCTTTGTCATTGGCGCGGTCTCGCGGGTTCAGGCGATCATCTGGCCGAAGCGATCGACCTCATCTGAAGTCGTGGCAAAGCTGGTGACGAAGCGATAGAGCAACTCGTCCTCGCCGACATGGCCGTCGAAGCCGTGCGGCCTGTGCCAGTCGTAAAAGGCTGCGCCGACGGATTGCAGCCTTTCGGCTTCCGCCTTTTTCATCACCGCGAACACCTCGTTGGCCTGCGGCAACCAGGCGAGCTTCGCCGTTGCCGAATCCTCGATCGCAGCCGCCAGGCGCGCGGCCATGGCATTGGCATGACGGGCCGTGTCCAGCCACAGGCCGTCCGTGAAGTAGGCGTCGAACTGCGCTGCGATGAAGCGCGACTTGGAGAACAGCTGTGCGGCGCGCTTGCGCAGGAAGGACAACTCCTTGGCGCGGTCTAGATCGAACAGCACCAACGCTTCGGCGCACCAGCAGCCGTTCTTGGTGCCGCCGAACGAGACGATGTCGACGCCGCGCTTCCAGGTCATTTCGGCCGGCGTCGTCTCAAGCGCGACCAATGCGTTGGCAAAACGGGCGCCGTCCATATGCAGCGGCAGGGAAAAGCGTTTGGCGATCTCCGAAATGGTGGAAATGTCGTCGAGCCCGTACACTGTGCCGACTTCGGTCGATTGGGTGATCGAGACGGCCGTCGGGCGTCCCCAATGGACGATTTCGGGTGCGAAACGGTCGACGGCCCGTTCAAGATTGTGCGGGTCGATCTTGCCCAGGGCGCCGTCGACAGCATGGAGACGCGAGCCGCCGCTGAAATATTCCGGCGCGCCGCATTCGTCCTCGATGATGTGCGATTCGCGGTGCGCAAAGGAAATGCCGCCGGGCTTGTTGTAAGCGGCCAGGGACAGCGAGTTGGCCGCCGTGCCGGTAGCGACGAAGAACACCGCGACCTCGCGTTCGAAGATCTCGCTGAAACGCTGGTAGACGGCGCGGTCGAGATCGCCATCGCCATAGGCGGTCGAAAAGCCGCCGGCATTGGCTGACAGCCCGGCGGCAATGTTGGAATGGACGCCCGCCCAGTTGTCGGATGCAAAGAACATCAGGAAAGTCCCTGTCTGGTTGAGAAAGTCTGGTTGCGACAAGAGCGCGACCATGGCCGTTTCGGGGTTTGACGCGCAAGGGCCAAGGGCTGAAAAAGCGGTAAAGCCAAAGGCGATCACGAAGGAGTGCCGGGACCGAAATTTCGTTTCGACATCGCCTGACGTAATTTTCTGTCGCCAAACATCCAAGAATTTGGTGAATCGGTCTTGTGTGCGCCCAGGATTTCTGCCATAAAAATTTAGGACAGTAGTGCTGTCTTATTTTGTCGCACAAGTCAGGCTGGATTGGCGTATATTTGGGCCACTCCGGCCGTTGCCGCGAGCGACGGGTAGACGGCTCGGCTGTGGCCTGTACGATACCGGATACGAACCGGCGGTGCACCGCACGGTCCGCCAAGGATTTCGAAAAGACGTGCCGCAAGAATGAGAGCGGAAGCCAGTCGCTTCCCAAGGTAGACCAGCGCCCCAAATGCTAGACGTGCAAGGGGCCGGAACGGAGGACAGGACGATGACGGAACTGACGCCATCTGCGATTATCGGCCAGGCCGCGCAGACGAAAGCGGCAGCCGTTAAAAATACCGTTCTGACCAAAGAAGGCCAGACCACCAACGGCCTGACCACCAATGGCATGGCCGCGCAGGGTCTCTACGATCCGCGCAACGAGCATGACGCGTGCGGCGTCGGCTTCATCGTCAACATGAAGAACGTGAAGTCGCACCAGATCGTCAAGGACGGGCTCTTCGTGCTCGAAAACCTGACGCATCGCGGCGCTGTCGGCGCCGATCCGCTGATGGGCGACGGCGCCGGCGTGCTGGTGCAAATCCCCGATCATTTCTTCCGCGAAGAGATGGCGGCCCAGGGCGTCGAACTGCCGGCGGCAGGCCAATACGGCGTCGGCCACTGGTTCATGCCGCAGGATGCGGCACTGCGCGCCCATATCGAAGAGATCATCGCCGAATCGGCGCAGTCAGAAGGGCTGCCGCTGCTCGGCTTTCGCGACGTGCCGGTCGACAATTCATCGCTGTCGAAGGCGCCCGATATCGCGGCCTCCGAACCGTTCCATCGCCAGGTCTTCATCGGCCGCACATCAGACATTCCAGATGACGAGGAATATGAGGCCAGGCTGTACCTGCTGCGCAAGGTGATTTCCGGCCGCATCTACGCCGAGAACAACAACAAGGATATCGGCGCCTACTGTGTGTCGCTATCGGCGCGCACCATTGTCTACAAGGGCATGTTCCTGGCCTACCAGGTCGGCGCCTATTACAAGGATTTGTCGGATCCGCGTTTCGAGACCGCGCTGATCCTCGTCCACCAGCGCTTCTCGACCAACACCTTCCCGTCATGGAAGCTCGCGCACCCCTACCGCATGGTCGCGCATAATGGCGAGATCAACACGGTGCGCGGCAACAACAACTGGATGGCGGCGCGCCAGGCCTCGGTCGATTCCGAACTGTTCGGCAACAACATCTCCAAGCTGTGGCCGATCTCCTATGACGGCCAGTCCGACACGGCGTGCTTCGACAATGCGCTCGAATTCCTGTTCCAGGGCGGCTACAGCCTCAGCCACGCCATGATGATGCTGATCCCGGAAGCCTGGGCCGGCAACAAGCTGATGGATGCCGACCGCAAGGCTTTCTACGAATACCACGCAGCCCTTATGGAGCCGTGGGACGGGCCGGCCGCGGTCGCCTTCACCGACGGTCGCCAGATCGGCGCCACGCTCGACCGCAACGGTCTGCGCCCGGCGCGCTACATCGTCACCGACGACGACCGCGTCATCATGGCGTCAGAGGCCGGCGTGCTGCCGGTGCCGGAGGAGAGGATCGTCAAGAAGTGGCGGCTGCAGCCCGGCCGCATGCTTCTGATCGACCTCGCCAAGGGCCGCATCATTTCCGACGAGGAGATCAAGTCGGAGATCGCCACCAGGCATCCCTACAAGACCTGGCTCAACAACACGCAGCTGATCCTCGAGGATCTGAAGCCGGTGGAGCCGCGCGCGCTGCGCAAGGATGTCAGCCTGCTAGATCGCCAGCAGGCTTTCGGCTACACGCAGGAAGACACCAAGCTGTTGATGTCGCCGATGGCGACCACCGGCCAGGAAGCCGTGGGTTCGATGGGCACCGACACGCCGATCTCGGCGATGTCGGACAAGTCGAAGCTGCTCTACACCTATTTCAAACAGAATTTCGCCCAGGTCACCAACCCGCCGATCGACCCGATCCGCGAGGAGCTGGTGATGAGCCTGGTGTCGTTCATCGGGCCGCGGCCGAACATCTTCGACCTGGTCGGCAATTCGCGCCGCAAGCGGCTCGAAGTGCGCCAGCCGATCCTGACCAATGGCGATCTGGAAAAGATCCGCTCGATCGGCCACACCGAGGACCGTTTCGACACCAAGACCATCGACATCACCTACGGGTCGAGCGAGGGCGCGGCCGGCATGCAGGGCGCCGTCGAGCGTCTGTGCGAGCGGGCGGAAGCCGCTGTCGCCGGCGGCTACAACATCATCATCCTGTCCGACCGCCAGGTCGGTCCCGACCGTATCGCCATTCCGGCACTGCTGGCGACGGCTGCCGTGCACCACCATCTGATCCGCAAGGGTCTGCGCACCGCGGTCGGCCTTGTCGTGGAATCCGGCGAGCCGCGCGAAGTGCATCATTTCTGCTGTCTCGCCGGCTACGGCGCCGAGGCGATCAACCCCTACCTTGCCTTCGATACGCTGCTTGACATGCACAAGCGTGGCGAACTGCCGGCTGAGGTTGACGCCTACGAGGTGGTCTCGCGCTACATCAAGTCGATCGGCAAGGGCATCCTCAAGGTGATGTCGAAGATGGGCATCTCCACCTACCAGTCCTATTGCGGCGCGCAGATATTCGACGCCATCGGGCTGAAGTCGGATTTCGTCGAGAAGTACTTCACCGGCACAGCGACGCTGATCGAAGGTGTCGGCCTGGACGAGGTCGCGGCTGAGACGCTCAGCCGCCACACCGACGGTTTCGGCAACGATCCGGTGCTGCGCAACAGCCTCGAGGTCGGCGGCGAGTACATGTACCGCATGCGCGGCGAAGCCCATATGTGGTCGCCCGACGCGGTCGCCACCTTGCAGCACGCCGTGCGCCAGGGCTCGTGGGAGACGTTCAAGGAGTATTCCGCGCAGATCGACAGCGAGACGGCCCGTGCCCAGACCATACGCGGCCTGTTCAGGATCAAGCTTGCGGAAGAGACCGGCCGCAAGAAGGTGGCGATAGAGGACGTGATGTCGGCGGCCGATATCGTCAAGCGCTTCTCGACCGGGGCGATGTCGTTCGGCTCGATCTCGCGCGAGGCACACACGACGCTGGCGCGCGCCATGAACCAGATCGGCGGCAAGTCGAACACCGGCGAGGGCGGCGAAGAGGCCGACCGCTATCTGCCGCTGCCCGGCGGCAGCAAGAACCCCGAACGTTCCGCGATCAAGCAGGTCGCCTCGGGGCGGTTTGGCGTCACCGCCGAGTATCTCGTCAATTCCGATGTCATGCAGATCAAGGTCGCGCAGGGCGCCAAGCCCGGTGAGGGCGGCCAGCTGCCCGGCCACAAGGTCGACGCCACCATCGCCAAGGTCCGGCACTCGACGCCTGGCGTCGGCCTGATCTCGCCGCCGCCGCATCACGACATCTATTCGATCGAGGATCTGGCGCAGCTGATCTACGATCTGAAGAACGTCAACCCGGCGGCCGATGTCTCGGTAAAGCTGGTGTCGGAAGTCGGTGTCGGCACGGTCGCGGCGGGCGTCGCCAAGGCGCGCGCCGACCACATCACCATCTCCGGCTATGATGGCGGCACCGGCGCGTCGCCGCTGACCTCGCTCAAGCATGCCGGCAGTCCATGGGAAATGGGCCTTGCCGAGACGCACCAGACGCTGGTGCTGAACGGGCTGCGCTCGCGCGTTGCACTGCAGGTCGATGGCGGCTTGCGCACGGGGCGCGACGTCATCATCGGTGCGCTGCTCGGTGCTGACGAGTTCGGCTTCTCGACCGCGCCGCTGATCGCGGCCGGCTGCATCATGATGCGCAAGTGCCACTTGAACACCTGCCCGGTCGGCGTCGCGACGCAGGACCCGGTTCTGCGCAAGCGTTTCAAGGGCACGCCCGAGCATGTCATCAACTTCTTCTTCTATGTTGCGGAAGAGGTGAGGGGGCTGCTGGCCGAGATGGGCTACACCCATATCGACCAGATCATCGGCGACAGCGACCTGCTGGAAAAGCGCGAGATGATCCAGCATTGGAAGGCGCGTGGGCTCGATTTCGGCAAGATGTTCTTCAAGCCGGACGCGCCGCACGAGGCGGTGCACTGGACCGAACGGCAGAAACACCCGATCGACGATGTACTCGATCGCAAGCTGATCGAACTGGCGAAGCCCGCGCTCGAAAGCAAGCAGCCGGTCAAGATCGAGGTCGACATCCGCAATGTCGATCGCTCCACGGGCGCCATGCTGTCGGGCGAAGTCGCCAAGCGCTTCAGGCACAAGGGCCTGCGCGAGGACACGATCCAGGTGAAGCTGACCGGCACCGCCGGCCAGTCGTTCGGCGCCTTCCTGGCGCGCGGCATCTCGTTCGATCTCGTCGGTGCGGCCAACGACTATGTCGGCAAGGGCCTGTCGGGCGGACGCATCGTCATCCGGCCGCCGGAGGAGTCCAGGATCGTCGCGGCGGAATCGATCATCGTCGGCAACACCGTCCTCTATGGCGCGACCGAGGGCGAGGCCTATTTCGCAGGTGTCGCCGGCGAGCGCTTCGCGGTGCGCAATTCGGGCGTCGCCGCCGTCGTTGAAGGCGTCGGCGATCATGGCTGCGAATACATGACCGGCGGCATCGTCGTCGTCATCGGCCAGACCGGTCGCAACTTCGCTGCCGGCATGTCGGGCGGCGTGGCCTATGTTCTGGATGAGGCCGGCGATTTCGCCGCGCGCTGCAACATGGCGATGGTCGAGCTGGAGCCGGTTCCGGAAGAAGACGATCTGATGGAAAGGCTGCTGCATCATGGCGGTGACCTCGACCACAAGGGTCGCGTCGACGTCTCGGGCGACATGACCACCCATGACGAGGAACGGCTTTACCAGCTTATCTCGAACCACGTTCATTTCACCGGTTCGGTACGCGGCCGCGAGATACTCGACGACTGGACGACCTTCCGGCCGAAATTCCGCAAGATCATGCCGGTCGAATACCGCCGCGCGCTGATCGAGATGGAACGCATGCGCATGGGCGTGGCGGCGGAATAGGTTTTTCGACTTGCCGGGAGGCGCAGGCTTCCCGGCGGAACTTTCAGCGACAGTTTGACCTCGGATGCAAGGTTGCCACGGCTGCCTCAAGGGGTTAACGGGTGCGAAAACCGCACCATCTGGACAGCAGGAACTGGACTATGGGCAAGGTAACAGGCTTTCTCGAAATCGACCGGCAGGTGCACAAGTACCAGCCGGCCTCCGACCGCATCCGGCATTTTCGTGAATTCACGCTGCCGATGTCGGACAAGGAGGTCGAGAAACAGGCGGCGCGCTGCATGGATTGCGGCATCCCGTTCTGCCACGGGCCGACCGGTTGCCCGATCCACAACCAGATCCCGGACTGGAACGACCTCGTCTACAATGGCGACTGGGACAATGCGATCCGCAACCTGCATTCGACCAACAATTTCCCCGAGTTCACCGGCCGCATCTGCCCCGCGCCCTGCGAGGAAGCCTGCACGCTGAACCTCGAGGACATTCCGGTTGCCATCAAGACTGTCGAACAGGCAATCGCCGACAAGGCTTATGAAACCGGCCATATCCGGCCTTATCCGCCAGAGAAGAAGACGGGCAAGCGGGTCGCTGTCATCGGCTCCGGCCCGGCAGGGATGGCGGCGGCGCAGCAGCTTGGCCGCGCCGGCCACGAGGTCAGCGTTTATGAGCGTGAGAGCCGTCCCGGCGGGCTGATGCGCTACGGCATTCCCGACTTCAAGATCGAGAAGCACTATATCGACCGCCGCATCGAGCAGATGCAGGGCGAGGGCGTGACCTTCCATTGCGGCGTCAATGTCGGGGTCGACAAGCCGGTGGCAGAGTTGCTCGCCGGATACGATGCGGTGCTCTATTGCGGCGGTTCGGAATCGCCGCGTCCGGCCAACATTCCGGGCGACGATCTCGGCGGCGTCTATGACGCCATGCCCTATCTGGTGCAGCAGAACCGTCGCGTCGGCGGCGAGCCGATCCAGTCGGTGGCCTGGCCGTCGCATCCGATCATCGCCGGCGGCCAGCATGTCGTCGTCGTCGGCGGCGGCGATACCGCGTCCGACTGCGTCGGCACCGCCTTCCGCCAGGGCGCGGTGCGCGTCACCCAGCTCGACATCCGCCCGCAGCCGCCGGAGAAGGAAGACAAGCTTTCGGTCTGGCCTTACTGGGCGACCAAGATGCGCACCTCGTCCTCACAGGCCGAAGGTGCGGAGCGCGAATTCCAGGTGGCGACGCTCGAATTCATCGGCGAGGACGGCCAGCTGACCGGCGTCAAATGCTGCGAAGTCGACGAGAAGCGCAAGCCTATCCCCGGCACCGAATTCGTCATCCGTGCAGACCTCGCCTTCATCGCCATCGGCTTTGCCGGACCGGCTGCCGCCGGCGTCGCGAAAGAGCTGGACGGTGAGATGAAAATCACCACCGACAGCCGCCGTTCCCGCAATGTCGAAGCCAACGATCGCGACTACAAGACCAGCGTCGACAAGCTCTACGCCGCAGGTGATGTGCGCCGCGGCCAGTCGCTGGTTGTGTGGGCGATCCGCGAAGGCCGCCAGGCCGCGCGCTCGATCGATGAAGCGCTGATGGGGTCGACGGTACTCCCCCGTTAACGGTTGATCGCCGTCGTCGTATCCGTCGCGGCAGCGGCCTTGGGCGGCCAGGAGAAGTCGTCGGCGCGACCGGGCGAGGCCTCGGGCGCCTTGCCTTCGAGGATTAGTTTTTCGCCGGGCAGATCCGGATTGGCTTTCGGCGCCGCCGCCGCACCGAGAAGCTCGGTCCCGCCGTCGAGCGCCGGATCGTTGAGCAGCATTGGAACGGTGCGGTCGACCACGATCGGGGCGGCGGGCAGCGACGGCGCCTCGACCGGGGCGCCGGCCGGTGCGGCAGCCGTCACCACGCTTCCCGGCGCTGCCAGGCCGAGGATCTTGGCCAGCGGCTTTTCGGTGTAGAAGGCGAGCTTTCGCTTGCCGGCTTTCGAGACGTTGATGCCGTCGTCGGAGCGCAGCCGCACGGCCTGGCCGTTAATGTCGGGGCCGGTCGAGACAAAGGCGCCGTTCTCGTCGACGAACCCATCCCAGACATCGACGAATTCGCCGCCGTTCTTCTCGGCAGCCGAGTGGTAGATGTCGTTGAATGCCAGCATGTCGGAGGTCATCTTCGGCGTCTTGAAGGCTGGCATGCCGACCCACAGATAAGGCACCTTGGTCGCCGCCAGTGCCTTTCCCAAGGCTTCGGTCCGGCGTTCGTATTCCTTGGTCCAGTTCTCGGAGCGCGGCTGCTCGCGCACATCGTTGACGCGCATCTGCTGGCGGTCGTTGGAGCCCAGCATGACGACCACGGCGGCGGGCTTCTCGGTCTCGACCAGCGATTTGACCTGTTCGGGCCAGTTGTAGACATCATCGCGCACGAAACCCGAAGAACCGTTGGCGCGCTCGACGATCCTGACGTTGGCATTGTCGGCAAAGGCTGTTTCGAGGCCTTCGGCCAGGCCGTTGGCCATGAAATCGCCGATCACCAGAACGACGCGGGCATCCGGTGTCTTCTCGACAATCGGAGCGGAAGGTTCAACGGGTGCACGGGGCTTCTTCTTGACCTTCGGCTTTGCCTTGCGGACGTCGAGCGGCGGCTCGATGCGTTCGCTGCGGCGCGGGAACAGAAGGTCGCGCAGCGACCAGCCGCGGTTCTGCGGTTGTTCCTGCGCCAAAGCCGGTGTGTGGAAAGTGCCGGCGAGTCCCGTCGCCAGGACAACGATGGCCAGAACGAGGATCGGCAAGCGGAAAACGATCACACGGATACGCGTTGCCGAAACCAAGCACCCTCTCCATCCCTTGGTGCATGGCCCTCGCAGGGGATCATGCACAGACCGATGCTACGGCATCCCTTGCGCGTCACAGATGCGCGCTGCCGTCGCCGGCTCTATTTCTTTCTGAGCCATTTGAGCACTTCCATGCTCGGATACCCGTCCTGGGTCAAGCCGACCGTTGCCTGATAGGTCATGATGGCGGTTTTCGTGCCGTCACCGATCTTGCCGTCGAACTTGCCGTCGTAAAGTCCGTGCTGCGAAAGCCGCTTCTGCAACTCCTGCCTTTCCTCGAAGGACAGTTTGGTGAAGGGCCGCTTCCAGTCCTGCACCAGACCATTAGAGCCGGCGATTTCGTCGGCAAGAAGGCCGACGGCCAGGGCATATTTGTCGGCGTTGTTGTAGGCCTTGATGACGGAGAAGTTCTTGATCATCAGGAAGGCCGGTCCGCCGCGGCCGTCCGGCACTTTCAGGGTCGCCTTGTCGGTTGCGTTCTTGAACGGCTTGCCATTGGCCCTGGCGACGCCGAGCGCCTGCCACTGCGCCAATGTCTTCGAGCCGGCCGGCAGTTTGCCCGCCGGAATGGTGACCTCGTAGCCCCAGGTCTTGCCGCCCTGCCAGCCATTCTTCTTCAGCAGATTGGCTGATGTCGCCAACGCATCGGGGATCGAATTCCAGATGTCGCGCTTGCCGTTGCCGTCCATGTCGACGGCATAATGCTGGTAGCTGGTCGGGATGAACTGGGTCTGGCCCATGGCGCCGGCCCAGGAGCCCATCAGGTGGCTTTCGTCGATGTCGCCGGTCTGCAGGATTTTCAGCGCGGCGACCAATTGGGTGCGGGCGAATTTCGAACGCTTCGGGTCGCCATAGGCGAGGGTTGCCAGCGAGCGGATGACATTGCGCATGATGTCGTCGCGCTTGAGGATCTCGCCATAATTCGATTCCATCGACCAGATGGCGAGCAGGATGTAGCGGTCGACGCCGAACCTCGCCTCGATCCGTTCCAGCCACGGCTTCCATTTCTTGGCCATCTGCTGGCCGACGGCAACGGACTGGTCGTGGACGCGGTTGTCGAAATAGTCCCAGGCAGGTGCGGTGAATTCGGGCTGGGTGCGTGCCTTTTCCAGCACCACCGGGTCGGGCTCATTGATGCCCCGGAACGCTCGGTCGTAGACCCCGCCGGAAACGCCGCCCGCCACGGCCGTGGCGCGGAAGCCGGCGACCCATTGCCGAAAACCGGCATCGGCGAAGGCCGGTCCGGCCGGCATCAGCAAGGCGAGCGAGAGGCTGGCCGCCGTCAGCACGCTGGTAAAGAGTTTTGCGGCACTGCGAACGGACATATTTTCCCCTTTCTCTATCTCAGGAAAGACCATTCATCGCCGAACCGGGTTAGCAATTGGTTTACCATAGGCGGCGCCTGGAACGAAAAGACACCTGGATGCTTTACCGGTTGATGTTTCCCTCAATGGCCCGATAATCCACAATTCCGGCGCGAAAATGTCGCGAGGCGGGATTGCCGGGCACGCCCTCAAACGGATAATTGACGCATGAAGCGAGTTCGCAAGGCAGTTTTCCCGGTCGCCGGTCTCGGCACACGGTTTCTCCCGGCCACCAAGGCCATTCCCAAGGAGATGCTGACCGTCGTCGACCGGCCGGTCATCCAGTATGTCGTCGATGAGGCGCGCGAGGCCGGCATCGAACATTTCATCTTCGTCACCGGCCGCAACAAGGCGGTCATAGAAGACCATTTCGATATCCAGTTCGAGCTCTATGATACGCTGGCACAGCGCGGCAAGGACGATCAGCTGGCCCGCTTGCAGCGGCTGCAGCCGGCGCCGGGGCAGACCTCGTTCACCCGCCAGCAGGTGCCGATGGGGCTCGGCCACGCCGTCTGGTGCGCCCGCGAACTGGTCGGCGACGAACCCTTCGCGCTGTTGCTGCCCGACATGATCATGCAGTCGGAGAAGAGCTGCACGAAGGCCATGGTCGAGCTCTACGAGGAGACGGGCAACAACATCATCGCCGTGCAGGAATGCGATCCGGCCGAGACCCACAAATATGGCATTGTCGGCCGCGGCGAGGACACGCATCACGGCTTCCGCATCACCGAGATGGTCGAAAAGCCGAAGACCGGCACCGCACCGTCCAATCTCTACATCAACGGCCGCTACATCCTGCAGCCCGAGATTTTCAAGATCCTCGAAAGCCAGGAAAAGGGCGCCGGCAACGAGATCCAGCTCACCGACGCGATGCTGAAGCTGGAAAAGCAGCAGCCCTTCTTTGGCTACCACTTTCAGGGCCGCACCTTCGATTGCGGCTCGCCGGAAGGCTTCGTTGAGGCCAATGTCGCCTTCGCGCTGTGGCGCAGCGACATGAACGAGAACATGGCCGGCGTCATCCGCACGCTGCTCGATGAGATGAAGCCGTCCGAGCGTCGCGGCGCTGCTTTTTAGCTATCGCTGCAGCTTCAGCCCCAAATAGATGCTGTTGGCGGTGTAGTTGCGCCCGGGCAGATTGCTGGTCAGCTTTTCGGTGCGGGCGCGGCTGGTGAGGCCGACATAGCGGTTCAGCCACCAGGTCAGCCCGGCCTCTGCACTCAGCGTCATGTCATGGCCGTCGGAGCCGGTGTAATTGCGCCAGTCGAGCCCAAGGGCTGCGTTGCCGGTCAGGTCGGCGCGGATCTGCCGCTCGCCGGTGAGGCGGCCGGAATAGAGGATGTCGCCGCTCTCACCGGCATTCGTTGTGCCTTCGACCGTGGTTCGCCCGGTGAGGCTGATGATGGTACCGCGCTCGGGCGACCATTTGAGGTCGGCATTGATGGTGGCTCCCGAAATCGCCTCCAGGTTCTTGTCGTCGATCGCCTCCCTCAGCCAGCCGGCCGAGAACTCACCCTTGAGCTTCTCGCCCATGTCGACTTCGATACCGGCGCGTGCGCCAAGCCGGGTCGAGGAGCGCTCGAAGCCCTTGTTGTCGATCCGTTGGTCATATACCCGGCGGCCGAGCTCAATCTCAGCAAAGGGCGTCAGAGCCGGGGAAATTTCATAGCCAGTCCGCAACGTTGCGGTGTAGAGCGTGTTGTCCTGGTCCTTCTGCGACAGCGAGGTGCCATCGGTAAGTTCGGCATCGCCATAGATGTCGTGGGAGACGGCGCCGGTCAGCGCAAAGCGCATCTTGCCGACGTCCTTCTCGACGCCGAGGCTGCCGTCGACCGTCTGGCGGATCGGCTGCGATTTGACGCCGGCAATGGCGTCGGGCGCGGAGGCCGATTCCGGTGCAATCTCGTAGCCGAGCTTGGCGATGGCGCGCAGTTCATTGTCGAGGTCGACATTGTACGTGCCTTGGATACGGCCGCGTGCCTCATTGATCTTCTGGCCCGAAATGGTGTTGCGGAAATTGCCGTAGCCGTCGATGACCGCCGAATTCTCGCGCCAATCGGAGGCGGCGGAGAAACGCAGCGCCGTTTCGGACAGCACCGCCGACTTGCCGCCAGCGCTGGAATCGGCGTTCGACGTGACGGCAACGCCCTGCTCGAGCGTCGGCCGCAGCAGGAACGAGCCGACCTTGATGCCGGTTGCCGCGTACGGGTCGTCCTCGAGCTTCTTCTTCTGGCCCTCGATGGCGTCGGTGCGCTCGGCGCCAGGGTCGAGCTTTCGTCGGTCGACGCCGTCGACGGTGAGGACACGGCGGTTGGCTGTGTCCTGATCGGCGTCGTCTGCCGCAGTGCCGTCCGGAGTCGTTCCGGTGGTGGTCTGGTCCGTGGCTTTGCCAGGCTTCTTCTTGTCGGCAGCCTTGGTTTTGTCCTTGGCCTTGTCTGCATCCGCGGCGGCGCGTTGCTTTGCCGTCGACGGACGGCGTGGCTGGACGGTTGGCGGCTTGTCGGCGAACGAATCGTAGATGGTCGCCGGCGGGTCGAAAATGCTGTCTGCGCCGGCCTGTGACGAGTCGGTGTCGTCAGGCGAGGCGCCATGGCTGGCCGGCACATAAGCGGTTGGCGTGTTTCCCGTGGGGGCCGTGTCGGCAGGGGCGGGCTTGACCTGCCTGTTGGCCTTGCTCAATTGCCTGGCCCGGCGCTGCTGGTCGGACAGGATCGCCGATTCCGAAACTTCGCCGCGCAGCTCGGTCTCCTGGGCATGAAGCGCAGTTGGCCGTAGCAAAGCGAGCACGCTCGTCGCCAGAAGCAGAGCGCAAAAGGCTCTGCCCGTTCGACCTTTTTTCTCTTGAGGCTGGGCCCGCGACATCGTCACCACTGCTTGCGCGGCGCAAGCGCGCCATACTTACCGAACCGTAAACGGGGATGGTTAACGGAGGGTTGAAGGTGTGCCTGTACGACATGGCTGGACGGCAATTCTGTTGGACAGGCGAACGGCAAAGCGCTAATCGCATCAGCCATGCATGCGGGATCCCCAGAAAAGAAGCCTTTGGAGGCTTCGGTCGCCTCGGCGCTGAGAACGGTAGCCACGGAACAGGCCGGCGTGGCGGCATTGGCCGCCGCGCTGGAGAACGAACTGGCCGAACCTTTCGCCCGCGCCGTCGACATGGTGTCGCGCATCAATGGCCGCGTCATAGTCACCGGCGTCGGCAAAAGCGGCCATATCGGCACTAAGATCGCGGCTAGTCTGGCTTCGACCGGCACGCCTGCCTTCTTCGTCCATCCGGCGGAGGCCAATCACGGCGACCTTGGCATGATCGCCAGAGACGATGCCATCATCGCCATGTCATGGTCCGGCGAGAGCAAAGAATTGATGGGCATCGTCGCCTATTCCAGGCGCTTCTCGATCCCGCTGATTGCGATTACCGCGGGCGCGGCCTCGGCGCTGGCGCGCGCGGCCGACGTGGTGGTGCTCCTGCCGTCCGCGCCGGAAGCCTGCCCGCACGGTCTGGCGCCGACGACATCGACCCTGCTGCAACTGGTGGTCGGCGATGCGCTGGCCATCGCGCTGCTCGAAGCGCGCGGCTTCACGCCCGACCATTTCCGCACGTTCCACCCCGGCGGCCAGCTCGGCGCCAACCTCACGCAGATCCACGAGATCATGCATGTCGGCGACAGGCTGCCGCTGGTGTCTTCCGGCACGGGCATGCGCGAGGCGATCCTCGAATTGTCGAACAAGGGCTTCGGCTGCGTGGCGATCGCGACGGCGGATGGCGCGTTGGTGGGCATCATCACCGACGGCGACATCAGGCGTCACATCGGCAGCAATCTCATGGAAATGAGCGTCGATCAGGTGATGACGAAAAAGCCGAAGACCGCCACACCGGACACGCTGGTGGCGACGGCGCTGCAGATTATCAACAATTCGGCCATTACGAGCCTGATGGTGGTCGAAGGCAGGCGGCTCGTGGGACTGGTTCATCTGCACGACCTGCTGCGCATCGGCGCCGCCTGAAAAAATCAAAGGACGCGTCGCGTTCGGGAAGCCCTAGGCGACGCGGCCTGATTTTCCGGATCGAAAGCGCCATGCGCTTTCGAAATGTCAAACTGCCTCGACGGTCAGTTCCAGATCGGTCTCGGCTGAACTGACGACGCGCACCTGCGTGCCGGCCGGCAGGTCGGGACCGGAGACGCGCCACAGTGTGTCGCCGAGCTTGATGCGGCCGCGACCGTCCTTGATCGGCTCGGCCAGCGTTGCCATCCTGCCGACCAACTGCGCGCCGCGCCGGTTGAGCAGCGGCTGGTCGCTAGGGGTATTACGCCCACCAACCAGCTTCTTTCCGGCAAGGGCCGAGACCAGCGACAGGGCCAGGAAGGCGAGGACCTGGACTTCCCAGGCCCAGAAGCTTGCGTCCCAGATGAGCAGGGAAATCACACCGATCACCAATGCGGCGATGCCGATCCACAGCATGAATATTCCTGGCGCGATGACCTCCATCACCAGGAGGACGAAGCCCAGAACCATCCAGTTCCACGGACCAAGTTCGGAAATGATGCGGTCGAACATGGGAGTGCGCTCCTATGATCTCGGTTCTCAGCTAGCCTCAATTCTCGCTTGGGCGAACCACCGGAGGGCGGGCGGCCTGCCTGGCGGCGCCGGCGGTGCCTTCGCTGCGGAACACCTCCCTGGCGATCTCGCTTATGCCGCCGAGGGTGCCGATCAGCGCCGAGGCTTCCATCGGCATCAGCACGACCTTGCTGTTGTTAGCGGTGCCGATCTTGCCCATCGCTTCGGTGTATTTGAGCGCCACGAAGTAATTGAGTGCCTGCACGTCGCCCTTGGAGATGGCTTCCGATACAACCTGGGTGGCTCGCGCTTCGGCCTCGGCCGAGCGTTCGCGCGCCTCGGCGTCGCGGAAGGCGGCTTCCTTGCGGCCTTCGGCCTCGAGGATCTGCGACTGCTTGAGGCCTTCGGCGGCGAGGATCTGCGCACGCTTATTGCGTTCGGCGGTCATCTGACGACCCATCGATTCGATGAGGTTGGCCGGCGGATTGATATCCTTGATCTCGACGCGGGTGATCTTGATGCCCCACGGATGCGCCGCTTCGTCGACGACGCGCAGCAGGCGCTCGTTGATGGCGTCGCGGTTCGACAGCAATTCGTCGAGGTCCATCGAGCCCATGACGGTACGGATGTTGGTCATCGTCAAATTGAGGATGGCGTTCTCCAGGCCGGCGACCTGGTAGGCGGCCTGGGCCGCATTGAGGATCTGGTAGAAGGCGATGCCGTCGACGCCCACAATGGCGTTGTCGCGCGTGATGATTTCCTGGCTCGGAACGTCGAGCACCTGCTCCATCATGTTCATCTTGGCGCCGATTCGGTCGACGAACGGCACGATGAGGTTGAGGCCGGGGCTTAGTGTTTTGGTGTAACGACCAAAGCGCTCCACCGTATAATTATAGCCTTGCGGGATTGTCCGGATGCCTTTGATAAGAAGCACCAATACCAGAAAGGCAAGCGCACCAATCGCAATACCGAAACCACTGAAGTCCATTTGAATCTCCCTCAGATGCCGGCCATGGCGTTGATTCCATGCAACCGACTTCACCAAACACTTAGGTGTGTTTCAATAATGTTACAATCAGGTGATCGTTGATTATTAGTGCATGGAATAGCGCAACTGCGGCGATCGATCGCCGCAACGTGGCGGCCTCAGACCCAGCCCGACAGCTCGCGCCGCACCATCGCCTCGATCACCGCCATGCCTTCTGCACTGTCGTTGAGGCACGGGATGTGGGCGAATTTCTCGCCGCCGGCGTGATGGAAGGTCTCGGCCGCCTCGCGGCCGATTTCGTCCAGCGTCTCGATGCAGTCGACGGAAAAGCCTGGGTTGACGATGGCGATCGATTTCACGCCGTCCTTCGCCAGTTTCTCGACCGTCTTGTCGGTGTAGGGCTGCAGCCATTCCTGGGCGCCGAAGCGCGACTGGAAGGTGATGATCAGCTTCTTTTCATCCCACCCCAGTCGTTCACGCAACAGCCGTGTCGTCTTCTGGCAGTGGCAGTGATAGGGATCGCCCTTCTCGAAATAGGGCGTCGGGATGCCGTGATAGGAGGTGATGACCACCTCGGGCTCGAAGTCTAGCGTTGCCAGATGCCGTTCGATCGAATGGGCGAGCGCCTCGATGTAGACCGGCTCGTCATAGTAGGGCGGAACACTGCGCACGGCAGGCGCGCGGCGCATCTTCATCAAGGCGCGAAACAGCTGGTCGTTGGCGGTCGCGGTGGTGGTCGCGGAGTATTGCGGGTAGAGTGGGAACGACAGGATGCGGTCGCAGCCTTGTTCGACCAGCCTTTGAGCGACGCTCGCGGTCGAGGGGTTGCCGTAGCGCATCGCCCAGTCGACCACGACATCGGGTAGGTCGATGAGCGCTGCGGCCAGCTTTTCGCTCTGCGCGCGGGTGTAGGTGCGCAGCGGCGACTCGTTCCTCTCGCGGTTCCATATCCTGGCGTAATTGGCGCCGGACTTCTTCGGTCTGGTGGTCAGCACCAAGCCGTAGAGGATCGGATACCAGATCGCCTTGTTGAGTTCGATGACGCGCGGATCGGACAGGAATTCGCGGAGATAACGCCACATCGGCTTGAAATCGGTACCGTCGGGCGTGCCGAGATTGACCAGCATGACGCCGATCTTGCCTGCCTTTACCGGCGGATGTCCCGCCGGCAGCAGGTCGAGCGCTTTCGCGGCTTTGGGGTCGACAGGCGTGGAAAGCGTCATGAAGGTCTCCCGACACCGCGAAACCGACGATGTCGGGCGAACCTAGCGATGCGGCGCGAGTTTTCAATGCTGCGTCTGGCCGCACCTTACCCTGAAAGCCAAAAACGCCCGGTTTCCCGGACGGATTTTGCTGGTCGCAAGCGCGAAGCGAGGTTACTTCGCCGGAATGGTCAAGCTCGCGCCGACCGGAAGCCGGCGTGGCTCGTAGCCTTTGTTGGCCTCGGAGATCACCTTCCACTTGGCGCCGTCGCCGTAGGCCTTCTTGGCGAGATCCCAATAGGTATCGCCGGCGACGATGACATGGCTGGCTTCGGCCGGGGCGCCGTCAGCCGGCTTTGCCGGAGCAGGTGCGGCTTCGGCCGGTTTTGCCGGTTCGGCCGGAGCCGGCGTTGCCGGGGCGGTTTCCGCCGGGACAGTCGGCGGCGTGGTGGTGATGTCGCCGGAGCCTGCCGGCAATGCGGGCATCGCCGGCTCCGCCGGTGCAGCCTCGGCCGATTTTGCCGGTTCCGCTGGAGCAGGTGCCGGTTCGGCTGGTTTTGCCGGCTCGGCGGCCGGGGCAGCCGCTACGGTTGCGGCAACCTCGGTGATGCGGCCGTCGAGCTTGGGCGTGTAGGGCCGGTGCGCGGCGAGATAGTCGGCGACCACCTGTTCGAGGCCCGGGCCGTAATCATAGGCGTTCTTGGCCTTCTCGGCGAAGACCTTATAGCCGTCGCCGCCCTGGCGGACGTAATTGTTGGTGGCGACCAGATAGTCCTTGTCCGAATTGATCGGCGCCCAGGCACCGTTCTGCATCACCTCGACCGACTTGACTCGGCCGGCATTGGGCGCGACCGACTTGTCGAAGGAGTATTTGAGACCTGCCACCTGCGGGAAGCGGCCGCCGCCGTCCTCGACCTGGCTGACGCCGTTTTCCAGCCCGGCAACCAGATCCTTGCCGGAAATCTGGAAGGTCGCCAGCGTGTTCTGGAACGGCAGCACGGTCAGCACCTCGCCCATGGTGACGGTGCCCTTGTCGATCGAAGCACGCAGGCCGCCGCCATTCGAGACGACGATCTCGACGCCCTGTCCCTTGACGCGGTCGAGGATGGCGTCGGAGACGAGGTTGCCCATCGCGCATTCCTTGGTGCGGCAGCTTTCGCGGCTGCCGTCGATGGCCTCGGTGGTCTCGGCCACTTCCTTGTTCTTCAGCGCCTCGATCGGCGCGCCAAGCTCCTTGATGCGGGCAAGAACGGCCGGATCGGGAGTGATCGACTTGTCGAGGAAGATCGGGTCGCCGCTGGCTTCCTTGACGTTGCCATTGTCGTCGAACACGACCTTGAATTCGCCGAGATATTTCGAATAGGACGCGGCCTGCACGACAGGCACCTTGGAGCCGTCGGGGTTGTCGACCATCGTCGGGTAGGGGCCTTCAGCCTTCGGGTCGGTGTTGGACAGAAGCGAATGGCTGTGGCCGCCGACCACCACATCGATGCCCGGGATCTTGGCGATGACATCGCGCTCGCGCCTGTAGCCGATATGGGTGACGGCAATGATCTTGTTGACGCCTTGCGCCTTCAGCTTCTCGACCTCGGCGGTGATCGACTTGACGTCGTCCTCGATGGTAATGTTGGGGCCGGGAGAGGCGAGTTCCGGCGTGTCGTTGGTCACGGCGCCGACAATGCCGATCTTCTGGCCGCCGACCTCAAGCACAATCGACGGCTTGATCTTGCCTGCGGCGCCGGACTTGTCGTTGGGCACGACATTGGCGCTGACGATCGGGAACTTCGCCTTGTCGAGATAAGGCACCAGCGCGCTCTCGCCATCGTCGAATTCGTGGTTGCCGAGCGTCACCGCGTCGGGCTTGATCTGATTGAGGAATTCCTCCTCCGCCGTGCCCTTGTAGGTGATGTAGAACAGCGATCCCTGAAAGCTGTCGCCGGCATTGAGCAGCAGCACGTTCTGGCCTTCGAGCTTCTTGCGCTCCTGTGCGATCGCGGTGACCAGCCGGCCGGCGCCGCCGATGCACTCACCCTTGGTCTCTTCCTCGGCCGAGCAGGTTGACTCGTATTTGTTGTTGCCTTCGATGCGGCTGTGCCAATCGTTGAAATGCAGGATGTTCAACGTGTAGTCGGCAAAGGATGGTGCGGCCGACAGGCCGAGTGTCGAGGCAGAGAGGGCGGCAATGGCGGCGAGCTTCTTCATCTTCGTCTCCCGGATATGATCAAAGGCGTTTAGCGCTCTTGCCCGACTGCAGGATAACAGCCAGCATTTCGGGTATGTTCACATCGCGGTTGTGGCGATGCAAGAAGAATCAGGGCGGATAACCGGCATCGGTTTGCCGGCATAAAAAAGGCGGCGGCATCGCGCCCCCGCCATCCGCAAAGCCGCATGGGAAAGGTTCAGCCGCGCCTGGTCAGCACGAAGTTCTGCCCGGCGGAGCTGGTGCAATTCAGCTGGTTTATGGACACCAGCAGGCAGTTGAAAGCGATTGGCTGCTGCCGGATCAGCGAGGTTCCGTTGATCTCGACCGAGGTGGCGCCGGTCTTGGTGTAGCTGCCGTCAGCGAATTTCTCACCGGTCTCCGCCGAAACGGTGGTGAAGACGCCGCCGTTCAATGTCGAGACCGCCTTGCCTTCGGCGTTCAGCCATGAGCCTTCGACGCCTCGCGCCTGCGATGAGATCGGTGGCCCGTCGGAGCCGCCGGTGGTGCAGGCGGCAAGCATCGTCGCAAGAGCGCCCGCCGCGCCCGCAGAAAGAATTTTGCGCGCAATCGTCATATCAAATCCTCTCCTGACGCATCGGCCCAATCGTCAAACGACGCTTTGGAGAACACGATGTGCGTGGCCTCAAGTTTCCAGAGCCGTCCCTCGTGCGTCCAAATGGATGCACACTGCTCTCGTCCGCATCCCTTCAATCGCCCGATTTCCGGGCGATTGCAAGGCAGTGAGGCAGGGGTATGGAACCGCTATCGAACGAGGATGTTGCGGAATTGCCACGGGTCGCTTTTGTCGAGGTCCTCGGGAAACAGGCCCGGACGGTTATCGAGCGGCGTCCAGTCGGTGTAGTAGCCCTTGACCGGTCCGAGATACTGGGACTGCACTTCCAGGCAGCGCCTGTAGTCCATCTCGTCGGCCTCGACGATGCCGGCTTCCGGGTTTTCCAGCGCCCAGACCATGCCGGCGAGCACGGCCGAGGTGACCTGCATGCCGGTAGCGTTCTGGTAGGGCGCCAGCTTGCGGGCTTCGGCCAGCGACAGCTGCGAACCGTACCAGTAGGCGTTCTTGGCATGGCCGTAGAGCAGCACGCCAAGCTCGTCGACGCCGTCGACCAGTTCGTTTTCGTCAAGCACATGGTGGATCGGCTGCGGCTTGCCGGCAGCGCCGAACATTTCGTGCAGCGACAGCACGGCGTCGTTGCAGGGGTGATAGGCATAGTGGCAGGTCGGGCGGTATTGCACCTTCCCCTTCTTCGACCGCACGGTGAAGAAGTCGGCGATCGAGATCGCCTCATTGTGCGTCACCAGGAAACCGTATTGCGCGCCCGGCGTCGGGCACCAGGAGCGCACGCGGGTGTTGGCGCCGGGCTGTTCGAGATAGATCGCAGCCTTGGAGCCATGCTTGTGCTCCTTGCCGTTCTTCGGCATCCATCTCTCATGCGTGCCCCAGCCGAGCTCGGCCGGCTGCAGCCCTTCCGAGATGAAACCTTCGACCGACCAGGTGTTCCAGAACACGTTCATCGGCTTCGGCTTCTTGGTGCGCTGGGTGTCGCGCTCGGCGATGTGGATGCCCTTGACGCCGGCCTGCTTCATCAGCTTCGCCCAGCCGTCACGGTCGTCCTGCGCGGGTTCGGAAAACTCGAGGCCGAGGTCGCCCGCAAGGTTCAGCAGCGCCTGCTTGACGAACCACGAGACCATGCCCGGATTGGCGCCACAGGTCGAAACCGCGGTAGCGCCGCCGGGCTTGTCGTGCTTCTCCTTGATCAAGGCTTCGCGCAGCGCGTAGTTGGTGCGGCTGGCATTGTCGGCCTTGGCGTCGAAATAGAAGCCGAGCCACGGCTCGACGACGGTGTCGATGTAGAGCACGCCGAGCTTGCGGCAGAGCCGCATCAGGTCGACCGAGCCGGTATCGACCGACAGATTGATGCAAAAGCCCTGGCCGCCACCATTGGTCAAAAGCGGCGTCAGCAGTTTCTTGTAGTTTTTCTCGGTCACGTGCTCCTGGACGAAGGCGATGCCGCGCTCGTCGAGCAGCTTGCGGTCGGTGTCGAGCGGGTCGATGACCGTCATGCGCGACTTGTCGAATTTGAAATGGCGCTCGATCAGAGGCAGCGTTCCCCGTCCGATCGAACCAAAGCCGATCATCACGACAGGGCCGGTGATTTCACCGTAAACGGGCCAGTTTTCATTCGCCATTTTATCGAGCACTCCTTCAAGCAACGCGCCAAAACGGCCGTTCGACCGCCGCGCGACAAACCATAGATCATTGTCACAATAAAGCGAAAAGCAGGGATAAGGTTAGTTCCCGGCCGCGCAGATACGCCTACGGTTCGAGCAGTTTCGCGAATTCCGGTGTGAACAGCGCTTGTGCTTCGGAGACCGGCATTTCAACGAGATCGCCGCCGCAAGCCTGGATGACGTTGGGCAAACCTTGCAGGCCGAAGACCAGAACCTGCCTGTCGCCATCGCGCTTCAGGCTGGCGCCGAGATAGTCGCCGATCAAATCGTCGATGCCGCATTCGGCCTCGTAATCCACCTCGGTCTGGTCGCTTGGCTTCTTGCGGTTTTCCCTGACGAAGGCGGCCAGCGAGGGGCCTGGCTTGCCGTCGCCCGTATCGGAAAACATGTCCTGAAGGGTAAGCAAGGCGCCACGGCGCACGTCCATGACATAGGCGTCGGAATAGTTGTTCGGATGCGCACCGCCGCAATAGAGGCTGCCGGATTCCGACCAGCTCATCAGCTTCGGCGTCAATGACGTCACTTTGGACGTCGTGTCTTCGTAGCCGCCAAGCGAATCGTCATCCATGCCCTCCATCGGTGGTCCATCGTGGAAGCCGGCGTATTGCAGCGCCGCGCACGTCAAGGCGCTGAGGCTGTCATGCCAATGGCGGTTCTGCAGCAAGGCATTGGCGGCTTCGATCGGCGCACTGCCGGCGAGATCGACGATGCGCGGCCTGGCGAATTTGGTGCGCGGATCGGTGACATAGTTGTAGGCTGCATCCGGCCAACCTTCCTTGGCGTCTGGCTTGGGCGCGAAATCCAGCTTGAGATAGTCGTAGGGCGATGCCGCCATGGTGATCGGCGCATCGTCGCCCGAGAATGTCATGTCGGTGAAATCATAGAGATCGCGTGGCGTCGTCGCCGGCGTCTCCGTCTGGGCACGGCTGGCGATCCTTGTCAGCTTCAGCGGCAGGGTCTTTTTGGCCGTCCAGGTGCCTTCCAGCGTCTTGCCCTTGTCGGCGGAACTCAACCGCCAGACGGCGCCGATGGGTGGAGCCTGGCCGTCGCCGCACTTCTTGGCATCGCAGGCTTCTTCCTCGGCCAATTGAAAGGTGGCGCCCTTGCTCGACTTCGCCTGCAGAGGAATATCGACGCCCTTGGAGCGGTAGAAATAGCGGCCCGCCAGTGCCTCTCCAGCCGTCGCCGGATCACCGGTAAACTCGACGACGATGTCGATGTTGCCGAGCTTCCCCGCATAGGTCACCGGTTCCGCATGCGCTGTTGCCGGCAACGCCAGCAATGCACCGAGCAGGACGGCTAGCTTCAGAACATGTCGGATCATCGTCACTCCTGAGCCATGGTTTGCAGGCGTTGCATCAGCCGGTCACGGTCTGATGTCATCCCCTTATAGTCGAGTTGAGCCTCATCCAGCGCCTGCAATTGCGCCGCGAAAGAGGCGGCAAGCGTTGCCCGGTCGGGATGCCGCGCCAGCACTTTCAGCGGGTCGAGATGGATGCGGATGGTGAACAGGATGTCGCGCGACAGAGGCAGTTTGCGCAGCGTCTGGCGCTCGACGCGGATGAAGGCGTGGGCGTTGACGTCGCCGTCGGGAAATCGCGAGGGGCGGTTGGTGGCACGGTCGATGCGCTCGACATTGGAGAGCGGATGATAGAGCGCGTCGCCGGCCTGGATCGACCAGTTGAAGCGTTCGACGGCCTGGCCCTGCAGGCCGTCGAACATGCGGTTGATGAGCTCGGCCGGCCTGGTGCCCGGACCGAAGCCCGGCACCGGTGCGTGGATCTGCTGCAGCGGCCGGCCGAATTTCTCGACCAGCGACCAGGATGACGGGAAACACAGCGAGCCGGCGGCGAGCCGCCAGCCGGTGTCGTCACGGCGCATCAGGATCAGGTCTTCCTGGACGAGCAGCGACGCTGCGACCAGCGGGGCATCGGGGAAGGTGGCGTCAGAGTCGGCTTTGGCGCCAATGACCTCAACCCCGGCATTGGTGCGCCGGTACATCCCGGGAAATGTCGACAGCAGATGTGCTTCGATGAGGCCGCGCACTTCGCGCTGGGTGTCGCGCGTGCCGTCTTCCTCGACAAACACCTTGTCGGGAATTTCGGCATAGAGCCGGCGCTTTTCGGCGAGATGGTCGAAGAGATACCGGTCGACCTCGATCCACTTGTCGAGCTCGAGCGGCTTCAGCCCGATGGTGAAGAGCTTTGAGGAGCCATCATAGGGCGTGTGCGTGGGCTGACGAGAATTCATGCTTCGCTAGAAAGTGTCCAATGCCGGCGGTTATTCTCGCAGCCGCTTCGTATCAGGCCAATGTTGCCGGGATCAAGCCGCGCAGAGAATTGCCGACGAACAGTGTTTTGGCGGATTTCAACTCGTCATAGCTGTAGATCGCCTCCTGGGCGCGGCCTTCGTCCAGCAGCTCGGCGCGCAATACGCCAGGCAGCAGGCCGCAGTCGAGCCTGGGTGTCATCAGCATGCCATCACCGAAATCGGCGAAGACGTTGGTGATGGTGCCTTCGCAGATTTCACTGCGCTCATTTGCGAGCAACACTTCGTCGGCCTGGGTGATCAGATATTCGGAGCGGGCGTGAGTGTAGACTTGCCGCCGGCCGGTCTTGTGGCGCAGCAGCGTGTCGGCCGAGGAGAGCCGCACCCGTGCCAGCTGCAGCCGCCAGACCTTGTCGGCGGCGAACGGCTCATAGGCCTGGACCGAGGCGGTCACTTCGCCATTGCGCTGCAGGACGAGCCGGGTGCGCAACGCCGTCTGCTGCGCCCCGATAGTATTCGCCAGCACCTCGCCGATCCGCTGCGGATCGCAGGCAAAGCCGAGTTCTTCCGCCGAGCCGTAAAGGCGCGCGAGATGGCGTTCGAAGCGCAGAAAGCCCTGGCCGGGCTCCCAGCGCATCGTCTCGATCAGCTCGAAATCGGCGGTGTCCCCGTCGCGAAGCGCGCCTTCAGCAGACACTCCTGATACTCCTCTTGCGCCGTCGAATCGAAGACGACGCCGCCGCCGACATTGTAAACGGCCTCGCCACTGGAAAAGAGCGATATGGTGCGGATCGCCACCGAAAAGCGCATCATGCCGCCAGGCGCGATCCAGCCGATGGCGCCGCAATAGACGTCGCGCGGTGTCTCTTCCAGGTCGTGCAGGATTTCCATGGCGCGGATTTTCGGTGCGCCGGTAATCGAGCCACAGGGAAACAGCGCGCCAAAGATTTGGCGGATGCCGAGACAAGGCAGAAGCTTCGCCCGCACACGGCTCACCATCTGATGGACGGTCGGGTAGCTCTCGATGCGGAACAGTTCCGGCACTTCCAGCGTGCCGATCTCGCTGATCAGGGAGATGTCGTTGCGCAGGAGATCGACGATCATCCGGTTCTCGGCCTGGTTCTTTTCGTCGTTGCGCAAGAAGGACTTCAACCGCGCGTCCTCGGCCTTGGTCGCGCCGCGCGGTGCGGTACCCTTCATCGGATGGGTTTCGATCATGCCTTCGGCATCGATCGCGAAGAACAGCTCGGGCGAACGCGACAAGATGATGGGATCGCCGAGCGAAATCAGCGCGCCATACTTGACCGGCTGGCGTCCTGTCAGTGCGTCGAAGGCAGCAAGCGGATCGCCCGACCATTGGGCACGGACCGGAAAGGTCAGGTTGCCTTGGTAGCAATCGCCCTTGCGGATGTGGTCGTGAAGGCGCGCGAAGCGTCTGGCGTAGTCCTGAGCGGACCAACTGGCCCTGGCGTCGAAGATGGGGCCATTGGTGGCCGGCGCATCGTTGCGCGGCACGCCCTCTTCGACCGGAGCATCGAAGACACCCAGACAAACCAGTGGCGCACGCCGGCCTTCAGGCAGCCGCGGCACGAGTTTCGGTTCGAGCAGATAGCCCGCTTCGTAGGAGAAATAGCCGGCCAGCCATTTGCCGGCATCGCTCGCCGCCTGCGCAGCCGCCAGGGCCGGCAGAAAATCCTTGGCATCATAGGCAATGATGATGTCGGCCGGGTGGTCGAAGACCAACTGACGGCCGCTTTCATCGTTGCGGAAAATGGCAGAGGGCAGGGGCATGGGGCTCGGGTACTGCGGTCGATGACGCCAGAACCGCTCTATATGGGGGCCGGGCGGCGTGCAATCGAGGGAGCGGCGTCGCAGGGCGCAAAGACAGTGGCGAATGCAAAAACAAAGACGGCGCCCGAGAGCGCCGCCTTCTGGTTATGTTGCCGATACAGATCAGCTGTTGTTGGCGGTCCCGGCGCTCGGGAATTGGCGTGCGAACTCCTTTTCGTCGCCGGCGGCAAGCAGCTTGGCCTGCTCGACCCACTTTTCGCGAGCGATGCGGCCGTCGAAATTCAGCGTGTCCTCGATGCGCTTGACGTCGGCCGCGGTCCAGCCGGCGATCTGCGCGTAGGTCGTGACGCCAAGGCCCTTGAGCAGTTTGTCGTTGACCGGGCCGATACCGATCAGGCGGCGCAGATTGTCGGCCTTCCCTGCTGCCGGGGCGGCCTT
Source organism: Mesorhizobium sp. M0802 (assembly GCF_040320115.1). NCBI lineage: Bacteria > Pseudomonadati > Pseudomonadota > Alphaproteobacteria > Hyphomicrobiales > Phyllobacteriaceae > Mesorhizobium > Mesorhizobium sp. M0802. The sequence goes on from NZ_JAMYOY010000010.1 coordinate 105,222, forward strand.
CTTCGGGACGGCAGCGGGTTTTGAAGCAGCGGCTTTGGGCGCGGCCTTGGCGGCGGCAGGTTTGCTGGCCGCTGGTTTTGCGGCCGCGGATTTGGCCGCAGCTGGTTTGGCCGCGGCGGGTTTGGCGGGGGCCGGTTTCGCGGCCCGGGCGGACTTGGCCGTTGCCGCTGTCGATACCAGCGCAGCCGGCGCCGAACTTGAAGGCTTGGCGGATGGAGCTGATGTTTCACGCAGCCGGCGTTCGAGATCGGCGCGGGTCTTGCCGCAGGCGTCGAGTTCGCCGGTCAGGCGATCGGCGTCGGCGCGCAGTCTGTCACGCTCGCTGCGGGTGCGGTCGAGATCGCCGCGCAGGCTGTCAAGTTCGCCGCGCAGCCGGCCCCAGATAAACCAGCCAACCAACACACCTACAAGGAACGCCAGGACAATGTAAAAGAAGGTCATCGTCTCTCTCCAGTCGGATCCGTCCGCCGCCGTCCCAAGTCATGACCTTGGCAGATCGGATCATCCAATGTGGTTCGGCGGCTCAGGGAACAGCCGGTCTGTCGTCGAGTGTCGGCGTTCGGCTTTCCGCCCATTGCCAACCGTCGCTGTCGCATTCGTCAGACCGCTGCCATGGGCCGGGATACTGTCCGGCCTTAAGCCGCGCGCCCGGCTGAGCTTCAGTCGGAAAGCTATCATACGGCTTCGGGAAAGCTAACGGAATTTTCGCCGGAGAGTTATTCAAGAACAGATATTTAGAACAAGAACAGAGCTGCCGTCACATGCATTCCGGCTAAACTGTTCTGCGATTCTGCAAAGTCGAGGCCGCTGCTGAACCTGCCACTCTGAGCCATCGGTCCAATGGGTGCGCGCATTAACTGTCGAGCGCTTCCAACTCGTCGATCAGGCCGCCGATCACGCCAAGCCCGATCTGCCAGAAGGCGGGGTCGGTGGCGTCGAGGCCGAAGGGCGCGAGAAGCTCCGAGTGATGCTTGGTGCCGCCGGCGCGCAACATCTCGAAATACTTATCCTGGAAGCCATGCTCAGCGTTCTGGTAGACCGCGTAGAGCGAGTTCACCAGGCAGTCGCCAAAGGCATAGGCGTAGACGTAGAAGGGGGAGTGGACGAAGTGCGGGATGTAGGTCCAGAAGACCTCATAGCCCTCGCGCAGCTTGATCGCCGGCCCCAGGCTTTCGGCCTGCACCTCGAGCCAGAACTGGCCGAGCTTGTCGGAGGTCAGTTCGCCGTTCTTGCGCTCTGCATGCACCTTGCGTTCGAACTCGTAGAAGGCGATCTGGCGCACGACCGTGTTGATCATGTCCTCGACCTTCTGGGCGAGCATCGCCTTGCGCTCGCGCTTGTCGGTGGTCTGGTCGAGCAGCGAACGGAAGGTCAGCATCTCGCCGAACACCGAGGCCGTCTCGGCCAAAGTCAGCGGCGTCGAAGCCATCAGCGCGCCCTGGCCGCCGGCCAGCACCTGATGCACGCCGTGGCCGAGTTCATGCGCCAGCGTCATCACATCGCGCGGCTTGCCCATGTAGTTGAGCAGCACGTAAGGGTGCGCCGAAGGCACGGTCGGATGGGCGAAGGCGCCGGGCGATTTGCCGGGCCTGACCGGCGCGTCGATCCAGTTGCGGTCGAAGAAGACGCGGGCGATCTCCGCCATATCGGGGGAAAAGCGCTGATAGGCCGACAGCACGGTGTTCCTGGCGTCGTCCCAAGGGATCACGGCTTGCGGCGTTTCGGGCAAGGGCGCGTTGCGGTCCCAGTGGTTCATCACCTCCATGCCCAGCCAGCGCGCCTTCATCGCATAGTAGCGATGAGACAGGCGCGGATAGGCCTCGCGCACGGCCGATGCCAGCGCGTCGACCACGCTGCGCTCGACACGGTTGGCGAGATGGCGTGAGTCGGCGATGTCCTCGAAGCCGCGCCAGCGGTCGGAAATCTCCTTGTCCTTGGCCAGCGTGTTGGTGATCAGCGTGAAGGTGCGCAGGCTCTTGCGGAAGGTTGTGGCCAGCGCTTCGGAGGCGCGGCGGCGGACCTCCCCATCGGCGTCCTGCAGGCGGTTCAGCGCCGGCTCCAGCGTCAGTTCCTCGCCGTCTATGTCGAAACGCAGATCGGTCATCGTCTCGTCGAACAGCCGGTTCCAGGCACCGCGCCCGGTGATCGACTTCTCATGGAACAGCTGCTCGACCCGATCCTCGAGCTGGTAGGGCTTGTCCATTCTGAGGTCGAGCACCCAAGGCCGGTAATGGGCAAAGCCGGCGTCGGCGGCGAGGGCGGATTCGAGCGCCTTGTCATCGATCAGGTTCAGCTCCAGCGCGAAGAACAGAAGATGCGCGCTGGCGTCGGTCATCTTCTCCTGGATGTCGCCATAGAGCTTTGCGCGCTGCGGATCGGCGGTGTTGCCGGCATAGATCAGGCCGGCATAGGAGACGATGCGGCCGATCAGTTCCTCCAGCGCCTCATAGGCTGTCAGCGCCTCGCCAAGCCGGCCGGCGCTGCCGCGCCCGGCCTCCGCAGCCAGCGTGCCCTTCCAGCGGTTCTCGAAGGCGACGGCATCGGCCGCCGCCTTGGCAAGGTCGCGCTTCAGTTCGGGCGCCTCCATGCCGGAATAAAGATCGGCGAGATTCCATTCCGGCAGGTCGCCGAGTTCCGCCGCGCCCTGACCGGACGCTACCGCCGCAAGCTGTCGATCGAGAATCCTGCTCATCAACAATTACCTTCTGGAATCAAGGGGAAAGGACAAGCCGGTCAAATCCTAAGGAATTCGTTCACCGGGTTTTTTGAAACCTTGTTTAGAACCCTGTGCCAAGATGATCCATGGGAATTTCCCAGGCGGGCAACTCAAATCAGTCATGACAGGTTCCATTCTTATAGTCGATGACGATCCCGTGCAGCGCCGGCTGCTCGAGGCGGCGGTGACGAAATTCGGCCACAGCGCCATAGTTGCCGATGGCGGCGAGGCCGGTCTGAGCGCGCTTGACGGACCCAATGCGAGGGATATTTCGGCAGTCATCCTCGACCTTGTCATGCCGGGCCTCGACGGCATCGGCGTGCTGAAGGCGATGCGCGAGCGCGGCATCACTGTTCCCGTCATCGTGCAGACTGCGCAGGGCGGCATCGAAACGGTGGTCTCGGCGATGCGCCACGGCGCCTTCGATTTTGTCGTCAAGCCGGCGTCTCCCGACCGGCTGCAGACCGCGATCGGCAACGCGCTCAAGGTCGAGGCGGTCGAGGACGAGGTCAAGCGCACGTCGCGGCGTCGGGGCGGCCACCTGACATTCAAGGACATGATCACGCACAGCCCGGCGATGGACCGGGTGATCCGCCTCGGCCAGAAGGCTGCGGCCTCCAACATCCCGATCCTGATCGAGGGCGAATCGGGCGTCGGCAAGGAATTGGTGGCGCGCGCCATCCAGGGCAGCGGCGAACGCCGCACAAAGCCGTTCGTCACCGTCAATTGCGGCGCCATCCCCGACAATCTGGTCGAATCGATCCTGTTCGGTCACGAAAAAGGTTCGTTCACCGGCGCCACCGAAAAGCACACCGGCAAGTTCGTCGAGGCGCATTCGGGCACGCTGTTCCTGGATGAGATCGGCGACCTGCCGCTCGACGTGCAGGTCAAGCTGTTGCGCGCCGTGCAGGATGGCGAGGTCGATCCGGTCGGCGGCCGTTCCACCGTCAGGGTCGACATCAGGCTGATCTCGGCCACGCACCGCAACCTTCTGCAGCAGGTCAAGGACGGCAAGTTTCGCGAGGACCTGTTCTACCGGCTCAACGTTTACCCGATCGTCGTGCCGCCGCTGCGCGACCGCCGCGACGACATCCCCTATCTGGTCAAGCATTTCATGGACAAGGTGGCGCCGGCGGGCAATCGCCTGCACGGCATCTCGGATGCCGCAGTGGCCATGCTGCAGGCCTATGATTGGCCGGGAAACATCAGGCAGCTGGAAAACGCCGTGTTCAGGGCCTCGGTGCTTGCCGAAGGCGATGTGCTCACGACTGACGAATTTCCGCAGATCCGGGCGCAGGTCGACGGCACCGTCAATCTCGACGCCGATGCGTCCTTGTCGGACCCCGGCATGGCCTTGAGCACCGGATCGCAAGGCGATGGCGCGCAGACTGACGACGCCGGTACTGCAGCTGCCGAGCCCGCCCCTCCGGCGAGGCTGCTTCAGCGTTTCGGCACGCTGCGGGCGCTGGACGAGCGTGGCAATGTGCGTGCGCTGGCCGATGTCGAACTCGAAATGATCAAGCTCGCCATCGACCATTATAACGGCCAGATGAGCGAGGTCGCACGGCGTCTCGGCATCGGCCGCTCGACGCTCTACCGCAAGCTCAAGGAATACGGCATCGACCCGGAAACCGGTCGCCTCGACCGCCTTGCCTCCTGAACGCCGAATTCCACAGCTTGCCAACGCAAGGCCGGGACCACTGCCGTGCCATATCCGGCGCTGCATAAGGGGGTTGGGGCGGGAATATGGCTGATGCGGACAGCGTTGTTCACGCATTAAGGCCAGCGGTAACAGATCGTGTAGCGGGAAAAGGCTGAATCTTGATCTAAACCAGCAGTTTACCAAGAAATCCTGTGTATTATTTTTGACGGGATATCGCCACGGTGTTACCGCATTTCGGCTTCAATAAGCGATGATTAACCATTAGGATCGATATTCGGATGTGAGAACCACGCATCCGTTTGGACAAATCCGGGGACAAACGGCAGCCTGCAAGGCCTTTTGATTTGAACAAAGTCGAACGACACAGAAACGGGCGGCGCGATCACATGGGCGTCTGGCCGAGATGGCTGGCAGCGTTGATCGTTGCGTTCGCTTTCCTCGCCGCAACTGCTGGCGGCGCCAGCGCTGAAACGCGCTCGCTCAAGCTCTATCACCTCCACACGCACGAAAAGGCCGAGATCGTCTACAAGCGCAATGGCCGCTACGATCCGGCAGGCCTCAGGAAGATCAACATCATCCTGCGCGACTGGCGTCGCAACGAACCGACCAAGATGGATCCGCGCCTGCTCGATCTGGTGTGGGAAGCTTACCGGCAGGCCGGCGCCACCGACTATATCCAGGTCGTCTGCGGCTATCGCTCGCCGTCGACCAATTCGATGCTGCGCAGCCGCAGCCGCGGTGTCGCCAAGGAAAGCCAGCATATGCTGGGCAAGGCGATGGACTTCTACATTCCGGGTGTGCCGCTGAAAAAGCTGCGCAACATCGGCCTGAAGATGCAGGGCGGCGGCGTCGGCTACTATCCCTCGTCGGGTTCGCCCTTCGTCCACATGGACGTCGGCAATGTGCGGCATTGGCCAGGCATCAGCCGCCAGGAACTGGTCAGCCTGTTCCCCAATGGCAAGACGCTGCATGTGCCGAGCGACGGCAGGCCGTTGCCGGGTTATGACCAGGCGCTCGCCTCCTACAAGGCGCGCAAGGGCGCCGGTTCTCCTGCCATCATGATGGCCAGCGCAGGCGGCAGCACCAAGAAATCCGGTGGCTTCCTGTCCGCGTTCTTTGGCGGTGGCGGTGAAGACGAAGCCGACGACAGCGCCGATGTCGCTACCGCCGCGCCGCCGCCGAGAAGTGTGAAGCCGGTGCTGGCTGCCAAGAGCAACAACAACAGCAATCTGCCTGGCATCGCGATCGTGTCGCCGCAGAACGCCAAGCGCGCCAACATTCCGCAGCTTGCCGACGACAGCGCTGACGATTCGGAGCCGCAGGACACGCCGGAGACGATCATCGCCGCGCTGCCCGCCAAGGAAGTGCCGCTGCCCGCTTTCGCACCGCGGCCGAAGGCCGATGTCGGCGCGCAACAACCTGAGACCGTGCCGTTCGGCGTGGCCGATGCCACCACCGAACAGACGGTGGCGACGGCGCAGGCGCCGGCCAATGTGCCGTTCGGCACGGCCGATGCGAGCAATGCCGACCAGGGGGCCGATCAAGCTGCCGCTCCGGCGCAGGTCGCGGTCAACGTCCCGTTGCCGACCTGGCGTCCCGACCGCTCTTCGCCGCCGGCTGAGCTTGCGCCGCAGGACAAGGGCGTTCTGCTGGCGCTGGCCGATACGGCTGCCCACAAGCAGACCGCAACCGACGCGTTCTCGGTGCTGCCGTCGCAGCGTCCGGACGAGGTCAAGGCGGTTCTCGAACAGGCCAGCGCCGCCGATACAGCCGGTGCTACCGACGACTATCAGGTTGCGTCGCTTGAGCCGCGCTCGGCGTTCAACGATCCGTCAGGTGTCGATGCCGCATCGCCGCGCGGCGCTATTGCTGCCCGTCCCGCCGGTACCGATCCAGCCTCGGTGATCGGCGCCGGCGTCAAGACGACACGCAAGGAAGCCAGGGCTTCGGCCCGCGACCTGAAGCCAGGACCGAAGGCAGTGCTGGTGGCGGCCGAACCGCAGGCGGCCCGCTGGGCGCTGAGCAGCGGCGACAACATCGCCACCGTTTCCAGCCCGACGACAGCGCCGCGCTATGCCTACAACATCGTGCATACGCCGCCGAGCGAGGTCTACACCGCAGGCTTCCAGGCGGACAACCAGATGGCCGATGCCAACCGCTTCACCGGCAATGCCGTAAAATTCCTTTCGGTCGCCCGCTTCCAGACGAAGTAGGGCGTGACCCGGTCAATATCGAAATCGAAGCCGCGCTGGGCAAGCCGTGCGGCTTTTGCTTCTAGCGAGATATCGAGCACTGGCTTCCATCGCCACAGAATGCTAACCACCAAACTGCATTCCCGCTTCGTCTAATGGTAGGACAGCGCCCTTTGAAGGCGTGAATCGTGGTTCGAGCCCATGAGCGGGAACCAAAATCTCAACGCGTGCAAACCCGGTCGGCGCAGCTGGCGGGTTTTTGTGCCGAGTGCAATTCCGGGAACACTGTGATTTTCCCGGGAAAGCGCGGAGCGCTTCCCTTGGGAATTGCGCAAAGACAAAGTAGCGGAGGTTATTTTCCGAGCTTGCTCGCGGTCTGTGCGAGCGCCTCGATCTCATCCCACTTGCCGGCCTTGACCAACTCGTCCGGCGCCACCCACGAGCCGCCGACGCAGATAACGTTGGACAGGCTGAGATAGTCGGCGGCGTTCTTGGCCGAGATGCCGCCGGTCGGGCAGAATTTCACGTCGGCCAGCGGCGAGGCAAAGGCCTTCAGCGAGGCGATGCCGCCGGATTGTTCGGCCGGGAAGAATTTCAGGAACCGCAGGCCGGCCTCGCGGGCAGCCATGATCTCGCCGGGCGTGATGGCGCCGGGCAGCAAGGGAACGTCGCTGTCCTTGGCCGCCGCCAGCAACTCGCGCGTGATGCCGGGGCTGACGATGAACTTCGAGCCAGCCGCCGCTGCCTGGTCGAACTGCTTGGCATCGAGAATTGTGCCGGCGCCGACAATGGCGCCCTCGACCTCACCGGCCACGCGGCGGATCGCTTCCAGCGCATCGGCGGTTCTCAACGTGATCTCGATCGCCGGCAGGCCGCCGGCGGCCAGGGCCCGGGCGAGCGGGACGGCGTCCGCGACATTGGCGATCTTCAGCACCGGAATGACCGGCTGGCCATTGAGCAGCGACAGGAGCTTTTCGGTCTTGCTGGGCATTGGCTTGTCTCTCCCTGGGTGATTTCAACCGATTAGCAGAAGGCCGATTCCGAGTCCACGAAACCCGGCCTGCCGCGATGTCACATGTCGGCCAACGAGCCTGCTGGCGAATACCGACAAGGTGTCTTTAGCTCTGCCTTGAATCCGCTTTGACCACGGTCTAGTGGCTTGGCGATGACCAACCGTGAACCCGTGCGCGTCGGCGCGCTCTACAAATTTGCGAGGCTGGGCGACTTCGACGCGCTGCGAGAATTGCGCACGCCGCTTGCCGCCTTCTGCTGCGGGCGCGGCATCAAGGGCACGCTGCTTCTGGCGCGGGAAGGCATCAACGGCACGGTCGCCGGCAGCGAAACCGACATAGCCGACCTGATCGCTTATCTCGAGGCCATCGAGGGTCTTGCCGATCTCGAGGTCAAATACAGCACTGCCGCCGAAATGCCGTTCCATCGCATGAAGGTGCGGCTGAAGCGCGAGATCGTCACCATGGGCGTCGAAGACCTCGACCCGGCGACGGGTGCGGGGACCTATGTCGCGCCGGCCGACTGGAACGCGCTGATCTCGGACCCCGGCACCATCGTCATCGACACACGCAACGCGTACGAAGTGTCGATCGGCACGTTCGAGGGCGCGGTGGACCCGCGCACGTCGAGCTTTCGCGAATTCCCGGCCTGGGTGGAAAAACACCGCGACCAACTCGACGGCCGCAAGGTCGCGATGTTCTGCACCGGCGGCATCCGCTGCGAAAAGGCGACGGCCTATGTGAAGTCGCTCGGCTGCGAGGATGTGTTCCATCTCAAGGGCGGCATCCTCAGATATCTTGAAGAGGTCCCGGCCGAAGACAGCCTGTGGCAGGGCGAGTGTTTCGTCTTCGACGAGCGGGTCTCGGTGTCGCATGGGTTGACCGAAGGCGAGGCCGAACTCTGCCGCGCCTGCCGGCATCCGCTGACGCCTGAGGACCGGCTGTCGCCGCATTTTTCCACCGGCGTGTCATGCCCGCATTGCTACGAGGCACGCTCGGATGAGGATCGCACCCGCTATGCGGAGCGCCAGCGCCAGGTCGAACTTGCGCAGGCGCAGGGCAGGGGACATATCGGCAGTTAAGTGCCGCCGACGCCCTGACTGGATCACCACGCGACGGAATAGCGGTCGATCACCCACAGCCATGTGCCGTCGGCCTGCCGGCGCGCGACCTCTGAGATTATCGAGCCGTCGGCAAGCCTGGTCGACGTCAACGCGAGGTCGCCGTTGATGGCCGCCGGGCGCTGCTCGCCGCGCTGGAATTTTCGCCCGCTCTCGGCAAAGGCTTCGAACAAAGCGCGGATCGCCTCGTGGCCACGCGTCAATTCGGCTGCTCCGGTGTCTATGACGGCATCGGGTTCGAACAGCGCCACCATGCCGTCAATGTCTCCCACCCACTGCCGCTCGATCAGCAGACGTTCCAGATCCTGCGGATCGCGCGCCGGTTCCCGGCCAGGTTGATCGGTCACGGCAAGGTTCCTCCCTCGGCAATGCGGCGGCGACATTAGCGCAAGCCGAGGCCGGTATCGACACACCGATTACCGATTTGCGGCATTGCCGGGCCGATAGCAAAGCGTGCGTCCGTCATTGTAATGTCAGTGTGCGGGCCCTACGTCTGCAACGTCCAAAACCTGCCCGTCCACGTTTCGCGGGCCCTTTTCTGGAGGCACCATGTTCGACCCCAAAAAGCTTCTCGACGATCTGCTCGGCTCGCAAGTTCCCGGCACAACCGGCACCGTTCGCGACAAGGCCGGGCAGGCTGTGCAGATGGCCAAGGACAATCCGCTGGCCGCCGGTGCGCTGGCCGCGGTGCTGCTTGGAACCGGCACGGGACGGCAGGTCACCGGCACGGCCGTGAAGCTCGGCGGACTGGCTGCGATCGGCGGTCTCGCCTACAAGGCCTACCAGAATTACAAGGCCGGCAATGCACCCGAGCAGGCGCCGGCGGCCGGCCAGCCGGAATTGCTGCCGCCGCCCGCCGACACCGGCTTTCATCCTTCACAGGCGCCACAGGGGGAGGACGAGCTCACGCTGACCCTGGTGCGGGCGATGATCTCGGCGGCCAAGGCCGATGGCCATGTCGATGACGCGGAACGCCAAAAGATCGCCGGCAAGCTCAGTCTGGCCGGCATCGGCACGGAAGCGGAAAAGTTTCTGATGGCCGAGCTGGACAGCCCGCTCGACCTCGATACGCTGGTCGCAGGCGCCAAGACCGATGAGCAGAGGCTCGAGCTCTACACCGCGTCGCGACTGACGATCGACCCCGATACGCGCGCCGAACGCGGCTATCTCGACCTGCTCGCCGGCCGGCTCGGCCTGCCGGATGCGCTCGTCGATCATGTCGAGGCTACGGTGTCGGCGGCCAAGGTGCCGGTTCCGTCAGGCACGGCGCCGAACCCGCGCTGGTAGACAACGCAGCCGCGCGCCTGAGGCAGGGGGGCCGAGGCGGAAAAAATGCGTTAACGTCTCGTTTACCGAGGAAGCGCATGATTTTAGTCAGTCGGATCGGCTTTCCTCCTCCCAAGCCCGGTTCAGATCAGGGGGCGGTCGCCAATGACCGCCCTTTTTGTTGGACCGATCACATAAAGCGCGTCGCGCTTCATGTTTTTGTCCTGACGCATGTCGTTGTTTCAAAACTGGGGCCACTTTTGAGCGACATGCATTAGTGTCCGACTTGCCATGATCGCCTTCATTTGCGATGGGTCGGTGCATTCGGATGCACCCCGATCTGTGCCGGGATGCGCGGCGCGCAGGAGCAAAATCCATGACAGCCCTCCCAGAGAAAACCGCCATCGTCACCGGCGCCGGCACCGGCATCGGCAAGAGCGTCGCCACGGCGCTGCTGAAGGCGGGCTGGAACACGGTGTTTTGCGGCCGCCGCAAAGCGGTGCTCGATGCCGCCATTACCGAGGCCGGGAAAACGGACGCCAAGGCGCTGGCGGTTGCCTGCGACATCAGCAAGGCCGACGAAGTCGATGACCTGTTCGAGACGGTGGCCGCAGCCTTCGGCCGCGTCGACCTGCTCTTCAACAATGCCGGCATGAGCTACAAGTCGACGCCCATCGACGAGATCCCGGTCGAGGTCTGGAACGATATTGTCGGAGTCAATCTCACCGGATCGTTCCTATGCGCCCGCGCCGCCTTCGGCGTCATGCGCAAGCAAAAGCCAATGGGCGGCCGCATCATCAACAATGGCTCTGTGTCGGCCTATGCGCCACGGCCGGGCTCGGTGCCCTACACCGCGACCAAGCACGCCATATCGGGGCTGACCAAGACGCTGGCGCTCGACGGCCGGCCCTATGACATCGCCTGCGGCCAGATCGATATAGGCAACGCGCTGACCGATATGGCGCACGCAATGACGGTCGGCGTGCCGCAGGCCAATGGCACCATCGCCGCCGAGGCGGTGATGGACGTCCAACGCGTCGCCGACGCCGTCGTCCACATGGCCAGCCTGCCGCTCGACGCCAACGTGCTGTTCATGACCGTGATGGCGACCAAGATGCCGTTCGTGGGGCGTGGGTGAAGAGCCGAAGGCCTACTTCTTCAAAAACGCCTCGATCCGCTCCAGCGCGTGCAAGATGTTCTCTTCGGAATTGGCGTAGGAGAGCCTGATGTAGCCTTCGCCGAGAATGCCGAAATCGGGGCCGCCGATCAGCGCCACGCCGGCCTCCTCGAGCAGTGCCGAGGCGAGCTTCTTGGCCTTCCAGCCGGTCTTCGAAACATTCGGGAAGGCATAGAATGCGCCCTTGGGCGTGATGCAGGAGACGCCGGGCAGCGCGTTCAGCCCCTCGACCACGATCTTCCTGCGGTTGTCGAAGGCGCGCATCATCTTGTCGACATCGTCCTGGGGGCCGTCGATGGCGGAGATGCCGGCGAACTGGCTCGGCGCGTTGACGCAGGACCAGCAATTGACCGCCAGCTTGCGGACCTTGTCGTAGAGATGCGCGCCCTTGTCGCCATTCGGCCAGATCGACCAGCCCATGCGCCAGCCGGTCATCGCCCATGTCTTCGACCAGCCGTTGAGCACGATCAGCCGGTCGCGAATTTCCGGAAAATTGAGCAGCGAAAAATGCGTCTCGCCGTCATAGGTCATGACGTCGTAGATTTCGTCGGAGAGGATAGCGACCTGCGGATGCGCTTGCAGTCCCTTCACCAGCTTCTCGATCTCGGCGCGCGGCGTGACGCCGCCGGTCGGGTTGGCCGGTGAGTTGAGGATCAGGAGCCTCGTCTTCGACGTGATCAGCGCCAGCGTCTCTTCTGCCGAGAAGGCAAAGCCGTTCTCCTCGCGGATCGGCACCGGAATGGGCGCGGCGCCGGTGAACTCGATCATCGAGCGGTAGATCGGAAAGCCTGGGTCTGGATAGAGGATCTCGGCGCCGGGTTCGCCGAACATCAAGATGGCCGCGAACATGGTCGGCTTGCCGCCGGGCAGGATCATCACATTTTCCGGCGAGACCTCGACGCCGGTGGTGGCCAGCGTGCGCCGCACCACCGCTTCGCGCGTCGCCAGCAGGCCGTTGGCCGGGGTGTAGCCATGGTGACCGTCGCGCAGCGCCTTGATCGCTGCGTCGACAATGTGCTGCGGCGTTTTGAAGTCGGGCTGGCCGATGCCGAGATTGACGATGTCGCGGCCCTGTTGAGCCAGTGCAGTGGCGCGCGCCAGCACGGCAAAGGCGTTTTCCTCGCCGAGGCGGTCGAAGGCCGAAATCGTGTGGAGCATTTTTCCCGTCCGTGTGGTTCTTGCTGTTAGGTCGCGTTTTTGTGAGCGTCTGCTCACAAAAGTCAAACGGATTGGAGTTTTGCGTGTCGGAAAATCTCAAAGATTGGCAAGCGCGTCCGCGGCCCGAGCGCAAGCCCATTGACGGCCGCTATGTCCGGCTCGAACCGCTGAGCGCCGAAAAGCACGGCGATGGGTTGTACGAGGCGTCGTCCGTGCCCGACATCGATGGACGCTTTGCCTGGCTGCCCGACTACCCGCCGCAAACCCGCGCCGATTTCCAGCCATGGCTGGATAAGGTCGAGGCGAGCGAGGATCCGCTGTTCTTCACCGTCATCGACAAGGCCAGCGGCAAGGTCGCCGGGCGACAGACGCTGATGCGCATCGATCCCACCTATGGCGTCATCGAGATCGGCAACATCTATTGGGGGCCGCTGATCTCGCGCAAGCCGGCAGCGACCGAGGCGCAGTTCCTGTTCATGAAGTATATTTTCGACGGGCTCGGCTATCGCCGCTACGAGTGGAAATGCAACAACCGCAACGAGCCGTCAAAGCGCGCGGCGGAACGGTTCGGCTTCAAGTTCGAGGGCATTTTCCGCCAGCATCTTGTGGTCAAGGGTGAAAACCGCGATACCGCATGGTACTCGATCATCGACAAGGAATGGCCGGCGCTGCGCAAAGCCTATGAGGCATGGCTCGATCCCGCCAATTTCGATGGCGAAGGCCGGCAGAAGCGGCGGCTCGAGGATTTCCGCGCCGAGTTCGGCGCGTAACAGGAGTTTTTTCCGATGGCGCACAGCCATGATCATGGTTCGCATGCTGGGCATGGCGCCGGCCACGTGCATGGCTCGACCGACAAGAAGCGTGTGCTGATCGCAGCCTGCCTGACCGCCGGCTTCATGGTGGCCGAAGGGCTTGGCGGCCTTTTGACGGGATCACTGGCGCTGCTGGCCGACGCCGGCCACATGCTCGCCGACTCGATCGCGCTTGGCCTTGCTTGGTACGCCTTCCATCTTGGCGGAAGGCCGGCGACAGTGCGCCTGACCTATGGCTTCGGCCGGGTCAAGACGCTGGTCGCCTACACCAACGGCATCGCCATCTTCGCCATTGCGTTGTGGATCGTCTACGAAGCCTGGGGCCGGCTGATGACGCCGGCGCCGGTGCTGGGCGGGCCGATGCTGGTGGTGGCGATCGCCGGCCTTCTGGTAAACTTCGCCTCGTTCTTCGTGCTGCATGGCGGCGACCGCGACAGCCTCAACATGCGCGGCGCCATCCTGCATGTGCTGGGCGACCTGCTCGGCTCGGCGGCGGCGATCGTGGCGGCGCTGGTCATCCTGGCGACCGGCTGGACGCCGATCGACCCGATTCTGTCGGTGCTGGTCTCCCTGCTGATCCTGTCCACCGCGTGGTCGCTGATGCGCGAAGCCGCCCACGTCCTGCTCGAAGGCGTACCGGCAAGCCTCGACCGCGACCTCATCGCCAAGGACATTGCCGGCACCGTCAACGGCGTGCGCGAAGTGCATCACATGCATGTCTGGTCGCTCGACGGGTCCAGCAACATGGCGACGCTGCATGCCTGCCTCAACGATGGCGTCGATCCGCACCAGGCGGTCAGCGCCATCAAGAAGCGGCTCGCCGCCGAACACGGCATCAGCCACGCCACGGTTGAACCGGAATTCGGCCAGTGCGCCGACAGCCGTGACGAGCACGATCATGACCACGACCATGGTGCGCCACCGCATCACGGCCATTATCACTGACAGGGAATTTCATGGCATTGGCATCCGAGTTGACGAGTTCCCGCTGTGGTGGGACGGCATGATGGACCGCGACACGCGAAACGCGCTGATTGCCGCAGCCTGGATCATGCTGCTGTTCGGCATCGCGGCGTTCTATTTGCCGACCGTGATGCTGGCCGTCGGCAATGTCTCGACCGTACTTGCCGGCATCGTCGGCATCGCCTTCGTGCTGGCATTTTTTCTGGTGTTCTGGTTGCGGGGCCGCAACCAGAACAAGGGCAAATAAGAGGCTTTCGAAATGCGCATCCTGATTACTGGCGCCGCCGGCATGGTCGGCCGCAAACTTGTCGACCGGCTGGCCAAGGACGGCACGCTCAACGGCCGCAAGATCACCGGGCTCGACCTGCACGACATCGTGCCGCCGCAGGCGCCGGCGATGGATGGCGTCAGCATCGCCACGCATACGGGCGACCTTGCCGACGCCGGTGCTGCCGAGAGCCTGGTGGCGTCACGCCCCGACGTCATGTTCCATCTCGCCGGCATCGTGTCGGGCGAGGCGGAGGCGAATTTCGATCTCGGCTACCGCGTCAACCTCGACGGCACACGGGCGCTGTTCGACGCCGTGCGGCTGGCAGACTTTGCGCCGCGCCTCGTCTTCACCTCGTCGATCGCGGTGTTCGGCGCGCCGTTCCCCGATGTCATCCCGGACGACTTTCATCCGACGCCGCTGACCTCCTACGGCACGCAGAAGCAGATGAGCGAAGCGCTGCTGGCCGACTATTCCAGGCGCGGCTTCTTCGACGGCATCGGCATAAGGCTGCCGACCATCTGCGTGCGGCCCGGCAAGCCGAACAAGGCGGCGTCAGGTTTCTTCTCCGGCATCATCCGCGAGCCGCTGAGCGGCCACGAGGCGATCCTGCCGGTGCCGCGCTCGGTGCTGCACACCCATGCCAGCCCGCGCTCTGCGGTCGGTTTCCTGATCCATGCCGCCGGGCTCGACGGTGCCGCTGTCGGGCCGCGCCGCAACCTCACCATGCCCGGCGTTGCCGTCACCGTCGGCGAGCAGATCGAGGCGCTGGAGCGCACTGCAGGCGCCGAGGTGGCGAGCCTGATCCGCGAGGAGCTCGACGAAACGATCTGGGCGATCGTCAAGGGTTGGCCGACGCGCTTCGAGGCGCGCCGTGCAAGGGACCTCGGCTTCAGCGCCGAAAACAGTTTCGATGAAATCATCCGCGCTCATATCGAGGATGAGCTGGGCGGAATGATCGCGGGTCAGGCCTGACCCGCCGAGGTCACACAGCTCCGGACAGGCTCGCCGACAACAGCAACAGCCCGAACAGGAAGACGAAGGCGGCGCCGCCGATTTCGACGACTGTGTGGATGCGGTTGCCCATGCGGCCGTCGCCGGCGAAATAGACCGCCCAGTTCTTGGCGGTGACTGCGATCGTTGCCAGCGCCGAGACTGTGATGGCGGTTCCAATCGACATCGCCAGCACCGACAGCAGGCCGCCGAGCCACAGGCCGTTGAGCAAAGCGAAGCTCAGCACAATCAGCGCGCCGGAGCAGGGGCGGATGCCGACGGCGGCTACAGCCGACCAGGCCGTGCGCCAGTCGAAGCGGTCGCCCGACAGCAGCGCCGGATCGGGCGCATGTGAGTGGCCGCACGTATCACAGACCTCGCCGGCTGGGTGATCGTGAGCGGCGTGATCGTGATGAGCGTGGTCGTGATGGGAATGATCGTGTGTGTCGTGGTCGTGCGCAGCGTGATCGTGATGATCATGCGAATGGTCGTGATGCACATGCAAGGCATGCGAATGCGCATGCGCCGCGTGGCTGTGAGCGGCATGCGAATGGCCGCCATGGGAATGACCGGCGTGGGCTGCCGACAGGCTGTAGGCGGGCGCCTTGCCGAACCAGCGCAGGACCGTAGGCCTGAGCTTGCGCCACAGCAGCCAGGCGCCGAACAAAGTGACGAAGACATAGCTCATGATCTCCATGAACCAGGCTGCGTCGGTCATCGAGATGGCGGTGCCGCGCAGGACGAAATAGGCAAGCAGCATCACCAGGATCGCGGTCAGGCCCTGCAGCAGCGCCGAGACGAAGGACAGCAGGATACCGCGCCTGAGCGCCACTTCATTGGCCACCATGTAGGACGAGATCACCGCCTTGCCGTGGCCGGGGCCGGCGGCGTGGAAAATGCCGTAGGCGAAGGACAGGCCGATCAGCAGCCACATCTTGCTGCCGTCCTCGCGCATTGCTTTCATCGCCGTGGCCAATGCGCGGTAGAATTCCTGCTGGCGCAGATTGATCCACATCAGGATATGGGCGAACGGGCCGGTGGTGGGCGCCATGCCGTCATTGACACCGATGCCGAGTGAGCTCTGGGCATGGGCCTGCCCGAGAAAGTGCGTCATCAGCAGGGCAGCGGCCACGAGGCCGAATGCCAAACGCAGGGACGGTTTCATCACCGGATCTATCCTTCTGGCGGGCAATTCAGTTCGAGCTTGGTGGCGAAGATCTTGCTCATGTCGGTGCCTGTCGGGTCGTTGAAGAACGCGTCCGTCAGGGTCTTCTGGTTTTCCTTGATCGCCTCGTCTGGATCAGGCCGGATGACGCTCTTGGTGCAGTTCGAGGGCAGGCCTTCCACCGTGATGTTGCTATCCTCGGTGAAGTCGATCGCTGTGTAGAAGGTTGGATCGTAGACGCCGAAATCGATCTTGCCGGCGAGCTTGATCGGCACCTTGGGTTCGGATTCGAACAGGATGATCAGCTGGTCGTTTTCGAAATTGGCCATAAGATGCGGTGGCGGCGTCATCGGCACGTCCTTGCCGTCGACGGTGACGAGCTGGAAATAATTGAACTCGGCCAGCGAGGCATGAACGGTGTCGGCGACATCCTTCAGCTCCTTGTCGTCAAGCTTCAGGTCGGAGTTCTTGTCGAACTCCATCATCACCGTACTCGAAAACAGATCATCGAAACGCCAGAGGTGACGCAGCGCTTTCACACTTTGGTGATCCGGCGAGAGGATCACGTCGAGGCGGGCCTCGGCGAAGACATGAGGATGCGCGCCAGCCGCTCCGACGGAGGCAAAAGTCGTCGCCAGGGCCGAAGCCAGCATGATTGCGTGCCGTTTCAGATGCATTCTCGGTCGCTGTTCCATCGGCCTCGGAGAGATTTCGAGAGGTTACCAGAAACGGGGCGAAATTGGGACCGCGGCACGGCAGGACCGGCTCAAGCGCTCTCGCGGTTCTTGAACCATTGCACCAGGAAATCGACGAAGACACGGACCTTGGCCGGCAGATAGCGACGGTGCGGGTAGACGGCGAAAATGCCGCTGCCCGACTGGATGCGGTCGTCGAGCAACGACACCAGCAGCCCGGATGCGAGGTCGGGCGCGGCGATGAAATCCGGCAGGATGGTGAAGCCCAGACCGGACACGGCGGCGGCTCGCGCGGCCATCGGGCTGTTGACCTCGATCGGACCCGATACGTTGACACTGACTGACTCCTCGCCATCGCCCCTGAAGCGCCAGTTGGCAAGCGAGCGGCCATTGGTGTCGACGATGCAGGGCAAGTTGGCGAGATCCTGCGGGCGCGTCGGCTTGCCGTGCTTGGCGATCAGCTCCGGCGAGGCGCAAAGCTTGATCGAAAACGGCCCCAGGCGGCGGGCGATCAGCGATGAGTTCTCCAGGCGCGAGATGCGCACGGCAAGATCGAAACCTTCCTCGACCAGATCGACAAAACGGTCGTCGAGATGGATGTCGAGCACGATGTCGGGATGCTGTTTGGCGAAGTCGATGAGCGATTGGCCTATCGGCGCGTCGGCGAAGGTGCGCGCCGCCGACAGCTTGATCCTGCCGCGCACGTCGCCGGAGGATTCGCGCACGGCGTCGGCCAGGCTGTCGACCTCGCGCACGATTTCCGAAGCGCGGCTGTAATAGGTATGGCCGGCCTCGGTCAACGAGAACTGCCGCGTGGTGCGGTTGAGCAGCAGCGCGCCGAGTTCGTCCTCGAGTTCGCGCACATATTTCGACAGCAGCGCCTTGGAGCGACCGATCTTGCGCGCGGCCGCCGAAAAGCCTTCGGCCTCGACGACGTCGATGAAGGCGCGCATGCGGGTCAGTGTATCCATCATCAGGCCTTTCGAGCCGCATCGAGAATTCGCCGGCCGAGCCGTATCAGGGCAATGTCGCTGCCGGGAGGGCCGAGCAGAGAGAGGCCGAAAGGGGCACCGTCGACCGAGCCCAGCGGCAGGGTGATTTGCGGAAAGCCTGAAAGACCCGAAAGGCACAAAAGATGCAAGGCCCTTTCGCGGTAGGCCTGGAGCTGCTGCGGCTCGCTTTTGACCAGAGGTGCGGGGCCTGGAACGGTAGGCAGGACAAGAAACCCGTCCTGGCCGAGCAGCGCGGCTAGCTCGGAGCGGAACGTCAAGCGGCGCACCGCCTCGGCCCGCGCGGTCTTTTCGTCGATTGTCCGGCCGAAACCAAAGCGCTCCTCGACGCCCGGCCCGAGATCGCGCTCGCCCGAAATGATCCAGGCGCCATGCTGCTGCCAGGCCTCGGCGGCCTGGAGGCGGCGAAAGCACCAGTAGAGCTCGTCGGGGAAGGAGGCGAAGCTGTACTCTACCGGCGCCGGCTCACCGACAAGACTGGCGGCCAGCGCTCTCATCCTGGCATATTCGGCTGCCTCGGCGGGGCCGGCCACGAAAGCGTCCAGCCAGCGGATCGAAAGCGGCCGGTTGAGCGGATGCTGATGCGGGTCGCGGCCAAGCAACAGCTTGCCGATCGTCTCATAGGTTTCGATGTCGTCGGCGAACCAGCCGAACGTATCGAAGCTCGGCGCCAGCTTCATCGTGCCTTCGAGCGAGATGCGGCCATGCGTGGTGCGCAGCCCGATCAATCCGCAAAAGCTCGCCGGGGCGCGGATCGAGCCGCCGGTGTCGGAGCCGGTGGCGATATCGGCAAGCTTGCCGGCCACCGCCGCCGCCGATCCGGAGGACGAGCCGCCGGTGACGCGATCGGGAGCGGCCGGGTTCACCGGAAACGGAAAATGCGCGTTCTGGCCCATCAGCGAGAAGGCGAACTCGTCGGTCTGCGTCTTGCCGATGAAACGCGCGCCGGCGTCGAGAATCATCTGCACGGCCGGTGCCGTGCTGGACGCGGCGTGGGACTCGGCGAACTTCACCGGATTGCCGCAACCGGTGCGGTAGCCGGCGACGTCGTAAATGTCCTTCACAGCCAGGCGCAGCCCGGCCAGTGGCCCCAGTTCCGCATTGGCGACCGGCATTCGACGCAGGTCGAGAAGGGCGTTGAGCGGGCCGTGCGTGCCTGGCATCGTTCGATATCCGTATACAGTAGGCCCAGCATTGTTCGATGCCGGAAATTTTACAACCTGGAGTACGATTTTTATTGATTGTGAAATCTTTCGATCTTATATCGCGCTTGCCCAAAGTCGCACGTGCCTGTGGGTGTCCGCCGATCCTCGAATGGTGAGGGAAATCGGTAAGGTAACTGGAGCTAACCCCTCCAGTCGGTCTAGCGGCCAACCGCCAGCCCGAGGACACCTTGAAGCAACGACGGTGCGGGCCTTTCTGGTGTTCTGCCGGTCGTCCAAAGACCGGGGTTACTGAAGAGGCACACCTTCATTGCCGGCAGTGCGGACGGGTCTCCCATCCAAGCCAAGGCAGACAAAGCGAACCGAGGCCGGGCAAGGCCAAGGTTCACCGCCGCGAGACGGCGTTTCATGGTTCCGGGGTCTCCACCGGCTGGTTCCATGGATTTCCGTCCCGCCTTTGTTTGACCGCGTGTTCGCGAGGCCGAAAGCCCGCGTCCCGCAGCCTTATTGCGCGCCGCAAGGCGTTAATGGAGAGACCCCGATGGCCACCCAGCGCATCCTCGACTTCCTCGCCACCCGACGTCCGTCCGGCCCCTGCCTCGTCGTCGACCTCGATGTCGTGCGCGACAATTTCCGTGCCTTCGAGAAGGCGCTGCCCGATTCCAGAATCTACTATGCGGTGAAAGCAAACCCTGCGCCGGAGATCCTGCGCCTGCTTGCTGCGATGGGCTCGTCCTTCGACACCGCTTCCGTTGCCGAGGTCGAGATGGCGATGGACGCCGGTGCGCCGGCGGACCGTATCTCCTTCGGCAACACCATCAAGAAGGAGCGTGACATTGCACGCGCCTACCAGCTCGGCATTCGGCTGTTTGCCGTCGATTGCGTCGAGGAGGTCGACAAGATCGCCCGCGTCGCTCCCGGCGCGCGCGTGTTCTGCCGCGTGCTGACCGACGGCGAAGGCGCCGAGTGGCCGCTGTCGCGCAAGTTCGGCTGCGTGCCGGCGATGGCCGTCGATGTGCTGCGCCATGCCAGGACGCTCGGCCTCGACGCCTATGGCGTGTCGTTCCATGTCGGCTCGCAGCAGACCGACCTGACGGCGTGGGACCGTGCGCTGGCCGACGCCAAGAAGGTGTTCGCCACGCTCGCCGACGAAGGCATCGTCCTCAAGATGGTCAATATGGGCGGCGGTTTCCCGACGCGCTATCTGCGTGATGTGCCGGCGGCTCAGGCTTACGGCCAGGCCATCTTCTCGGCGCTGCGCAAGCATTTCGGCAATGCGATCCCTGAGACCATCATCGAGCCGGGCCGCGGCATGGTCGGCAATGCCGGCGTCATCAAGTCGGAAGTCGTGCTGATCTCGAAGAAGGCCGAAAACGACAATGTGCGCTGGGTGTTCCTCGACATCGGCAAGTTCGGCGGTCTGGCCGAGACGATGGACGAGGCGATCCGCTATCCGATCGTCACCCGCCATGACGGTTCGGAGACCGCACCTTGCGTGCTCGCCGGCCCGACCTGCGATTCGGCCGACGTGATGTACGAGAAGACGCCGTATCCGCTGCCTCTGTCGCTGACCATCGGCGACGATGTGCTGATCGAAGGCACCGGCGCCTACACGACCACCTACTCGGCGGTCGCCTTCAACGGCTTCGAGCCTCTCCGATCCTACGTGATCTGACGGCTTCGGCCTTCAGATCACCCCAGGCGGACGTTTGCGTCCGCCCGGGTTCGCCTGTGGAACAAGCTCCGCTCGTGAAGGATCGCGGAAATGGACATTGTAAATTACATTGATGGTGCCGTGGGAATCTCCCCCCTTGAGGGGGAGATGGCAGGCAGGCCAGAGGGGGTCGTCTCGCGTGAAGCGCCGGCATCCCTCGTCCACGACGCGGTGTCGCGTCACGTCGTGCCGACCCCCTCTGTCGCCTTCGGCGACATCTCCCCCTCGAGGGGGGAGAGTGCCCGCGCCATTCCCATCGTCGCCGAAACTGCGGCAGACATTGCATTGCGTGAAGCGTTGCTCGATCGCGCTATGGGGCCGATGCGGCGCAAGAAATCGTCGGAGAAGCTGCGGCGTGGCCGCCGGCCTTCCGAAGGCCTCGCTTTTGTCGTGCGCGATGCAACCGGCGCGGTTGCTGGTACGGTGCGGCTGTGGGACGTGCGTCTGGGCGAGGGTGGCCCGGGAGCACTTCTGCTCGGACCGCTCGCCGTCGATCCGGCGCTGAAGAACGCCGGCATCGGCTCGGCGCTGATGCGCCATGCTTTGGCCGAGGCCGCGCGTCTCGGCCATGCCGCGGTGCTGCTGGTAGGCGATGCGCCTTACTATGGCCGCTTCGGCTTCTCGGCGGAGAAGACCGGCGCGCTCGCCATGCCTGGTCCGTACGAGCGGCACCGCCTGCTGGCGCTGGAACTGATCGATGGTGCGCTCGACGGCGCGCATGGCACGCTGAAGGCTGCAGGTCGCAAGCTCAAGACACAGAGGCTGTTGCTGGCCGCCTGATTGTCCAAAAACAAACGCCGCCGGTCCTTTGCATTTCAGCGAGGGCGGCGTTTTGTTTTTGCGAAGGGCTCAGCCGATCAGCTGGCTGAGCGCCATGGCGACCGACATATCGCCTTCGACCTTTATCTTGCCGGACATGAAGGCCATGGTCGGATTGAGGTCGCCGGCGATCAGCGAATCCAGATCGTCGAGCGACAGCTTGATGGTGCAGTCGGTCGGCGCATCGGTGTTTGAGACGGTCGCACCGTCAATGACGATGACGCCGTCACTGCCGGTATCGAACTTCACGGAATGTTCGAACCCGGCGCTCGCCACGCGCGACCTCATCTTCTCGGCAATGTCCTGAACGCTCATGACTGTTCTCCTGGTCTCGTTGCGTTTTGCCGCGCTTCAGTGACCGGCCTCCGCCAAAGTCGCTGTCTCGCGCGTGCCGCGATCCTGGTCGCTTGGCGCATATAGCTTCGAGTTGACGTAAACGTCAACGCGGTCGCGATGCGTCATCTCGTTTCAGTCGGAAGGAATGCGGCAGAGACATTCACCCTGCGATGAAGGTTAGTGTTCAGCAGCGGACTTCGCCGCCTCGGCCTGGGCCGATTCCGCCGGGGCCGGTTCGGTCGGCGTGGCCGGATCCTTGCGGCGGCGCATGGCGTTGTCGCGGATTTCGTCCTTGGTCAGGAAGTTGACCTGGTCGATCAGCACTTCATGCACCAGGTCGGCGCCGACGCGCGCGTTGACGGTGTCGCGTATGGCCTTGCGGAAGGCATCGAGATCGATGGTTTCCTTCTTGGTGAAGTCGATCTGAGGATTGGAGTAGAGATAGGAATAGACCTGATCGGTCATCAGGGCTTCGGCCGGAATCGACATCTTCTTTATCTCGGCCGGCTCGACCGTGTAGACGAGCTTGGTGAGGAAATAGCCGTCGATCTTGGAATCGCGGATCAGCGGCACCGAGATGATGTCGGTCTTGACGTAGTCGAGGCCACCCAGCATCGGTTTCGGCGTCTCGCCGACGCCGCGCTCAACGGCCGCCTGGAACGAATAGAACACGGCGCCCAGCGTGGCGGCGCAGATCCAGATCGCGGCGGCGATGAATTTGATCACCGGTTGTTCCCGCCTGGTGCCGAGATCATCAGCTCGCCCAACCGAATTCGCCGGCCGAATAGGTGCCGTCAGCTTCGGCGCGCTGAATGGCGTTCTTCAACAGCGTGGCGACTTCGTTGACCGCGTTGAGGTGGGCGAGGATTGCAGCCTCGTTTTTCGCGAGCTTCTGGCGCAGCCGCGCCAGACTGTCGCGATGCTGTTCCAGGAATTCGATCTCGTTGGCGCCCTTCATGGCGCGGGTCAGCTCATAGAGGTAGCGGCTCTTGCGGGCGTTGGAGGCCTTGAGGTCATAGCTGGTGTCGTTCTTCAAACCGGCCGTCTCTTCCTCGACCGCTTCCTCGATGCGGCCGATGATGGCGGCAAGGTTGCCCGGCCGTGCAAACGGGATCGGCGCTTCGGACGTACGCGCCGGCAGGTTGGAAGAGTATTTTGAAAAATCGGCCATTGAAAATCCTGGTCTAGATCTTGATTTCGGTTTTGATGGTCGTCTCGTCGCCGGTCATCGACCGTGCGGCCTTGCGCTGCAATTCCTCGACCAGCGAGGTGGACAGCCGGGTCTGCTGGTCGATCTCGGTCTTGTGCGGCCCGGTTGACACCGGGCCGATCGGCACGGTGCGCTTGCCGTCCTTGTAGTGGTCGGCGACCAGCGATTTGGCGATGCCGATCCCTCCGCGCTCGGCCATGACGTCGGCGACACGCTCGGCAAGCTGCGATTTCCACATGTCGCCGGCCAGCCCCTTGCCGTAGACGCCCTCTGTGTCCTTGGGCAGCATGTTCTGGATGAAGGTCTGCAAGACCATCGCCTCGAACTTCTTGAACTTGCTGGCGGGATCGGCATTTGCGGCGGCCTTGTCGGCGGTGGCGCGCGACAGGATCGAGCCGGCATCGACCGAAGCAGCCATGTCGACAGAAAAATTACCGCCAACGCCGTTGGCCCGCTTGGCCAGCGCGGCACGGGCAGCCTCGATATCCGCCGGGTCGACGGCTCGGGCAACATCGAGAACGATGTCACTGGGTGGAGAAATCGCCAAGAAAGTCCGCCTCTTTGCCGGGTTTCCTGAGCGACCATGCCGCAACAAGCTTGTGGCAGGCTTGCCGGTTTGAAATCCTTCGCCGGATGCTGGGCCATTGCTATCAGCAGCGGCAAGTCCGGCTGGGTCGATGCGATCTGGTCGTTTGCGGTGGGCGCTGCCGGCGTCGCCATGGTCAGATCGTAGGTGGCGTAGGCGCAGAGGCCGAACACGGCGCCGTACACCCAATACAGCCCGCCGCACGGAACGAAACCGAACGCCGTCCGCAAGTGACGCGGCTTTAACTTTCGATTATTCCTGCCCGCGCTTCTGCGCGATCAGATCGAGCCGGTCGCGGTCGGAGCGTTCGCGTTCGTCCTGTCGGCGCACGTCCTTGTAGGCGCGCTCGACCATGTTGGTGCGCGCCGTCGCAGTGGCGATGAGCGTGACCTCCTGCCTGGCGCTTTCCAAGCTCGCTTCCTGCCGGACCAGCGCATTGGCGATGCGGCGATGGTAGAGGTCAGGGAACAGCACCGCCAGCGACTGATCGGCGTCGAAATGCTGGACAAGTTCCCTGGCTTCGGTCTCGGCGGTTGCGGCCGCCGCCAGGAAGGCCGCATGGCGCGTCTCGTGCAGGGCCTTCAGCTGCTCCTGCACCTTGACCAGTTTCTTCAGCCGTTCCTTGCGCGTGCTCATCTCACCTCGCCAGCGTCAGATCGACAAAGCCGTCGACGAACAGCGACAGCATGGTGCCGATGGCGAAGTAGAAGATGATCATGCCGCCGGCGATGACGAAAGGCAGCGAGATGAAGTAGACCGGAATCTGCGGCGTCAGCTTGTTGACGAAGCCGATGGTCAAATTGACGAGGATGGCATAGGCGATGAACGGGCTGCCGAGCCGGATGACCAGGAAAAAGGCGTCCGACACCGTGTCGGTGAGATCGACCAGTGCGGCCTGCGGGTTGAAGAAGACGTTGACCGGCGCCACCGTGTAGGAGGCGACCAGAGCGCGGATGATCTCGTGGTCGAAATCGAAGACGAAGAGCAGCAGCAACGCTGAAAACGAGATGATGGCGGCGAGGGCCGCCTGCGGCTCCGGCTCCTCGATGGCGGGGCCGCCGGTGCCGCCATAGCCGATCAGCATGGCGATGGCCGAACCCATGAAGCGCAGCGCCTCCATGTAGAGCCTCGTCATCGCGCCGATCAGCCCGCCGACCAAAAGTTCGGAGATGATCATCGGTGCCAGCACCTGCGGACGCGCATCGACGAAGGGAAAGATCTTGTCCCACAGGAAGGCGAGCAGGCCACCGGTGGCGGCGATCGACGCGAACAGCCGGACCTGGACCGGCACGCGGGCGCTGGACAGGCCCGGCATCAGCATGAAGCAGGCGCCGATGCGACAGAAGGCGAGGAAGGCGGCGATGACGACGCCTTGCGACAGTATGTTCACGAGATCGTCCCGAGCACCTTGATCTCGACGCCCTTGGCGATTTCGACATGGGAGAGAACGGGAAGCGTCGTGAACAGGCGCTCGATGATCATGCGCACATAGGGGCGAGCATCGGGCGCGGTGACGAGGACAAAACGCTCGCCGGCCTCGAGATGCTTGCGGATCGCCTTGGTCGCGTCCTGGCCGAATTCCTCCAACTGGCGCGGGTCGATGTCGAATTCGCGCACCTCGCCCTTGGCGTCGCGCTTGAGGCTCTGGTGGAAGGCGAGGTCCCAGCGGTTGCCGAGCCGCAGCACCTTGAGCATGCCGCCCTCGGAGAGATCGCCGCAGATCTGCTGGGCCATGCGGATGCGGACATGCTCGACGATCTGCTCGGTGCGGCGCACATGCGGTGCGATCTCGGCGATAGCCTCGATGATCAAATGCAGGTTGCGGATCGATACGCGTTCGGCCAGCAGCAGTTTCAGCACCGCCTGCAGGCCGGGATAGGAGATGTGCGAGGTGCAGATCTCGTCGGCGAGCTTGCGGTATTCCGGATCCTGGCGCTCGAGCAGCGCCTTCATGTCCTTGTAGGACAGAAGCTGCGGCAGGTTGTTGCGGATCACCTCGGACAAATGCGTGAGCAGCACCGACATGTTGTCGGCAAAGGTATAGTTCTCGCGCTTCAGATCCTCGGCGAAGGTTTCCAGCACCGAGAAGGCGCGCATGCCGAAGGCCGGCTCGCGGATTTCCTCGCCGGGAACGTCGGGCAAATCCCGGTTGCCGAGCAGCACCATGATCTCGCCGACGCGCATCTGGTATTCGGCGACGACGGTGCCGTGGACCTTGATCTGATAACTTTTCGGCGGAATGCCGAAATCGTCGGCGACGCGCACTTCCGGCACAACGAAGCCGTATTGCGTGGCAAATTTCTTGCGCATCTTGGCCATGCGGAACACCAGTTCCTGATGCGACACCAGCAGCCGCGTCGACAGCTGCTTGCCGATCAGAAGCTCGATCTCGGCGGTGGTCAGCGAAGCCTTGACCGAGTTCTTCTCTTCCTCGACTTTGTTCGCCTTCTCCAGATCCTTGATCGCTTCGGCGGCGGCAGCCTCGCGGTTGGCGCGCATCGGGATGACGTAGCCAAGGCCGGCCATGCCTGCAGCCAGCGTGAAGAACGGGAAGAACGGCAGGCCGGGCATCAGGCCGAGCAGGACGAGCAGCGAGGCCGCGACATAGAGCGCGCGCGGATGCGCGCCGAGCTGGCCGAACACCGCCTGGTTGGTCGAGCCGCGCGTGCCGCCCTTGGACACAAGCAGGCCGGCGGCGAGCGAAACGATCAGCGCCGGGATCTGGGTGACGAGGCCGTCGCCGACCGACAGTTTGATGAAGACATCGGCGGCTTCGCCCATGCCCATGCCGTGCCTGATGTAGCCGATGGCGATGCCGCCGACGATGTTGATTGCGGTGATGATGAGGCCGGCAATGGCATCGCCGCGCACGAATTTCGAGGCACCGTCCATCGAGCCGAAGAAGGAGGATTCCTCTTCCAGCTCGCGGCGGCGCAGTTGCGCTGTCTTGTCGTCGATCATGCCGGCGGACAGGTCGGCGTCGATCGACATCTGCTTGCCGGGGATGGCGTCGAGGGTGAAGCGGGCGCCGACTTCGGCAATACGGGTGGCGCCTTTGGTGATGACGATGAAGTTGACCACAATCAGGATCATGAAGACGATCAGGCCGATGACGAAATCGCTGGCCATCACAAGTTTGGAGAAGCCGGCGATGACATAGCCGGCGGCGTGCGTGCCCTCATTGCCGTGCGACAGGATCATGCGCGTGGTGGCGATGTTGAGCGATAGCCGTAGCATGGTGGCGATCAGCAGCACGGTCGGGAAGGACGAGAAATCGAGCGGCCGCTGGATCCACAGCGCCACCATCAGGATCAGCACCGACAGTGCGATCGAGAAGGCGAGGCCGATGTCGATGAGGAAGGCCGGGATCGGGAGGAACAGCACGGCCAGGATGATGACGATGCCGATGGCGAAGAAGACATCGCGGCCGTTCTTGGCCACTGTTCCTGTCGCTAAGCTTTCGCTGACGGCCATATCGTCCCCAATCACAAGCCTGCCGAGCACGCGACAGCCCTTCGAGCCTAACCGGTCAAGCTTGCGCGAGGGTGGGAGGACTGGTTACTTGCCGGGACGACAGAGGCCTTGAGGAGAGAGATCATGCTGGTGATCATCGGCACCATTCGCCTGCCTGCGCAACGGCTCGACGAGGCAAGGCCGGCCATGCGGCGCATGATACTGGGCAGCCGTGCGGAGCCCGGCTGCATCGAATACTCCTACGCGCAGGACGTGCTCGACGTCGGGCTCATCCATGTAACCGAGGTGTGGAGCGACAGGGCCGCGCTCGACGCGCATTTCCGCTCGCCTCACATCGCCGATTGGCGGGCGAGTTGGGCATCGCTCGGCATAGGCGAGCGCAACCTCATGCTCTATGAGGCCGGCGAGCCGAAGCCGATCTGAGGACCGGGCACAGTCAAGAAGGCGTGGGCCCAAGAAAGTCTAGCAGGCGTTGACCTGTCTGCAGGACCATCCGCCGCCATCGGTATCGTGGCAGTCTTCATAGCTGCCGTAGCAGGTGTTCGTCGAATTGCGATACCAAGGGTAGCCGCCAGGACAGCAAACATCTTGTTGTGCAGTCTGGATAAATTCCTTTGCCGGCCGGCTTTGGCTTTCCGGATTGCCTCCCGCCAAAAAAAGAGACATCGGGTGTGACACAACAGACCTAACCGGCATATCCATGCTTGAATTGCTCACCGCAGACGAGCTCAAAAAAATCATGCCGACAGCTAATGAAAAAAATCCCCGCGCACTCATCTTCTCCTCCTTGAGGGAAATAGAGACGGCCAAAAATAACACAGCTGCGTCGATTGCGTAAGCGATCGCTCATATACCTCGACACGCTCGCGGGGAATTGAAGCGGGGCGGCAAGCCTGACTGCTCCTCAGCGCCAGAATGGCGCCGCAAGCAGCCGGCATTATGTCGGCGTGCTGATCGTCGCCGAACTGCACAGCGATCCGTCCGATGGTGACACGCCGGTGCTGGCGCTGGCCAAGTTCACGGATGCGGTGCTGGTGCCGAGCATGAACGTCCAGTCCGCCGCCGGAACCTCCAGCGCGCCGTCGCCGAGGAACTGGCGGTGGTCGAGAATTTCGACAACCGGGCCGTTGTCGGCTTTTGACCGAGGGCCATCTGATGCGACGCTACGCCGAGGACTCGACAAGGCGCGGCGCGACCTGTCGGGCGAAGAACAGGCCTCAGCCGGCATTTTAAAATGTCCCGGCGCTTGCCACGTGTACAGTGTCACTGTACAAATTGTTCAGTGGGAGAAAAAGACGGGATGAGCACCGACCAGGCTCCGGTCAAGAATGGCGTCGCCTCGACGGCGACGCATGCCCATCAGATGTTGGGCCAGCGGCTGAAGAGCCTGCGTCTCGGCCGGCGGCTTTCGCTGCGCGAACTCGCCGAGCTGACCGGGACCAGCGCCAGCTTCATCAGCCAGCTCGAGCGCGGCCTGACCGGCGCCAGCACCGCCTCGCTCAACCAGATGGCCTCGGCGCTTGGGGTGAGCGTGGCGATGCTGTTCGAGGATAGTGCCGCCGGGCAGCGCGGGGTCTTGCTGCGCAGCGAGCGGCCGAGCCTGCCGCCCAGCGACGGCTGCCGCAAGATGCTGCTCTCGCGTCCCCCTTTAAGCGACATGGAAGTCTATGTCGGCGAGTTCGAAATCGGCGGCTCGACCGGCCCAGCGCTCTACACCCATGGCGACGCGCACGAGATGCTCGTCGTGCTGCGCGGCATCGTCGAGGTTTCGCTCGGCGATGTCAGGCATGTGCTGGAAGAGGGCGACAGCATCGAATACGCGACATCGACAGCACATCGCTCAGAGAACATCGGCAGTGGCCGAGCCGAGGTGATGTGGATCATTGCGCCACCGACTTCGGTGCGCGCCGAACTCGATCAATACAGGGCCTGGAAACCGCTCGCAGCCAGGTAGGTTCAATCCATGCGGGTCAAATGGGAGAACAATAATCATGCTGAAAACAAGACATCTTGGCCTTGGCGCCGTGCTGGCGCTCGGCGTTCTGGCAACCGCAGCTTTCGCGCAGGAAAAGCCTGTCGCGGGTGAGGTCAAGGAAGGCTCGCTCAAGGGCAAGACGCTGACGCTCGTCTCCTATGGCGGCATCTACCAGGACGGCCAGGCCGCCGCGCTCAAGGAGTTCGTCGAAAAGTCCGGCGCCACGCTGCTCAATGACGGGCCGACAGAGATCGCCAAGCTGCAGGCGCAGGTCGAATCCGGCAACGTCACCTGGGACGTCGTCGACACCGCCGACCTGCCGCCTTACGTCTATTGCGGCAAGCTGTTCCAGAAGCTTGATTTCAGCAAGCTCGACGTCTCCAAGGTGCCCGAGGGCCAGGTCGGCGAATGCTCGGTGCCGGCCATGAACTACGGCGTCGTGCTGATGTACAACAAGGAGAAGTATGGGGATAACCCGCCCAAGAACTGGGCCGATTTCTTCGACACGGCAAAATTCCCCGGCACGCGCGCGCTCGACGGTTCGGGCGACCCGACGGGCGGCCTGCTGGAGCAGGCGTTGAAGGCGTCTGGCGGCGACCCGAAGGCGATGACGGCGGCCGACATCGACAAGGCCATCGATGTCATCCGCAAGCTCGGTCCCGACACGATCTATTGGAAGACCGGCGCTGAATCGCAGCAGCTTGCCGAATCTGGCGAAGCCGACATGCTGATGATGTGGACCGGACGTGCCATGACGGCGGTGAAGAACGGCGCCAAATATGCGCCGGCCTGGCAGGACTGGCTGGTGGTGATGGACCAGATGACCATTCCGGTCGGCGTCAAAGATACGGATGCGGCTTATGCGCTGCTCAATGCCTATCTCGGCAAGGGGGCGCAGGAGATCCTGGCGCAGCAGACCTCCTATACGCCGATCAACAATGACGCGCAGCCCAAGGTCGATGCGTCGGTCGCCGCCTTCCTGACCAACACGCCCGAGCGCCAGAAGCAGGGTTACAAGCAGAACATCAAGTTCTGGGTCGAGAACTTCCCGGTGGCGCAGGAGAAGTGGTCGGCGCTGATGGCCGGCAACTGAACAGCCGAGCGAGAGCCAGGCCGTGAGCGCGTCCGAACCCATCGCCCAACCCGCCGCCGATGTGCGGCCCGGTCGGGCATGGCGGCCGTTCGCGCTCACGGCGCCGGCGCTCATCCTGCTTGTCGCGGTGATCGGCTACCCGCTGCTCACCATCGTTTTGCGCAGCCTGTCGGAACCTGAGTGGGGGCTGCAGAACTATGCCTGGTTCTTCGGCGCGCCGGTCAACCTGACAGTGCTGCAGCGGACTTTCGTCATTTCGGCCTGGGTGACGCTGGTCTGCGTCATCGCGGCCTATCCCTATGCCTATCTGATGACCGCGGTCGGGCCGCGCGTCCGGCTGGTGCTTGTGCTTTGCGTGCTGATCCCGTTCTGGGTGAGTGGTGTGGTGCGAACGCTGTCATGGGTGATCCTGCTGCAGGATTCGGGCGTCATCAATTCGTTGCTGCGCTCGGTCGGGTTCGGCGGCGTCAAGCTGATCCGCACCCAGACCGGCGTGGTCATCGGCATGGCGCAGGTGCTGTTGCCGTTCATGATCCTGCCGCTCTATTCCGTGATGCAAGGCATCGACCTCAGGCTGATGCGTGCGGCGCAAAGCCTCGGTGCGCGGCCGTCGCGCGCGTTCTTCACCGTCTATCTGCCGCTGTCGCTGCCCGGCGTCTATGCCGGCGCGATCATCGTCTTCATCCTGTCGCTCGGCTTCTACATCACGCCTGCTTTGCTCGGCGGCCCGCGCTCGACCATGCTGTCGACGCTGGTGCAGACGCAGGTGCTCAGCCTGCTGCAATGGGGCAGGGGCGGCGCCATGGGCGTCGTTCTGCTGGTCACCACCTTCGTGCTGCTGGCGCTGGCAGCACCTGTGATGCGGTCCAGTCATCGGGAAGCGGGGCGGCGCTGATGGAGATGAAGCCGCTCACCCGCGTTCTTCTCGGGCTCGTCTGCCTGCTGGTGGCGATATGGCTGGTGGCGCCGACGCTGGTCGTGGTGCCGATGTCGTTCAACGAAAACAAATCGCTGGCGTTTCCGCCGCAAGGCTTTTCCTGGCAGTGGTACCAGAATTTCGCCACCAATCCGGACTGGTCGAACAGCTTCCTGAACTCGCTGAAAGTCGCCTCCATCGTTGCCGTCCTGGCAACGGTGCTCGGCACGCTTGCCGCCTTCGGCCTCGACCGCATGAAGGCGCGGCCGGCGAACCTTTTGCGTATGCTGATGCTGACGCCGATGGTGGTGCCGGGCGTGGTGCTGGCGATCGGCATCTATGCCGTCTATCTCGACACGCAGCTCGTCGGCACGCTGCTCGGCTTCGTGCTGGCCCACACCATCCTTGCGCTACCCTTCGTGCTGATCGCGGTCTCGGCCAGTCTCGAAGTGTTCGACCGCCGGCTGGAGACAGCCGCCGCGAGCCTGGGCGCCGGCGCACTGACCACGTTTCGCACGGTGACGCTGCCGCTGATCGCGCCGGGCGTGCTCTCAGGCCTGCTGTTCGCTTTCGCCACCTCGTTCGACGAGATTGTCGTGTCGCTGTTCATCACGAACCCCTATCTCAAGACATTGCCGGTGCAGATTTTTGCCTCGATCACGCGCGACGCCGATCCGACGGTGGCGGCTGTCGGCACGATCCTGCTTTTCGCGACCACGATCCTGATCGGCGGCGGCATGCTCCTTCTTGGCCGCGAGCGGAAAGGACGCCAATGAATCCGAAGCCGACAAGCAAGGGCGCGGCGATCGATCTCGAAGCGATCAGCAAGGCCTATGGCGGCTTCAAGGCGCTGGACGGCGTGTCGCTGCGCATCGAGCCCGGCGAGTTCATGACGCTGCTCGGCCCCAGCGGCTCGGGCAAGACGACGACGCTCAACGTGATTGCCGGTTTCACCGATGTCACCAGCGGCAAGCTTCTGGTCGGGGAAAAAAGCGTCGTCGGCGTGCCGGCGCACAAGCGCAACATCGGCGTCGTCTTCCAGCATTACGCGCTGTTCCCGCATATGAGCGTCGGCCGCAACGTCGCCTATCCGCTGACGCTTCGCGGCGTCGACCAGGCGACGAGGCAGACACGCGTGGCAAGGGCGCTCGACATGGTCAAGATGGGCGATTTCGCGCATCGCTATCCCAACGAATTGTCGGGCGGCCAGCAGCAGCGCGTGGCGTTGGCACGCGCCATCGTCTTCGACCCGCCGCTGCTCCTGATGGACGAGCCGCTCGGCGCGCTCGACAAGAAGCTGCGCGAATGGCTTCAGCTCGAGATCAAGCGCATCCATCGCGAACTCGGCACCACCTTCGTCTATGTCACGCACGATCAGGAAGAGGCGCTGGTGCTGTCGGACCGCATCGCCGTGTTCAACCGCGGGCGCATCGAGCAGGTCGGCACCGGCCGCCAGCTCTATGACGAGCCGGCAACGCTGTTCGTCGGCCGCTTCATCGGCGATTCCACCGTGCTGCGCGGCAAGGCGCGCAGCGATGGCAACAGCACCGCGCTGAGCATCGCCGGCGAGACGGTGACGGTACCGCGTAAGCTGTCGGGAGAAGCCAGTCCGGTGATGCTGCTGCGTCCCGAAAAGCTCGCGATCCGAAGAGCCGGCCAAAGTGCTGCCAATGGCGCCAACCGCCTGTCGGGGACGATCGCGGAAGCCATCTATCTCGGCTCGGAATCGAAATACGAAGTTAAGCTCGCCGACGGCTCGGCCGCGATCGTGCGCTCACCACTGACCGGCGAGAGTTTTGGCCTCGGCGACAAGGTCGAGCTCTGCTTCGACGGCAGCGATGCCAAGCTGCTGGCGGACGACGCAAGCGCCGACACCACACTCACCTGATTCCATCTGGCCTGATCCCATCTGGCCTGATCCCATCTGAAAGTCATTCCATGCAAGCCAAGCGCAACGGCGACATATCGTTCTGGTATGCGGATCTGGGGGCGGTTCCCGCTCCGCGCCCGCCCTTGCCTGGAAATATCGAGGCCGATGTCGCCATTGTCGGCGCCGGCTATACTGGCCTGTGGACCGCCTACTATCTGAAAAAGGCGAAGCCGTCGCTGCGCGTCGTGGTGATCGAGCGCGAATTTGCCGGCTTCGGCGCTTCGGGGCGCAATGGCGGCTGGCTGTCGGGCGGCTTCAGCTGGTCGCGCGAAAAATATCTCAAGACGTCGAGCCGGCAAGGCGTGATGGCGATGCAGGCTGAGATGGCAGGCTGCGTTGACGAAGTGATCCGGGTCGCGACCGAGGAAGGCATCGACGCCGACATTCGCCGCGTCGACAACCTGACGGTGGCCACCAACGCAGCGCAGTTGGAGCGCGTGCGCGAAGAATGTGAGACGATCCGTTCCTGGGATGTCGACCCGAACCGCGTCGAGATGCTGGACGCCGCCTCAACGCGCACGCGCATCAACATCCGTAACGTCATGGGCGGCTTCGTCGTGCATGGCCAGGCGCGGGTGCAGCCGGCCAAGCTGGTGCGTGGGCTTGCCGATGCCGTCGAGCGGCTGGGCGTGCCGATCTATGAGAAGACGACGGTGACAAGCATCGCCAAGGGCAGCGTGACGACAGACCGCGGTACGGTGCAGGCGGAGACGATCATCCGCGCGACCGAGGGTTTTACATCAGGCATCCCCGGCGAGGAGCGGACCTGGCTGGCGCTCAACAGCGCGCAGATCGTGACTGAGCCGCTGCCGCCCGACCTGTGGCGCGACATCGGTTGGGAAGGGCACGAACTGCTCGGCAATGCGGCGCATGCCTATTGCTATGCCCAGCGCACGCGTGAGGGACGCATCACGATGGGCGGACGCGGCGTGCCTTATCGCTACGGCTCGCGCACCGACGTCAACGGCCAGACGCAGCAGGCCACGATCGACCAGCTGCACACGATCCTGACGACGCTTTTGCCGCAGACCAAAGGATGCCGCATCGACCATGCCTGGTGCGGCGTGCTCGGCGTGCCACGCGACTGGTGCACGACTGTCGGCCTCGACCCCGCGACCCGCATCGGCTGGGCCGGCGGCTATGTCGGCCTCGGCGTGTCCAGCTCCAACCTTTCGGGGCGCACGCTGGCTGACCTTGTTCTCGGGGCAAACACCGAGCTGACGAAGCTGCCCTGGGTCAACCGCAAGGTCAGGCCATGGGAACCGGAGCCCTTCCGCTGGCTGGGCGTGCATTCGATGTACCAGCTTTATCGCATTGCCGATGGCCGTGAGGCGGCAGGCCTTGCGCACACCTCGAAGCTGGCCGCGTTGGCCGACAGCATCACCGGCCACTAAAGCCATTTGTTCTCACGCAATTCCGGGGCAGACCGCTTTCCTGGAATTGCTCTTATCCATGGAGCTAGACTTGATCGATCTTTCGACCTTCCACGATCTCGCCAAGGCCGAGATCGGCGCGTTCTCTCCTAAGCCAACCTCGATTGAAGGGGATCAGGTCGAGGCCGTGCGCTCGTTCTTTCAATCGCCGGACGGGACTGTCGATGTCGGCATCTGGGAATGCACGCCCGGCCGCTTCACCGCCGATCGTTCGGACTCGTCGGAGATCTGCCACATCATTTCGGGGCGCGTGGAACTGAGCCGCATCGATGGCGAGGTGCGGGAACTCGGTCCGGGCGATCTCCTCGTCCTGCCGCAGGGCTGGAAGGGCGAGTGGCTGATACGCGAGACCACGCGCAAGCTCTACATGATCCAGAGCGCCGGCTGACCGGCGCTACGGCTATGGCGAGCTCAGTGATCGATCGGCCCCTTCGGCGAGACCAGCGCGGTGCCGGCGGTCGTCGGGCGCTCGATCAGGCGGCGCACGCGCGGCGGTTCGTCGCCGCTGTGCAGCGCCCGCACCCGCTCGCCGACGACGGCGTCGGCATGGGTGGCGCGCCGGTTGTGGCGGATGTATTCCAGCCAGGTCGGCGTGTGGTAGTGTTCGATCCAGACTGCGGGATTTTCTAGGTCCCGAGCCAGCGTCCAGTTGCGGGCGCCGTCGCGGCGGCGGATGCGCCCGCGCTCGGCCATGGTGGCGAGGAATTCGGGCACATCTTCGTCGCGGATAATGTACTCTATCATGATGGCGATGGGGCCGCTGCGCGGCTTCAGGTCGAGGCCGAGAT
The DNA here is from genome assembly GCF_040320115.1 of Mesorhizobium sp. M0802. Lineage (NCBI taxonomy): Bacteria > Pseudomonadati > Pseudomonadota > Alphaproteobacteria > Hyphomicrobiales > Phyllobacteriaceae > Mesorhizobium > Mesorhizobium sp. M0802. Next base: position 140,868 of record NZ_JAMYOY010000010.1, read on the forward strand.
GCGGCTCCTTGAAGCGGTTGAGCGGGTCGAGGTTGAGAGTCGTCTGCTGCGGCAGCGGCAGGAACAGGCCGATGGCGCCGCCAACAAGCATCGCGATGGCCGCCGCAATCAGCGCGGTTTCGGCGCCATGCGCATCGGCAACGACGCCCCAGATCCAGCTGCCCAGCGCAATGCCGCCGAAGGTCGCCGTCTGGTAGACCGACAGCACCCGGCCGACGACCCAGCGCGGCGTCGACATCTGCACCGTGACGTTGAAATGCGACAGCGCGATCACCCAGCAGGCGCCGCCGATGAGCAAACCCGCCGCAGTCTGCCAAGCATTGTGGCTGATGGCGGCGTTGAAGGCGCAGACGGCAAAGCCGGCGAAGGCCATGCGCACCATCGTCTCGCTGGACAGCAATTGTCTGAGACGCACGCTTATCAGCGCGCCGCCGACGGCGCCGATGCCGAAGGCGCCGAGCATGATGCCGTAGGTCAAGGCATCGCCCTTGACGACGTCGCGCGCCACCAGCGGCAGCAGCGCCAGAACCGCGCCGGCGCTGAAGCCGAAGGCCGAGCCCCTGACCAGCACCTTGCCGATGTTGGGCGACATGGCGACATAGCGCAGGCCGGCGCCCATCGCAGCGCCCAGCGTCTCGCGCGGCAGCGTCGAAACCGGCAGTTCCGGCTTCCAGCGGAAGAGCACGATGATGAGACCTATATAGCTCAGCGCATTGGCGGCAAAGGCAGCGGCCGCCCCGGCAGCGGCAACGATGATGCCGCCGATCGCCGGGCCCACGCTGCGCGTCAGGTTGAAGCCCAGCGAATTGAGCGCAACCGCGGCCGGCAGCTTGTTGCGCGGCACCATGTCGCCGACCGATGCCTGCCATGAAGGGTTGTTGAGCGCCGTGCCGCTGTCGATCAGGAAGGTGAAGGCAAGCAGCGTCCACGGCGTCATCCAGCCGTTCCAGGTGAACAGCGTCAGAAGTGCAGAGACGACCAGCATGAAGATTTGGGCGATCAGCATCACCTTGCGCCTGTTGAAGCTGTCGGCAATGGCGCCGGCAACGAGCGCAAACAGCATGATCGGCAGAGTGGCCGAGGCCTGGACCAGCGCCACCTGATAGGGCGAGGTGGCGATGGTGGTCATCATCCAGGCGGCGCCGACGCCCTGGATCAGGCCACCGAAATTCGACACCAGGCTGGCCGACCAGACGGCGCGGAAGATGCCGTGCCGGAACGGCGCCAGCGCCGAGACGCGTTCGCTGTCCGGCTCGTCATCGATCATTAGACCTGTCCCACCTTCACGTGCTGGTTTCGTCCGCCGGGACGACAATCATGGCATCCGTTTGAAATAGAGCACGACATCCAAAAGGGCGAACGCGTCTTCGAAAAAGATCATGGTCCAACAACAGGATAGCAAGGCGAAAATACGTCAGCCGGGAAGGGTCCGCTACCCAGAGCGATGTTCTCATTGGTCCACTGCGCGGGGGTGTCGGCCGTGCGCGAATTCAGCTTCTGTCCCGGGCAGCGGCATGCAACGCTTCGGTCAGCGTGCTTGGCGTCTCGCCGCCGGCGTGAAGGCGCAGGAAAAGCTCCATGCCGACAAGCCGCAGCCTGGACGGTTGCTCGCGCCGCGCCAACTGGACCATGTCCTCCAAATTCGCGGCGGGCCATTTCAAGGCATCGCGCAGGAAACCGCCGCGTAGCAAAGTCTCCGTGCCGGCCGAAAATTGCGACGACATCTCGAAGCCGATCTTGCGCGCCTGGACGTTCTGGCGCGGAATATGCTTTTCAGCGACCTTTCGCAAAAGCCATTTTCCTGTTTTGTCGCGGTATTTCTGCCGCCTCGGCAAATGGATGGCGAAGTCGATCAGGCGGTTTTCCAGGAACGGGACCCGCAGCTCCACGGACGCCGCCATGCTCAGCCGGTCGTGCCGGTGCAGTATGTCCTGCAGATGCGAATAGAGGTCGTAGAGGCAACTACCGAGAAAGGCGCGATCCGCGGGCGGCATAACCGGCTCCAGGCGGTCGAAGATCTCGGTTTGCAGGAAATTCAGCTCCGGTGACAAAGCACGCAGGACCATGCTGCGATCCATTTGTGACTGGCTTCCAGCCGAGACCTTGTAGGGGGCATGACGCTGTTGCTCGAATCTCCGGTCGAGCGAGCGCTTCGAATGGACCAGGCGCCGGGGCCACGACCAGGAACGCCACTTCTTCATGCTCAAGGCCTGCAAGGGGTAGCCGCCAAACAATTCGTCTGCGCCTTCGCCGGTGAGCAGCACCTTGACGCCATCGGCCCGGCATCGTTCGGCAAGCGCCAGCAGTGCGACATGGCTGGCGTGCCAGCCATCGCTTTCAAGATGCCAGATTACCCTTGGCCAAAGTTCGAAAAACCGGTTCCTGTCGACCGGCACCCGGCGCAAGGGCACGCCGACATGGCGGCCGGTGCGTTCGGCGTCTTCGGCCTCGCTGTGGCCGAGCTGCGGGTCGACGACATAACCATGGACTTCCGGCCTGAACCGCTTGGCCAACGCCGTTATCAGGCCGGAATCGACACCGCTGCTGCAGGCGGTGGCAACGCTGGTATCGGCGATGCAGTGAAGTCCGACGCTGTCCTTGAGCAACGCCTCGAGCGTCGCCATGTGTTCAGCATCAGCGGATGCATCGCCGGTAATGCGCGCGGTCTCCAGCACGTCCAGCACATGCCAGAAGCGGCGCTTCTCGATAATGCCATCGGTGATCTTCCACAGGCCGGCGGGCGGCAGGCGCTCGATGCGGTCGAACAGGCTGTAGCTGGAATCGCGGCTCTGCCAGGCAAGCCGCAAGGTGATCTCGCGGCTGTCGATGTCGCGCGGAAAACCGTCGCAGGCGAGGATCGCCTTGTCCTCCGAGGCGAACAGGATTCGCTCCGGCGTGTCGGCCACCGACATCGGCTTGATTCCAAGACGGTCACGCGCAAGCCACAGCGCACTGCTGCGAGCGTCGAAATAGGCGAAGGAAAACATCCCGTCGAACAGCGGCACGGCTTTTTCGGGACCCCAGTGATGCAAGGCTTCGAGAACCACTTCGGCATCGCAGATGGTTCGAAAGACGACGCCTTGCGCCTGCAGCGTTTCGCGCAGCGAGCGGTAATTGTAGACCTCGCCATTGTAGACGAGAACGCCATCGCCGGAAGAAGTCAGCATCGGCTCACGGGCGGCGGGCGAGGGATCGATGATGGTCAGTCGGCGGTGACCGAGGGCCAGCCGATTGTTGTGCCAGCTGTCATGATCGTCGGGGCCGCGATGTACCAGCGCCTGCATCATGCTGGCGACATCCGACAGGTCGTTGGCGTCAATCGGGTTTCGTTTGCGCCAGACGCCGGCTATTCCGCACATGGCCTGCCGGTGAGTTCTGCCTGAGTCATGGCCTGCAATCTAGCCGGAACACAGCCGCCTGCAAGCGCTGCCTAGAACCCGTTTTCGATGCGCTCGAAGATGACGTTGGTGAAGGCCGAGATCTGGCTGCCGATGAACGGACCGGTCAGCGCCACGACCAGCATGATGGCGACGATCTTGGGCACGAAGGTCAGGGTGATTTCCTGGATCTGGGTCAGGGCCTGGATCAGCGCGATGCCGATGCCGACTACCATGGCGACCAGCACCACCGGCGCGGACGCGACGAGCACCGTCCATACCGCGTACTGGACGATGTCGAGTGCGTCGGCCTCGTTCATGTGAGCGCGCCTCTATGGAACTGTCTAGCTGGCCGGCTTTATCGAAACGCCCGCGCCGACCGGCACTTCGGTGCCGTTCTGCAGAACGGCGATCACGCCGTTGCTTGCAAGCTTGACCGAGGCCACGACGCCGGTCGTCTTGCCGTCGGCCGAGGTGATCGAGCGGCCGATCAAGGCATCGGCCTGCGACAGCGCCGACGACTGCATGATCTGGTCGAGCTTGGTGTTGGTCTGCACCGATTGCTCTACCTGTGAGAAGGTGGCGAGCTGGGCGACATACTGTGTCGAATCCATCGGTTTCGTCGGATCCTGGTTCTTCATCTCGGCGATCAGCAGCTTCAGGAACGACTGGTAGTCGACCGCTGTCTTCGACGTCTGCTGGGTGCCCTGGTTGGCGCCCGTGGGGATCGTCGTCGTCATGTCCACATTCATCAGTATTGTGCTCCCACGGCCAGCGGGCGCTTCGCACCCTGAACATCGTCATTGCCGCCAAGTGCGCGGCGTTCGAGCGGATAAAGCGCACGGATAGCCTTCAGCGCTTCATAGATATGGTCTTCGCCGACCATGCGGTCGATCTGCTTCAGCGCGCCACTGATCTGCTCATCCTCGAAGCTTGCCAAAAGCAAGGGCAGCGAGCGGCGGAACATGGCGCGCGCCTCGATGGCGCCGGCCGGGTTCATCAGCATCACCTGCAGGATGAAATAGAGCTGCTTGAGCGGCGTCGAGGCATCGTCGGCCTGGATGACATGGTTCTCGAGCAGGAACTGTACGTCGTTCATCAGCTCGACGGTGACCTTGCGGTCGACGCGGATGACGGCGCCATTGATGTAGATCTTCTCGTTCGGCTTCAGCGATATCTTCAGCGTGTTGGTCATTGAATGCCGTCCCGGATGATCTGGGACACTTCGATCAGCCCTTCGAAATTGTCGGTGCGGCCCTGGCGGATGTCCTCGGCCTCGCGCAGCAGCCACAGGCCGATGGAGATGAGGTTGGCGCGCAGTTCCTTGGGCAGGACATTGTCGCTGGAACCGAGATCCTCGACGAAGGTGGTCCAGACCCGGTTGGTGAAGTGCAGCGCCTCGACCGCTTCCATCGAGGTGTGGCCGACAGCCGCTGCCGCCGCCAGCATTTCGATCGAGCGGGTCAAAAGCTGCCGCTCGCGATCTTTCGCATCGGCAACGGAGTCGGTCTGGATGTCGGCGTAGGAGAATTGGTACATCGTTTGGCTCTACCGTTGCGGTTGAGATTGTCAGGTCAGGTAGTTCAGCAGGCTCATCTGCTGCAGGCGCGCGGTCAGCGCAAAGGACGTCTCGATATGCTGCGTCAGATCCGCGACGCGGGTGGCTGCCTCGGCGGGGTCGACGCCTTCCAGATCGAGGATATGGTGCTCGAACAGGTCGACCTGCGTCTTCATGCGGTCGCTGGCGTCGGAGACCCGCTTCTCGGCAAGGCCGGTCTCGGCCTGCAGTTGCCCTATCCCGCCCAGCGCCTCGCCGACCATCGCCTGGGCGCGGCCGACAACGGTGGTCTTCGCCGCCTGGCTGATATTGCCGGACAGCAGGCCGGTGATCAGGGCGGAAGCCATGGCGAGCTTGCGGATGCTGTCGTCATTGGCGCTGGCCGAGGTCTGGGTGGTTTCCCCCAGCGAAATGCGGCTGACGATCTGCTGGTCGGTAGCGTTCGACCAGTTGGCCTGCCAGCCGGAGCCCATGAACTGCGGCACGACATTGCTGGTGATGAAGCCGTCCATCTGGGCGGCGGTGATGTTGGCAGCGAGCGGATCGGCCTGCGTGAAGCCGAAATACGACGAGAAGGAAGCGTCGAACGCCGCCATGGCCGGCGAGCCGGCGGCAGTGAAGTCATCGATCGGCTTGACGTCGGTGTTGGTGCCGGCAAACAGATATTCGCCGTTGACGCTGGCGTTGAGGATAGAGGTCATCTGCTGCACGGCGGCCTTGCCGGCTTGCTGCGTGATGGTGCTCGAGGAATTGCCGGCGGCGGTCAGCGCGGTCAGCAAATTCTGCGCAGTGTCGGAAAGCTGGCCAAGCGCAGCCTGCGTCGAGGACAGCCGCGCGGTGACCAGCGAATTGGAATCGATGATGACGTTCAATCGGTCGAGGTCGCGCGAGAAGGTGACCGCCTGCGAGGTGCGCGCGCCGAGCGCCAGACCGACATCGGCGACGGTGCCGGTCGTCGATTCCTTGGTGGCTTTGACCAGTTCGGCCTGCATGCGCATCTGCTGATAGCGCGCGGCGTTGGACAGGGCGGCTGAGGAAACGGATGTGGCTTTCATGGCTTATCCCACGGCATCGAGCAGGGCCGACAGCATGTCGTCGACGGTTTTCATCATGCGCGCCGAGGCCTGATAGGTGTGTTCGAGGTCGAGCAGCAGCGACATCTCCTGGTCGACATTGACGCCGGTGTCGTTGGACAGCGCCTCGGCGGTGCGCGATGCCAGCGCTTCCTTGGCGTCGGCGTTGCTCGAGGCCTGCTGGCGCTGGCCTTCGAACCAGCCAATGGCATTGGCGGCGTAGTCGGAGACGCTGGACGTCACGGTGATGCCGGCCGCAGCGTCGAACGGCATCGGCTTGTCGAGCTTGTCGCCATAGCCGATCAAGAGCTGCGAATAGGAGGCGTCGCCGGCGGTGTTGGCGATATAGGCCGCACCATTGGCGCCGCCGTCGCGCAGCAGCACCGGATTGCCGCCGACGCTCGGGTCCATTGCGGCGTTGACCTTGATCGAGCCGGCAAGCCCGTCGATCAGCGTGCCGGCGGCCGGAATGGCGGGCGCACCCGACCAGGTGAACAGGCCGGTTCGGTCGGGCTGCGAAGGTGCTGTTTCGGCAAAGGCGGTGATGAGGCCGCGCGCCACTTCGTCGAGCTGGCTCTGCATCGTCGCCGCGACGCCGTCGCGCAAGGTGATGAGCCCGGCGAGCTTGCCGTCGGCGCTGGTGTTGCCGCCAGCCCCGGCGCTGACCGGCACATTGTCGATGTAGATGGTGTTGCCTGGTGTGCCGGCCGTGTAGCCCGCCGACGGGGTGAAACTTACCGAGCGCGGAATGGTCTCGAACAGCGTCGTGCCGTCCCTGGTGGTGATGACCATGTCGTTGTCGCCCCGGGTGAAGGTCGACACCGGCACATAGTCCGCGATCTTCTTCAGCAAAGCGTCGCGCTGGTCGAGCGCGTCGGATGCGTCGGTACCCGAACGGGTTGCGGAGATGACCGCCTTGTTGGCGTCCTGGAACTGACTAAGCAGCGAGTTGAGATCGTCGACCGCCGTCGATATCTCGCCATCAGCCTGGGCGCGGAAATCCTGGATCGCGTTGGTGCCGTCGTTCAGAGCGCGCACCACCTGCTGGGCCGCGTCGATGACGCTGGAGCCGAGGTTCTGGTTGGATGGCGTAGCGGCGTAAAGCTGCAGCGCGTTCTGCAGCTTGCCGATCGCGGTCGAGGCAGAGGAGGCGTTGTCGACGCCGTTGACGGCAACGGCGAGGCGGTCAATTCCGCTGTAAAGCGTGCTCTGGCCGCTCCATGCCGATTGCGCGCTAAGGTTCTGGCGAAACAGCAGGGCGTTGGTGGCGCGCTGGATCTCGACCGAGCGGGCGCCGGGCGCGCTGCTGACGACGACCGCCGTGCGGCGGGCATAATCGGGGTTGCTGGCGTCGGCAATATTGCGGGAAAGGACGCTGGTCTGCTTCGATGTGGTCTGAAGCGACTGTTGGGCTATGGTCAATGCGGAAGTCAGCGACATGCGGGTCTTTCACGAGGCCAGTGGGGAGGGGATGACGTCTCTGCCCTGTCGGCGGCGTCGGCGTTCGGAAACCTGCAATTCCAGACCACCCGGGCGGTTTGCCGGTGTTGCCTTGAATTCGAAATCCGCGCACCGCGCTGCTCTGGTTTGGGTTCATTCCCCTGGCGCCCGTCGTTTATCTCTTCAGGTTGACAAGGACATCCATGAGGTCGGAACCGGTCTGGAACACTTTCGAGTTAGCGGTGTAGCTGCGCTGCGCCGCGATCATGTTGGTCAATTCCTCGGCGATATCGACGTTGGAATTTTCCAACGCGCCGGAGATGATGCTGCCGAGCTTGCCTTCGTTGGCGAAGCCGATGCGCACGGTGCCGGAGTCGGTGGACTGCGCATAGACATTGCCAGGCAGTGCGGTGAGGTTGTCGGCGCTCTGGACGTCGGCCAGTGGGATCTTGAACAGCGGCTTGGTCGAGCCGTCCTGATACTGGGCGTAAATGACTCCGTCCTCGCCGATCTGGATCTTTTCGATCGTGCTGGGCGCGTTGCCGTTGACCTTGGCTTCGGAGACTGTGAAGCCGGTGCCGAGCTGAGTCAGCTTGGACAAATCGAGGTCGAGCGACGCACCGCCCGGTACGGGGATCGTTATGCTGTCGACCGCGCCGGTTAGCTTGCCGGTGGTGGTGTCGAAGGTCAGGTTGGCCGTGGCCAGCGCGCCGCCCGTATAGGGGAAGGATGTGCCCGGCGTCGCCTGGGACTGGTCGAACACAGAGACCGACCAGGCGCCGGTGCCGGTGTTGGTGAAATAGACGTCGAGCAGCTTCTTGTTGCCGAGATTGTCGTAGGTGACCATCGAGGACTTCGACGTGTATTCGGCGGTCGGGCCGTTGGTGGAAGGCAGCGGACCGGCGGGCGGCGTGGCGCCAGCCGGCAGATTGGCGTTGAAATTGCCTGTGGTGCTGGGCGTCGCCGTCATTTCCTGGTCGGAGATCTGGACCGGAACCAGCCCTTCGAAGCCGTTGGCGGTGGCTGCCGGCGTGCCGTTGGCGTAGCTGTATGCCATCAGCTGGTAGCCGGCGGCGTTGACCAGCCTGCCCTGAGCGTCGGGAACGAATGCGCCGGCGCGGGTGAGGAAAGGCGTTCCGCTGGGGTCCTGGACGACGAAGAAACCGTTGCCGTTGACCGCAAGGTCGGAAACCGAGGTCGTGTACTGCAGCACGCCCTGGGCGCTGATCGCCGAGCGGATGGTGGTGTTGACGCCGCCGGAATTGTAGGCGCCGCCGACCTGCGGCATGATCAGCGTCGAAAACTCGGCCGAGGATCGCTTGTAGCCGGTGGTGTCGGAATTGGCGATGTTGTCGGCTGTCGCCGACAGGCGGTTGGCCTGCGCGTTCATGCCTGAAACGCCGGTTCGCATCATTCCATAAAGGCTCATCGAAACGTCTCCTCAATGCCCAACATCGTTGGGCCCATGCCTGTGGTCGCGAGGATATAATTTCTGTCTTGCGCGAGGCTGGCGCAGACCGCCATCAGAACACCAGCCGGTAGCCGAGGAAGCGCTTGGAATCTATCGGGTCCTGACCAAGCTTTTCGCGCAGTTTCTTGCGCAATTTGGAGATGTGGCTCTCGACGACGTTCTCCTCGACCTCTTCGTCGAAGATGCCGTAGATGGCGTTGAAGACCTGGGTCTTGGTGACGCGGCGTCCGCGGTTGCTCGCCAGATATTCGAGGATGCGGCGTTCGCGGCGCGGCAGAGGCAGCGGCTGGCCATCGATCTCGGGATCGCGGCCGTCCATGAAGATGCGCATGGCGCCGATCTCGGTATAGCTGACGTCCTCATGGGCGCGGCGGCGGATGGCGGTGATGCGGGCCAGGATCTCCCGGATATGGACCGGCTTGCGTATGACGTCGTCGACCCCGCTCTCGAACAGCCGCAGCGTATTCTCGAGCGAGTGCTGTTCGCTCAGCGCAATGACCGGAGCGCCGGTGCGGTCGCGGATCTGGCGTGGCGAGATGGTGCCTTCGCGGCAGTCGCCGATGAGGAAGGCTCGGACCGATCGCAAATCCGTGTCGGCGGCCGATGTCACCCACTCGCCGAATTCACCGGACGCGAAGCCTGCACAGGCGACGCCCTCACGATCGAAAAGTGAATTATAGCCTTCAGTTACGAGCTCACGCTCGTCAACGATTACAATCATCGGCCCCGCCTCCGAATCAGATCATCTGCCCCGTGGGAAGAGGCGTAACCGGTGCCGGGAATCCTGAACAACCATCATTTCTTGTAGCTATTTTCTTGGGAGTTATTTCGAGTTTCGAAATAACCGCAATCACGAGGTTGTATCGTTGGTTGCCGAAACGGGGGACGTGGCACGCCACCCGCCGGGCGTTGGATTTGCAGCCGTCCGCAAAAGCTGATTCACCTACGGGTTGCAAAAGTTGCGGGCATTCGGGGTCCATTTGCCGAAGCCGGTGGCGACCATATTGGCGATGACGCGGCAGACATAGAATTTCTGCGCGGGATCATTGTCGGGGCCGGCGTGGTAGCGGGCGACGGCCATCGACCAGCTGACATGACGCGCATGCAGGCTGGCCAGGAAGCGCGCGGCATAGTCGACATTCTGGCGCGGGTCCAGCATGTCGTCGACGCTGCGGAAATGCGCGGCGTGATAGTGATGGTTGATCTGCATGCAGCCGAGATCGATGAGTGTCTTGCCCTCGCGCCGGGCTGCTTCGAAGGCGGCCAGGGCCTCGGTGCGGTTCCTTGGAAATAGCGCTTTCCCCTCTATATTCAACGCATTAGGCTGCAGGCTTCCCTTCTTGCCGGTCTCGGTCAGCCCGACCGCATAGAGGATGCCGGCCGGCACGCCATAGCGATCGGCGGCACGCAAGATCTCGGGCTCGCAAGGGTTGGCGGCGGCGGTGGCCGGCTTGGTGGCGAGGCTAGATAAACATATCGTCGCCAGCACGCTCGCGAGCAGGCGCGCCAGCGCGGCCGAATTCCTGGGCATCGTCATTGCGGTTTCTTCCCGACTGGTGGCCGCCCGAACCCGTATTGTTGCCGCTCGAGTTTCCGGGCTGAAAAGCGGACTGGTCGCGGCCTTGCGGCATTGGCTGCGAGTTCGCTGCATCGCTGCGGGCCGCTGCGTGGATCGCTATCGAGGGTTGCAGGATGGTGACCTTGTCGACATCGAAGCCGAGCCCGCGCAACGACTTCACGATGGCGTCGCTGTCGGTGGCGAGACGGCGGTAAGCCTCATGGGTTTCGGGCTTCAATTCTATCGAAAGTTGTTCTCCGGAAAGCCTCAGACTGGCGGTGACCATGCCGAGCTCTGTCGGGTGAAGCTCGATCTTCAATATATGTGTCGGAACGGCAACAGAACCGGCCGTCTGGGCGGTCGTCGACGGCGTCGAAACCGCTTGCCGCAGGCCGTTGTCCGAAGCCAGCCCGTCGATAAGCGCCGAAGTCGTCTGGTTCATCGGGCTTTGCGCCGGGGCCGGGAAACTCTGCTCGGCGACAATGTCGACGCGCGCAGCGGATAGCGCCTGTTTCCCCGGTGTGGACGATGCCGCGGAATGGGCTCCATCGACGGCCTTCGCCGACGGCGCGGACCGTTTTGCCTCGGGTGCCGAAACGTCGCTTGCCGTCTGGTCCGCCGGTAGAGGAGGCGTCGGACGATCCTGATGCGGCAGTTTGCCGGACTGGAGCCCGATCGCGGGCAGCTTTTGCCCCTGATCCTGTGCGGAAACGCTGGTACCGGGCTTGGCCCGTTCCGATCGCGTCGTCGTGTCGAGTCTGTTGTCAATGCCGGACGCTGCGCGGTGTCTCTTCAGAGGCGACGTCTGTGCAGAAATGGCCTCGCCAGCGGGCGCCGGTTGCCCAGTCTGTCCATTCGTCGCGGTGCCGTTCCCGCTTGTCCGGACCGTTGAGAAATGCCTGATATCGTGCAGCGCCAGCACCAGTGGCAAATGATCCTGCAGCGATCCTGCATCCGCGTCTCGTCCGGCCACCTCAGCGTCCTTGGATGCTTTGTCCGGGCCACTATCGGCGTGTTCTTTTGCGGCCTTGCCGGCAGCGGATTTCGTCCCCGTTTTGCCAGACTGGGTGTGTGGGATTTCGCTTTTGCCGGGACCGGCAGGGTTGCGTTTGGCCCAATGCGGCTCGTGCGACGCTGCCTCAATTGCTCCCTGGCCTATCGGTGTCGGCGCATCGTCGTCGCCGCGCACCATGTCGCCGAAGCTTTTGTCGCCACCTTTGGCGTTTGAGGCCGACTGCTTCGATCCGGCGTGCGCGGGAGCCGGCAGGGCCTGGCCAACATTGGTGGTCATTTCGGGGCTGCTCCAAGCATCTGGTCGATCAAATCGAGCTGGCGACGCGTCCTCGCCATGGCGGCGTCGGTGGGATCGGTAGGCTCTACTGCGGCGGGGGCCGGCACCGATGCCGGCACGACCGGAGCCGCATCGCTGGCCGAGGCGGCTGCAGGCGTTTCCGCCGCCTTTGCCTCTGGCGTGCTCGGTGCCTGCGCGGCCGGCTCACTTGCCGCCTTCGGTCGGTCGGTTGCGGGCTGTTCACTCGACGTTGTGGCGGCTGGCTGTTCCGGCATCGCGCCTTCGACCGGCGGCAGCTCTGGCTCGTCGGGTCTTTCCACGGCCGCGGTCTTGACCGGCTCCTGCCTGGCCGCGGCACGTGCGGGCTTTTCGGCAGGCAGCGGCGCCGGCGGGGCGATGACTTCACCGGCCACGGCCTGCGCGGCATCGAGCAAATCGCGGTCGCTTTGCGAAAGCTGGTTGCGATCGATCTTGTCCAGCTTGGCGCGGACCTCGCCGATGGTGCCGGACGTTACCGTGGACAGGCTGGAATAGAGCTGGGCGCGCGGATCGTCCTGATTGTGGATGCCGTCGCGGCCCCGTTCAGCCCTGGCCGAGGCAAAGGCGGAGAGATCGGCAAAGCCGTCGATGGCGGCGCGGCGGGCGATGCGAAGATAGATCACCTTCTCGCGCTCGGGATCCATCATTGCGGTGATGTCGGCGAGCTTGTCCTGGCTGATTGCCATGTGCAGCGTGATGACGCCGGAGACGAATGCGTCGGCGAACTGGCTGGCATAGGGCGAATAGAGATAGTCTTCGACATATTGGGTTGAGGCAAGCGCGAAACGCGCACCGTCGCCTTGCGCGGCTGCGATGCCGACCGAGCGGCGCAGCGCTGCTTCCTCGACCAGCGTGCCGGGGCTGAGCAGGCGAGCATCGTCGAGCAGCGCAAGCGCGCTAACCGGTTGCTCGGTGGCGAGAAGCGAGCCCTTGACCAGCGCCAGAAAGGCACCGAGATCGGGGGGCAGGGTCATCGGATCGATCGACTTCAGCGCCTCGATTGCAGCCGCCGGCCGGCCGTTCAGATAATCGACAATGCCCTTGGCGATGGCCAGGCTTTGCGGGTCGGCCTTGGCGCGCGACACCGCCGCCTCGACGGTGACGGGGTTGCCGCCACTCATGCCATAGACCAGCAAGGCGCGAAAATTCTTCGGGTCGCTGAAATCATCTGCGTTCGCCGCGCGCAGCCTTGTGTCGGCCATTTCGAGCAGCTTGGCCTGCATCGGCAGCGCGGCGTGATCGCCGGCGGCGATGCGGTCCTGCACAAGCTGCAGCGAGCGCACCAGCTGATAGGGCTGCAAGCCGTCCTCGGCAAAGGCCGATGGCGGATGGACAGCGCTCAGCAGCAGCCCGACGGCGCGGCCGATGATGGCGGCGCGCCTCATCCGTCGGTCGCCATCAGGATTTCGATGCGGCGGTTCGCGGCCGCCATCGGGTCGGCTGCAATTTTCGGCTCGCGATCGGCGAAGCCGGCGACCTCGGTGATGCGGCGCTCGTCGACGCCGCCGCGCACCAGCATGTAGTAGGCGGAATGGGCGCGCGCCGTGGACAGCCGCCAATTGTCGTAAGTGTCGCTGCGGAACGGCCGCGCGTCGGTGTGGCCGTTGATGCTGATCGTGCCTTTCTGCTCGTTGACGATGCGGCCGATCTTTTCCATCGCCAGCACCAGTTCACGCCTAGGCACCGCCGATCCGATCTCGAACATGCCGAAATCGAACTGGTCCGTGATCGAAATGACGACACCCTTGTCGGTGGCTTCGACGGAGACGCCGTCATGCAATTTGTCGCCGGGCTTGAAGGCCTCGGCCAGTTCCTGCTTGACCTGCGCCGCGGCTTTAACAGTGGCGGCCGTCGGCGCCTTTTCCGCGGCTTCGGGTTTGGGTGCGGGTTGTGCTTCGGCGGCTTCGGCCTTTGCAATCTGGGCCTTCGCTGCTTCAGCCTTGGCCTCTGCCTTGGCTTCAGCCTTGGTCAGTGGCTTATCGGAAACGGATTTCGCCAGCGGCTCGAGCGGCGCCGCGGCCACTGGCGGCGCGGCCGGCACGGCCTTCACCTCCGCCACTTGCGTCTGTGCCGCCTTGTCACCCGGCTTCAGGGGATCGCCTTCGATCTTGGTGCGTTCGGCGGTGGCTTCGGCGCCTGGTGCAGCCACCTGCTGCGACCAGAAATCCGGCGCGAACGGGTCGCGGTAGGATTGGCCGCCGGATGCGCCGGTAGCCGGGCCGGACGCCTGCGCGCCGCCATCGCCCTTCTCGCTGACATTTTGCATGACGCCGGTGTCGGTGGCGATTTCCGACAGCACAGCATAGGGATCGGCAAACAGATGCTCGTCGGAAAGATCGGTCTTCGGCGCCGATTCCTTCGATTGCTTCTTGTCCGAGGTGCCGGCGCCGCCGATGCCGTCCTGTCCGGCCTTGCTGGTCTTGTCCCGCGGGTCGTCGGCCGTCAGCCCGACCTTGCTCGGGCCATCGCCGAGGTCTTCGAGGCCCTTGCGGCTGGCGTTGCGATCGACCAGCTTGACCGGATTGAAGTAGCTGGCAACGGCCGCCTTGGTCTGCTCGTTGGCGGCGTTGATCAGCCACATGACGAGGAAGAAGCACATCATGGCGGTCATGAAATCGGCAAAGGCAATCTTCCAGACGCCGCCATGGTGGGCGTCGTCGTGGTCGTCGTGATTGCGCCGCACGATGATGATCTCGTGCCTGGCGTCTGCGGCCTCGACAACGCTCATGACGTCCACTCGTTCATAATAGGGCCCCCGCTCATGATAGGGCCTCCGACAAGGCGGCCGACCATTCGGCAATGCGGGTTTCGAACACCGCCTCGTCAATGGCGACGGTAAGGTCGAAGCCGGGCGCCTCGATGAAATCGAGATTGGCCGCGCGTGGGCCGAGCGAAGCCTTCAGCGTCTCGAACAATGACAGCGGTCCGCGCACGGCGATGCGCACCGCCTCGCTGTCGCCGACGGCTTCGCGGATCGTGCCGGCAAGGGCTTCCAGCGAACGCTTCTGCAGATCGTCGCTGACAAGGCCGCCAATGATGCGCGCAATGGTGGCGCCGACGAGGTCGCTGACCTTGGCCTCCATGATCTCGATACGGGCAGTGACGACCGCGCCGAGATCGCCGCCGAAACTTTCCAGAAAGGCCTTTGCTTCATCGGCATTGGCCTGTCTCTGCGCCTCGAGCGCTGCCTGGTGGGCGATGGCAAGGCGGGCTTCAAGGGCGGCTTCGGCATCGATGACCGCTTCGGCGATCAGCGCGCCGATGTCGGCCTGCGGCGCCGACGTCTCCGGCCTTGGCTCGGCCATGGCCGCGAGCGAGGGCTGGCCGGCACGCTGGCTGCGTGCGCCGAAATCCGGCAAAAGGTCGAAAAGCGCTGCCGAGGCCATGGTCTATACCGCTGCTTCCTGGGCCGCCCATTTGCGCAGGATCTGCGCGGTGCGCTCCTCATTGATGTCGACCATGCGGGCAAGCCGCTCCTGTGGCGCCGGCCTGATCTTCTGGCGAAGATCATCGAGTGGAGTCGGGCCGGGGCGGCTGCCGGGCAAGGCAGCCGGCGCCGGTTCGGCGCGGGCGGCTTCGGGTGTCGGCAGCGAACGCTGGACGTCGTCGAAGCTCGGACCGGCAAGTGCCGGCGTCGGCCGCGCGCTCAGCGCGGTGGCCAATGGCCTCAGGCCGAAGAAGGCGACCAGGAACACCACGACGATGAACGCGCCGGCGTTGATCATCGTACCGGCATGGGTTCCGATCGACGCCATTATGCCCGGCTGTTCGACCGGCTCGCCGTCCAGCCCGTCGATGAACTCGACCGCCGAGACATCGATGATGTCGCCGCGCTTGTCGTCGAAGCCGGTGGCTGAGGCGACCATTTTCTGGATGTCGGCGACGCGCTTGGCGATCTGTTCGGGTGTGGCGTCCTTGCCGAGGATGGTCATCAGCCGCTGCTGGTTGACGACGACGGCGATCGACATCTTGGTGACGGAATAGCCGTTGGAGACTGTGGCGATCTTCTTGGAGTTGATCTCGTAATTGGTGATCTCCTCCTTGCGATCATTCTCCGATGACGTCTGCGGACCATCGGTGCTGGTCGCCTGGGTCTCGGGCAGGTTCTGCTCGACGGTGGCCGGGGTCGAGGCCTGCCTCTGATTGCTGTTTTCGTTGGCGCGCACGGACTGCACGGAACGCTCCACGCGCGACTCCGGATCGAAGATTGTCTCTTCGGTCTGGCGGGTGTCGGTATTGACGTCGGCTTTGACGCTGGCGCGGAAATTGTCGGGGCCGAGATAAGGCGTCAGCGCGCGGCGGATGTTGTCGCCGATCTGCGCCTCGACGGTCTGCTCGACGCCGAGCGTGCGGGCAGCACTTGTGTTGGAGGGATCGTCGCCGGCGGCGAGAAGGTTGCCGTTGGAATCGAGCACGGTAACCTTGTCGGCCGACAGGCCCGGCACGGCGGCGGCGACGAGATGGCGGATCGACATGGCGCTCTTTTCGGCGTCGATGCCGGAATAGCGGATGACCACCGAGGCGGAGGGTTGCTGTTCGTCGCGGCGGAAATTGGCGCGCTCGGACATGACGATGTGAACGCGGGCGGCCTTGATGCCGGATATCGACTGGATGGTGCGGGCGATCTCGCCTTCCAGGGCGCGCACGCGGGTGATCTGCTGCATGAAGGAGGTCAGGCCAAGAGAACCGACATTGTCGAACAGTTCGTAGCCGGCATTGGCGCTGGTCGGCAGGCCCTTTTCGGCGAGCAGCATGCGCGCCTGCGCGGTGGTGCCGGCCGGCACCAGCACGGAGGTGCCGTCGGAGCCGACGTCGAAGCCGATGCCGGCTTCGCCGAGCACCAGGCCGATCTGGTTCACGTCGGAGCGATCGAGCCCGACATAGAGCGTCTCATAGGCCGGGCGGTTGAGATAGACCGAGCCGATGCCGATGACGGCCATCACCAATGCGGCAATGCCGGCCAGCATGGCAAGGCGCCTGACGCCAAATGCCCTGAGATTCGAGATGATGCTCTGGATCTGTTGCGGCACGATTCAAGCGCTCCCAGCATGATATTCCGTGGGAACACTAGACCGCGAAGCTTGTGCGAAGATGATAGAGCATGTCGCCCGGAAGTGTGCAGCGGTTCCGGGTCAACGACATGCGTCAAAACACAGCCACAAAGCGAAAGGGCCGCGCTGTTGGCGCGGCCCTTATTCAAGGAAGAGAAAGCCGGGTCAGGCTTACTGCTTGAACAGCGCCAGGATCGACTGCGAGTTGCCGTTGGCGATCGACAGCGACTGGATGCCGAGCTGCTGCTGGACCTGGAGGGCCTGCAGCCGCGTGGATTCCTTGTTCATGTCGGCGTCGACCAGCGCGCCGACGCCCTTGTCGATGGAGTCCGAGAGGTTCGACAGGAAGCTCTTCTGGGTGTCGATGCGCGACTTGGCGGCGCCGAGATAGGCGGCACCCGTGGACAGCTTGGCAAGCGCCGTTTCAACGGCGCCGAGTGCGGTGTCGATGGCCGCCGGGAGGACCTGGGTGGTGCTGGGATCGAAGAAGGTCGTCGCCAGCAGAGCGCCGACGATGCCGCCAGTGCCAGGAAGATCGAGAACCTGCGTGTCGGCCGCCTTGACGTCGATGGTGTCGATGGCGACGGTCGTGCCGGTGCGGTTATAGGACGCGACGATCTTCAGGTCGGAGGTCGCAGCAGCGTCGTTCTGCAGCAGGTTCGAGCCGGCATAGGAGGCGTTGGTAACCGACGACTTGATCTGGTCCTGGATGGCCTTGATTTCGGTCGCGATCTTCTGCTGGTCGTCCTTGCTGGCGCTGCGTGCAGTGACCAGCTTGGCCTTGATCAGGTCGACCTGGTCCTTGATGTCGGTGATGGCGGTGTAGGCGGTATCGACCTTGCCGGCGCCGAGGCCAAGCGCGTCCTGAACGGCCGAAAGAGCCTTGTTGTCGGACTTCATCGTGGTGGCGATCGACCAGTAGGCGGCGTTGTCGCTGGCGGTGGCGACGCGGTAGCCGGTCGAAATGCGTGACTGGGTGGTTTCAAGCTGCTTGTTGGTGTTGTTCAGGCTCTGCAGCGCGGTCAGAGCCGAAGCGTTCGTCATGATGCTAGCCAAGATATTTACCCCTTTTCAAACACTGGCGTGTCCCGAACACGCCGGATCAACTTCATCAAGGGGGTAGGCATAAGCCCATCGACCGTATGGTCTGCCCGCCATGGAATGGTTAACCATGACTACCGGGATATGGTTAACGGCCTGTTAAACCAAGCCATTCAGGGCGCTGGCCAAGAGCAAAAATCGGCAGCCATTTAGCAAGACAATCAACAGCCGCAAAAAGAAATCGGGCCGCGCTGTTGGCGCGGCCCGACGGATGGTGTCAGTCGTAATGTCGAGAGATCAGCCGCGGAAGAGCGACAGGATCGACTGCGAGTTGCCGTTGGCGATCGACAGCGCCTGGATGCCGAGCTGCTGCTGGACCTGGAGGGCCTGCAGACGGGTCGATTCCTTATTCATGTCGGCGTCGACCAGAGCGCCGACGCCCTTGTCGATCGAGTCCGACAGGTTCGACAGGAAGCTCTTCTGGGTGTCAATGCGCGACTTGGCGGCGCCGAGCGAGGCAGCGCCGGTGGACAGCTTGGCAAGCGCGGTTTCAACAGTGCCGAGCGCGGTGTCGATGGCGGCGGGGGTAACCGCCGTGGTGCTCGGGTCGAAGAAGGCAGCGGCGAGCAGGCCGCCGACGATGCCGCCCGTGCCGGCGACATCGAGAACCTGCGTATCGGCAGCCTTGACGTCGATGGTGTCGATGGTGACGGTCGCGCCGGTACGGTTGTAAGCCGCAACGATCTTCAGGTCGGACGCAGCGGCAGCGTCGTTCTGCAGCAGGTTCGAGCCGGCGAAGTTGGCGTTGGCGACCGAGGACTTGATCTGCGCCTGGATGGCGTTGATTTCGGTCGCGATCTTCTGCTGGTCTTCCTTCGAGGCGCTGCGGGCAGTGACCAGCTTGGTCTTGATCAGGTCGACCTGGTCCTTGACGTCGTTGATGGCGGTGTAGGCGGTGTCAACCTTGCCGGCGCCGAGGCCGAGGGCGTCCTGCACGGCCGAGTTGGCCTTGTTGTCGGACTTCATCGAGGTCGCGATCGACCAGTAAGCGGCGTTGTCGGAAGCGGTGGCAACGCGGTAGCCGGTCGAGATGCGGGCCTGCGTCTGCTCGAGGGATTTGTTGGTGTTGTTCAGGCTCTGCAGCGCGGTCAGCGCCGAGGCGTTCGTCATGATACTGGACATGGCTACTCGTACCTTGATTTTTACAGGGTGTTTTTGACATACCGGCTTTTCCGGTATGACGGAGCGGCATCATGCCAATGATCGTGAGACCCGATCACCCGCCATCTGCGAGCAATATGCGGGCAAGTCCCTACCAAAGGGCTAAACGGGACGGTTAACCGGAAATATATTGCATAAAATTTTAGCAAGGCGCCAAGGGCGCGCGGACGGTCAGGTGAAGGAGCGCACCAGGCTGCCGACAAGCAGGTTCCAGCCGTCGATGAGGACGAAGAACAGGATCTTGAAGGGCAGCGAAACGACGGTCGGCGGCAGCATCATCATGCCCATGGCCATGGTGATGGTGGCGACGATCAGGTCGATGACGAGGAACGGCAGCACGATCAGGAAGCCGATCTCGAAGCCGCGGCGGATTTCGGAGATCATGAAGGCCGGCACCAGGATGCGCAGGTCAACGGTGTCCCTGGCAACGACCTGGCCGCGTTCGCGGGCGAGATCGGCGAACAGGTCGAAGTCCTTGTCGCGGACATTGTGCAGCATGAAGGTGCGGAACGGGTCCGAAATCTTTTCGAACGCCTCGGTCTGGCTGATCTGGTTGTCCATCAGCGGCTTGACGCCGGTGTTCCAGGCCTGGTCGAAGGTCGGCGCCATGACGTAGAAGGTCATGAACAGCGACAGCGAGATCAGGATCAGATTGGCCGGCGTCGACTGCAGGCCGATGCCGGCGCGCAGGATCGAGAAGGCGATGACGAAGCGGGTGAAGCTCGTCACCATGATCAACAGGCCCGGCGCCACCGACAGCACGGTGAGCAGACCGAACATCTGGATGATATAGCCGACGGTGGCGCCGTCGGCCTTGCCGATGCCGCCGAGATCGAGCTGCTGGGCGGCGGCGACAGAGGTGGTGGCGACGACGATCGCGGCGGCGAGGACGAGTTTTCTCATTCGAGCAGCAATGTCCTGATCAGAACCTGTTTGGCATGGCCACCGCTGCGGATTGCGGCGCGCTCCTCGAGGTCGGCTTTCAAATGCTGGTAGCCGCTGGCACCTTCGATCTGATGCATCTTCAGGGTGCGGACCATGGCCAGCAGGTCCTGGTGAATGCTTTCGGTGAGTTCGGGCGGCTGCGGCGCATCGTAGATCACTGACGCTTCCAACCTTATCCAGGTGTCGGCAGGCGAAGCCAGATTGGTGGTGATCGGCGCCAGCTGGACAAGCGTCGGCCCGGTGCCGGGAGCATGTTCGGCCGCCTTGCTCGGTTGCTCGGCATTGGACTGGTTCTCCGGTGCGGCGGGCACAGGCACCGGTCCCCCGACGCCCTTCAGATAGCCGCCGGACATCCAGCCCATGCCGATCGCGGCGCCCGTCACCGCCAGCAGCATCGCAAGCTGGATGACAAGCGACGGGCCCTTTTTTTGCTGAACCTGTTCGACATTTGCCACGGCGCCGTTCTCCAGTCCTAAAAGGGGAGGACTTGGTCGAGGATCTGCTGACCGTAAGCGGGCTGCTGAATTTCGCTGACGCGGCCGCGGCCGCCATAGGAGATGCGCGCCTCGGCGATGCGTTCATAAGAGATGGTGTTTTCAGCGCCGATATCGGATGGACGCACCATGCCGGCGATGGTCAGCACCCTGAGCTCGTAATTGACGCGCACCTCCTGTGAGCCGCGGATCATCAGATTGCCGTTGGGCAGGACTTCGGTGACGACGGCGGCGACGTTGAGCTCGAGGTTCTCCGAGCGCTTGATTTCGCCGTCCGCATTGGTTTCGGTGGTGGAGCTCAGCCCCGCGTCGCCCTTGCCGCTGGTGGTGGCACCTTCCCATCCGAGGTTGACGTCATAGCCGAGCTTGCGCCCGGCGGTGCGGCTGCGGTCGTTCTGGTTCTTGAAGTTGGCCTTGTCGTTGAGCTTGATCCTGACGGTGAGGATGTCGCCGTCGCGCAGCGCGCGCGGGTCGGTGAACAACCGGCTCTGGCGATCATCCCACAGCGAGAATTTCTTCACTGGCGCGGGTGGCGTTTCGGGATAGGAGTAGGGCGCATTGACGCTGCCGGTAATGCCGGTGCCAACCGGCGACAGCGCCGGCTCCCTGCCGATCTCCCTGGGGTCGGAGGCGCAGCCGGCAAGTGAAGCGGTGGCGACCAGGGCGAGTATATGCGACTTCATGACGGGTCTATCCTTCGCGCCGCGCTGGCCATAATGCCGGTGAGCGTGGCTGCCGCCTTCTGGTCCATTTCGTTGAGAATGACGCCGGCCTTGCGCGAATCGAGTTTCATCAGGATGGCGGCGGCGAGATCGGTGTTGACCATGGCCAGGCGCTCGGCCGCGGCATCCGGTTTCATGCCGGCATAGATCTTGACGACGCCATCCTCGGCGCGGGCCAGGAAAACTTCACGCCGCTTCAGCCATTGCTCGTATTCGGCGCGCTTGTCGTCCAGCGCCTTCATGCGCTGGTCGATGCCAGCCTGCAACTGCTTCAACTCTTCGGCCTGCAGCGCGTAACGGCGGTCGCGGGCGGCGTCGGCGATGTTGGAGCAGAAGCGCTGGATCTCGCTTTCATCGGGCACCTTCTCGCGGACCAGCTGCTGCACTGCCGCCGGCTGTTGCCCGCCAGGAAGAACCTGCCGCACCGCTTCTTCCGCGCGAACAGTGCCGCCGGCAAGGACGGTGGCGGCGATGACGCAAGCTGCCAAGGCTGCGCTTCGGCGGTGCTGCTTTTGGGAAAAGAAATCGATCATCGGCATGGCCTATTGGAGAACCAGATCGGCCTGCAAAGCGCCGGCCGACTTGATGCCTTGCAAAATGGCAATGATGCCGTCCGGCTTGACGCCGAGACGGTTGAGGCCCGACACCAGCGTTTCGAGGTTCGGTCCGTCGAGCACATTGACGCGGGCGTCAGGCCGCGTGGCATCGATGGTGGTGAAGGGTTCCTCCGCTGTCACGCCCTTGGAGAACGGTTCCGGCTGGACGATCTTCGGCTGTTCGGTGATGCGCACGGTGAGCGTGCCGTGGCTGATCGCCACCCGCGAGATCTTGACCTCGTTGCCGATGACGATGGTGCCGGTGCGTTCGTCGATGACGACGCGTGCCGGCGTGTCGGTCTCGACCACCAAATTCTCGATCTCGGCGTAGAAGCGCGCCGCCGAAACATTCTTCGGCCGCCTGATCTGCACGGTACGTGCATCGCGCTCCGCCGCCACGCGCATGCCGAAGCGTTGCGAGGTGTAGCCGTTGATGGCGTCGGCGATGCGGACGGCAGTGGAGAAATCGGGGTTGCGCAATTGCAAGGTGAGCAGCGCCTGGTCCTCGAATTCGGCGCGCACAGTGCGCTCGACGATGGCGCCGTTGGGCACGCGGCCGGCCGTCGGCACGCCCTGCGTCAGCTTTTCGGCATCGCCTTGGGCAGTGAAGCCGGAAACGATGACCGAGCCTTGCCCGACAGCATAGATCTCGCCATCGGCCGCCTTCAGTGGCGTCATTATCAGCGTGCCGCCGGCAAGCGATGTGGCGTCGCCCATGGAGGAGACGTCGATGTCGATGCGGGCCCCAGACTGCACGTAAGGCGGCATGTTGGCGGTGACGATGACGGCGGCGACGTTCTTGGCCCGCGCGCTGCCACCTTCGGTGGCAATGCCGAGATTTTCGAGCATGGCGCGGATCGACTGTTCGGTGAAGGGCGAATTGCGCAGGCTGTCGCCCGATCCGGCGAGGCCGATGACGAGGCCGTAGCCGACGAGCTGGTTGTCGCGCGAAGCCTGCAGCTGCGCAATGTCCTTGATGCGCGATGCGACCTGGCCGGGTGGCAGAGAGCTTGGGCCGTTGGAGACCCTGAACATGCGGTTGGTGGTGGCCGGATCGTATTCGGGATCGACAAAGGCGCCGCCATTCTGGCCGGCAAGATCGCGCTTTTGCTTCGGCGTAAGACCGTCGGCCAGCGCCGGCTGCAGGCCGACAACGGCCGCGAGCAGAAGGGCAGCTCCGCGTCTCATGACGCGCTGACCCGGATGGTGCCGTCAGCCATCACCGTGCCGGAAAAGATCTTGCCGCTGTCTGTGTTGCGGACCTTTATCAAATCGCCGGCGGCACCCGGCTGCAGCGACACCGCCGTGGCCGAAATGGTGAGGTCGCCCGCGATGAAATAGACCTGCACGGCGGCACCCTGTTCGACCAGCCAGGCGTCGCGGATGGCGGCGACCGGGATATAGCGGCCGGGCAGCAGCGTGCGCTTGGCGACCTTGCCCTGGAGTTCCATGGCCCGCGTGGCGACCGCATCTGGCCTGTGCTTGCCGGGGAGCAGCGTCACCGGTTTCAGCACGCCGGTGTCGATCATCTCGCCGGGATAAATGACCCGGTTGGGGATCAGAACGATCTCGCCGGTTGCCTGACTGCTCGCGACCTGAGTGGTGGTCTGCTGGTCTGCGCTCTCCTGGGCAAACGCCGGCACACTGCCGGCCACCAGCGCCAGGATCAGCGCGGTGCGGCAAAGCGCGGAGCGGAAGGCCGGAGAGACCATCAAATCTTACCTGATGTTCTTGGACACGACGGAGGCCATGTCGTCGGCGGCCTGGATGACCTTGGAGTTCATCTCATAGGCGCGCTGCGCCGAGATCAGCTCGGTGATTTCCTTGACCGGATCGACGTTGGAGGCCTCGAGATAACCCTGCTCGACCGAGGCGAAGCCGGGATCGCCGGGCACGCCGACATTGGCCGGGCCGGAGGCCGGCGTCTCCTGGAACAGATTGTCGCCGAGCGGCGCGAGGCCTGCTTCATTGGCGAAGTTGGCGAGCTGCAGTTGGCCCAGCAGCTGGAGGTCGGTCTGGCCGTCGATGCGGGCAAAGACCTGGCCGGTCTTGTTGACGACAACTTCGATGGCATCGGTCGGCACGGTGATGGCCGGGATGACATTGGCGCCGTCGACGGTCACCAGCTGGCCGGTGGCGTTGGTGTTGAAGGCGCCGGCGCGGCTGTAGAGTGTGCCGCCGTCGGCGCCCTCGATCTGGAACCAGCCTCGGCCGGTCAGCGCCATGTCGAAACTGTTGCCGGTCGAGGTCAGTTCGCCCTGGGTATGGACGTTGCGCACCGCCGTCGTCTTGACGCCAAGGCCAATCGACACGCCTTCCGGCACCAGCGATGAATTGGAGCGGTTGGGCACGCCCTGCGTGCGGTCGACCTGGTAGAGCAGGTCGGAGAATTCGGCGCGCGCGCGCTTGTAGCCGGTGGTGTTGATGTTGGCGATGTTGTTGGCGATCACTTCCAGATTGGTCTGCTGGGCATTCATGCCGGTCGCTGCGATGGCGAGTGCTTTCACGGCAAGTCTCCTCAGATGCCCATACGGCTGATTTCGAGATAGGCGGAGACGACCTTGTCGCGGATGGCGATCGTGGTCTGCAGGGCCTGCTGGGCGCTCATGACGGCGTCGACGACCTGACGGGTATCGGCGTCGCCCCTGAGTGCCTTGATCGACACCTGCTCGGCATTCTGCAAGGTGTTGACGGTCTTCGAGGCGGCCTGGCTCAGCGCCTCGGCAAAGGTGGTGCCGATTTCGCTGCCGGCCATCGGCGCCTTGGTGCCCTGGAACAGGTCGGTCGTGGTATCGGCGCCACCGATCTCCGGCTTGAGGGGAAGCGATCCGATACCGCCAATGCCGCTGATCATTACTGGTTCCTCATCAGGTCGATGGTCATGGAGATCAGATCACGCGCCTGCTTGATGACCTGAAGGTTGGCTTCGTAGGAGCGGTTGGCCTCGCTCATGTCGGCCATCTCGACCAGCACGTTTACATTGGGCATCTTGACGTAGCCCTTGTCGTCGGCGGCCTCGTTGCCGGGCTGGAATTCGACGGGAAAGTCGCTGGGGTCGCGGTCGATGGAGTTGACCTCAACCGTCGTGCCACCCGAGGCACGGTCGAGTTCCGAGACGAAACTGATGGTCTTGCGGCGATAGGGGTCAGCGCCCGGGGTGTTGCCGGTCGACTGCGCGTTGGCGAGATTTTCCGAAACGACGCGCAAACGGTCAGACTGGGCGCTGAGGCCGGACGCGGCGATCTTGAGGGCTGAGGTCAAGGCGTCCATTGTCAGCTCTTCACCGCCATCATCATCATCGAATGGAAGGCCTTGACGATCGCGGTGTTGAGCTCGAAGGAGCGGCGGACCTCGCCGGCCTTCATCAGTTCGTTCTCGACCACCACCGTGTTCTTCGAGGGCATGATGGCGCCGGTCGTCTCTTCTGGCTTGACCGTGAAGCCGGCATTAGTGGCGGCAGTGCCGAGGTGGCCTGCCTGGGTGGCGGTCAGCGACACTGCCGTGCGGTCGAGCACCTTCTCGAACGGCTCGACATCGCCGGCGGTGTAGCCGGGCGTGTTGACGTTGGCGATGTTGCCGGCAATTGCGGACTGGCGCACCGACAGCCATTGCGACTGCTTGGCGGCGAGATCGAAAAGGTTGACGGGCTCCATGGGGATCTCCAGGCTGGTACGTACAAGACTAGGCTGCCAGTCTTGCGCGGACCTTGCGCGGGCCAGGCGTAAGCCGGTGTGCCGCTATTTGGAGAGTTCGATCACCTGGTCGGTGCTGGTGACCATGACCCACTTGCCGCCCCGTTGCTCGATCGACGAGACGACGCTGGTATCGGGCAGCTTCGAGCCGCGCTGGACGATCCACAGGCCGGCATCGTCCTCGATCATGGCGCGGCCATTGGCGACATGAACCATGCGAAATTTGGCGTCCGCCGGGAAGGGCTGCTCGTCGACGCCGGGAGGCTGGGTCTTGTCCTCGGGGTCCTGCAGCGTGCCGGTGGCGAACAGGTCGACATCGGGAACATCGTTTGCCGTCAGCGGCTGACCGCTGTTCTCCATCTGCGAGCCGCCGCTGACCCGCCCTGCATTGGTGCCGCTGCCGCCGAACTTGATCGCCTGCACGCCGAACTGGTCCTGATTGAAGAAGATATACCAGGGAAACAGCGCGCAGATCAGGCCAAGCGTGATGCCGAGCGCGGCAAAGACGATATCGCTGCGGCGGTCGGATTTCTTGTCGAGCCTGGGATATTGCGGCCTTGGCGGCTGCGGCCATTCGGTGACCGGGAACAGCCCGTCGAGAAGCGAGTCACGACTGGTCTCGATCGCTTCTTTGGGGCCGGCGCGAGGGGTCCTTGGCAATTCAGGCTTGACGACGCTGGGCAAGGCAGGCTCGGCCAAGCGAGGCACAGTGGACTCGACTACGCTGGCTACCCTGGGCAAGAATGGCCTGGCGGCCCTGGCCAGAATGGCCTCAGCCTTGGCGGCCTTGTCGAGATCGGCCTTTGCCCTGACAGCTCTCGCTTCGTTGGCCCGGGCTTCCTCGGCGGCACTGGCCTCTGCGATCATCTCGCGCAAAAGCCGCTCGGTGTACTGAAGCTCAGTCTCCTGCATCGACACTTTGCTTGCCTTTCAGATGACGGGCGACGTCGGAGAATGCGTCGCTCGAGGCGCGATCCCTGGGCGACTGCGTCAGCGCCTCGTAGATCAGCGGCACCTGGCGCACGGCAATATCGAGCTCGGCATCGGCGCCGCCCTGATAGGCGCCGAGCAGGCGGATGTCGCGCGTGTCCTCGAAGCGCGAGATCATCGACTTCAGCCTGGTCACCAGCATGCGTTGCTCGGGGCTCCATGCCTTGTCGGCGAGGCGCGAGATCGACGACAGCGGATTGACCGGGGGGTAGCGGCCCTGTTCGGCAATGGCGCGGTCGAGCACGACATGGCCGTCGAGAATGCCGCGTACCGAATCGGCGACCGGGTCGTTGTGGTCGTCGCCGTCGACCAGCACCGAGATGATGGCAGTGATCGATCCCTGTCCTTTGATACCGGGGCCTTCAGCGCCAGGTCCGGCGCGTTCGAGCAGCTTCGGCAGGTCGGTGAAAACCGAAGCGGGATAGCCCCGGGCGACCGGCGGCTCGCCGGTGCCGGTCGCCACCTCGCGCAGCGCATGGGCAAAGCGGGTAATCGAATCCAGCACCAGCAGCACGCGATGGCCCTGGTCGCGAAAATGTTCGGCAACGCGCATGGCGGTATCCGGCGCGCGCCGGCGCATCATGGCGCTCTCGTCGCTGGTGGCGACGACGGCGACCGTCTTGGCCATGCTCTCTGCGCCGATCGTGTCTTCGAGGAATTCGCGTACCTCGCGGCCGCGCTCGCCGATCAGCGCCACGACCACGGTGTCGAAGGCGTCGGCGCCGGCCAGCATGGCGAGCAGCGTCGACTTGCCGACGCCGGAACCGGCAAAAATGCCGAGGCGCTGGCCGAGGCAGAGCGGCGTGAAGATGTCGATGACCTTGACCCCGGTCGTGAAGGCGGTGCCGACGCGCTGCCGCGCCATGGCGCCGGGCGTGGTGCCGTCGCCGCTCGCAGCCTCGCCGATCCTGATCAGCGGCGGGCCGCCATCGATGACGCGGGTCAGCGCGTCGATGGCGCGCCCGCGCCACGAGGCAAGCGGCGTTACCGTCAGCGGGCCGCGGCGAAACACGGCGTCGCCGATGCCGGCGTCGGCGCTGCGTTCGAAGGGGGCGATGACGACTTCGTCGCGGCCGATCCTGACGATCTCGCCGCGGCGCGTGCCGGCATTGCCGCGCTGTTCGACGAGGTCGCCAAGCCTGGCGACTTCAGACAGGCCGCGCACCTTGTAATGCGTTGGCGAAACCTCCGAAACACGGCCGCCGCGCCGCAGCAACGTCTCGGTGTCATCGAAGCGGCGCCAGATCCGCTCCAGCGCAGCCAGCCGGTTTTCCGGTGCTGTCTCCGGTTGCCGTTCAAGCGCGCGTATCGATGATTTGCTGCTCGACATGCTGCTACGACTTGGAGCCGAGCGTCTTGATGGCGTCGTCGGTCGAGGCATCTGTCTGGCGCATCAGCGCCGCCGTGTTCTCGAAGGCGCGCTGGACCATGATCAGGCGCGTCATCTCCAGCACCGGATTGACGTTGGATTCCTCGACATAGCCCTGCGCGACGCCGAGATCGGAACGGTCGGTGACCGGCTCCGGCGCACGCGCGGGCACGATGCCAGAATTGCCGTAGCGGACGAAATTCGGGCCGGGATCGAAATTGAACAGGCCGATGGCGCCGACGAGCTTGTCGCCCTGGCGCAGCGAGCCGTCGGCGCCCGCCTTGGGTGGGCCGTCGCGCGGGTCGAGCTGGATCGGCGCACCGCCGGCGTCGAGCACCGGATGGCCTTCGAGCGACATCAACTCGCCGTTCTCGTTCATCGAAAAACGTCCGTCGCGCGTCATCACGGTGCCGGCCGGGGTGTCGATGCCGAACCAGGCATCGCCCTGGACGGCGAAGTCGAACGGGTTGCCGGTCTGCGTCATCGCGCCATGCGCGCCGGACAAATAGGTCTTGCCGGAGGAGGCGAAGGACACCGATTTGGGGCCGCTGCCGGAGACGACATCCTCGAACTTCACGCCGGTGGCGCGAAAGCCGATGGTCGAGGCGTTGGCGACATTATCGGCGATGGTGTCGAGACGGCGCTCAAGCGCGATCTGCGAGGAAAGGGCGACGTAAAGGCTGTCCTGCATGGTGTTCTCAGAATCTCAGTTTCTGCATGGCCATCATCAGATCGGTCGAGATGCCGACGGTGGTCGGCTGCGCAAACAGCACACCGATCGATGTCTGGGCGGTCGAGGTCGGATGATTGATTTCCCAAAGGCTGGTGAAGCGGGTGAGGAATTTCTCGAGCTTGGCCGGGTCGGTGAAATCGGTGAGGTCGAGCTTTGCCTCGAAGGCCTGCGCCTGCTTGTCGATATCTGCGGCAGCGAAGGAATCGGGCAGGCCGATGGCGGTGCGTACCACGCTGGCCAGGGCCGTGTCGGCCAGCACGTCGTACCAGTTGGTGATGGTCGAGGCCTTGCGCTCGAAATAGAGCGCCAGCCGCACGCCGTCATTGGTCTTGCCGGCGTCTTCTTCCAGGGTCTGGCGCATATATTTGTCGACCACCGGCTGCTGCGACGGGCTGCGGGTCGTTGCCGCTTCGCCGTAGGCTTCGAAATTCAACGAGGTGGCGAGCCTGGCATAGGCCTTGTTGGAGAGCTTGTTGGCGACACTGGCGGGATCACGGACACCACCCTCCAGGACATCGCGCACGAGATCCTTGTTGGTGGTCGCAGGATCGAGCCCGCTGGCGAACAGAGCATAGTTATAAAGGCGGCTGTCGGCCATCAGATCGTCGACGGATTTCACCTTGGTGATGTTGGCGAGGTAGTAGCTGGTCTCGGCCTGGACAGCGTCCGCATTCGGCTTGATGAGTCCAAGGCTGGACTCGGTCGTGTACAGCTTCGGCGTCGTCTTCAGCACGGCGTCGCGCGTGGTTGCCTGGTCGCCGTACTGGGCAAAGTCGAAGGCGGTGACGAAGTTGGCGTAGCTCTTGTCGGCCAAGAGGTTGGCGGGGCTCAACGGATCGGTGACGCCGCCATTGACCATGGTGCGGATCTGCTTCGTCGTCTGGGTCGATGCATCAAGCCCATAGGCAGCCATGGCGAAGGTCAGCAGGCGCTTGTCCTTCAGCAGGTCTTCGATGGACTTCACCTTGGAGATGTTGGCTGCGTAGTAGTCGGCCTCGCCCTTGATGTATTGCGCGGTCGGCTTGACGAGCAACAGTCCGGTTCCGCCGATCACAGCCTTCGGCACCGCCTGCTGGACGGCGTCGCCCGCCGTAGCCTGGTCGCCATATTGGGCAAAGTCGAAAGCCGCGACGAAAGCCGCATAGCCCTTGTTTGTCGACGTGTTTGCGGGGCTGTTCGGGTCGGTGACGCCGCCTTCCAGCATGGCCCGCACGGTCGCAGCCGGCTCGGCGTCGGCGTCCAGGCCGAACGCGGCCATCGCATAGGTGAGCAGGCGATCGTTGCCCATCAGGTCGTCGATCGATTTTACGTTGGAAATGTTGCTCAGGTAGTACGAGGTTTCGCCCTTGTAGTAGGTGAAGCCGTTCTGCGAAGGGCCGACCGAGACCTGGAGGCCGTAATTGTTGGTCACGCCCTGCTGCGCCGAATTGTAGCTCGTGGCATTAGGGCCCAGGGCGGCGAAATTGAAGGCCGACACGAACTCGGCATAACGCTTGTCGCTCAGTTTGTTGGCGAAGCTGTCGGAATCCGACACCCCTTCCTTCAGGGCTTTGACCATGAAGGCCTTGGCGTAAGCCATGTCGCCGAGACCGAAGGCCTTCATGGCATATTTGAACAGCCGGTCGTTCTTTACGAAATCGTCTATCGATTTCACGCTGCCGATGTTGGCGAGATAGTAGTCGGTGTCGCGCTTGGCGATCGGCTCCGCCTCGATGCGGTCGATCGCCTTGGGGATGTCCCTGGCGATGAGCTGGTAGCTGGTAAAAGTGCTCAACACGACATGCCTCCGGTCGCAGCTTCAAAAGCAAGAGTATGCGGACTTGCTTGCGCGAGGCTGAATCGCCTCACCTTGCATGATTCAAGCCTCACACAAGGCACGGGGGCTATCGGTTAGGCCTGACGTGATGCGGAAGGATCTGGCGTGGGCATTCTGATCGGACTTGTGGTGACGCTCGGCTGTGTTCTCGGCGGCTTCATGGCGATGGGCGGCCATCTGCATGTGCTGATGCAGCCTTGGGAAGCGGTGGTCATCTGTGGCGCCGCACTTGGCACCTTTCTCGTCGCCAACCCGATGAAGACGGTCAAGGACACCGGCAGGGGTATCCTCGAAGCGTTCAAGCAGGCGGTACCGAAAGAACGCGACTATCTGGAGACGCTGGGCGTGCTGCACAGCCTGATGCGCGAACTGCGCTCGAAGTCGCGCAGCGAGGTCGAGGCGCACATCGACAATCCGGAGGAGTCGGCGATCTTCCAGGCGTTCCCGACCGTGCTCAAGAACCACGACCTGACGAATTTCATCTGCGACTACTGCCGCATCATCATCATCGGCAATGCCCGCTCGCATGAGATCGAGGCGCTGATGGACGAGGAAATCCAGACCATCAAGTCCGACAAGATGAAGGCCTACCACGCGCTGGTGGCGGTGGGTGACGGTCTGCCGGCGCTCGGCATCGTCGCCGCCGTGCTCGGCGTGGTCAAGGCGATGGGCGCGCTCGACCAGTCGCCCGAAATCCTCGGCGGCCTGATCGGCGCCGCCCTTGTCGGAACCTTCCTCGGCATCTTCCTGTCTTATGCGGTGGTCGGACCGGTTGCCACCAAGATCAAGACGGTGCGCGAGAAGAAGAATCGCCTCTATATCATCGTCAAGCAGACGCTGCTTGCCTATATGAACGGCGCTCTGCCGCAGGTGGCGATCGAGTTCGGCCGCAAGACCATCTCGTCCTATGAGCGGCCGACGATCGACGCCGTCGAGCAAAGCACGATGAACACAGCTTCCGCCGAGAAGAAAGCGGCTTGAGCCATGCATGACGACAGACAGGACCGCACGCCGTCATGACAAGTCCTGGCAGCCCCTCGCAAGCCCGCTCGCTGATCATTGAGCGTCTGGTCGGTGACAGCGGTGAGGCCGCTCATGTCATCGGCACCGGGCGCTCGATGGGCGAGCGCGCGCTGCCGCTGCTGCAGAAGAGCCTGGCCGGCGAACTCGGCGCACCGGTCACCGTCGACCTGCGCGCGGTCGAGATCAGCCGTGTTCCCGATGCCCGCACGAATGCCGGCGATGCCTTTGCCATGGCCATCATAGCATCGCCGACGTCTTCGGATGCGATGACGCTGGTGGCAGATGCGCCGGCCATCGCCGTGATGGTGTGCGCGCTGTTCGGCGGCGATCCGGATCAGCCGGTTTCGCCGATCGAGCGCGCTCTGTCGCAGATCGAGACCGATGTTGCGACCACGGTCTTCCAGGAAGTTGCGCAGGCGTTGAACGGATCGGGCCGGCGCTCGCTCGAGCTGCGGCTGCCGGTGCCGCGGGCGCTTTCGGGCAGCGAAGCCAAGCGCCGCGTGCTGCGCGATGGCGCGGCGGTGCGCATCGTCTTCGGCATCTCGACGCCGACCGACAGCGGAACGGTCACGGTGATGATCCCGCAGCGCATCCTGCTGGCCACACGCGGTATCGCCGATGTCCACGACAGCGAAGGCACGACCTCCGACTGGCGGGCACGTTTTTCCGAAGAAGTGATGCGCTCGACGGTGACGCTCGAAGCGACCATGCCGTTGGCACGCCTGACGCTCGGCGACCTCGCCGGCTTCGAGCCGGGCCAGATCATCGAGTTCGAGGAAACCGCGCAGTCGCAGGCCAAGCTGAGCGCGCGCGACAAGACGCTGTTTGTCTGCGAGTTCGGTAAACTCGGGCAGAACTACACCGTCCGGATCAGGCATCCTTACGATGCCGGTCAGGATTTTATCGATGGGCTCATGCCGGGCTGACGCCGGGCAAGCCCAAGCATTTGGAGACGACTGATGGCCAAGACCAAGGTGGAAGCCAATATCGACCAGCCGGACGAACAGCTCGACCGCGCCATCGAGGAATTGCGCGGTGTCCTCCAGGAGGAGGAAAAGCGCCCCGACGCCGCCTTGCGGGCTGCCACGTCCGGCGCCAATTCGAACATCATCATGAGCATCCCCGTCGATGTGCAGATCATCCTCGGCAGCACGGAAATGTCGGTGTCGGACCTGATGGCGCTGCAGAAGGGCTCGACGGTGGCGCTCAACCGGCGCATCGGCGAACCGGTCGATGTCGTGGTCAACGGCCGCAAGATCGCGCGCGGCGAAATCACCGTGCTGGAAAGCGATCCGTCGCGCTTTGGCATCAGGCTGACCGAAATTATCGCGGCGACCAAGGGCGCTTGAGCAATGAATGACATGCGGTCTCAGCAGGAGCGGATGCCATGACGACGCCGGTGACGCTCACGCGCCCGCAAAAGGCCGCCGCCATCCTGGTGGCGATGGGCAAGCCTTCGGCCAGCCGGCTGCTGAAATTCTTCAAGCAGGAAGAACTGAAGGCACTGATCGAAGGGGCGCGGCTGCTGCGCACCATTCCGCAAAGCGACCTCGAACGCATCGTTGCCGAATTCGAGGCCGAGTTCACCGAAGGTGCGGGCCTGCTCGATTCCGCCGACCGGATGGACACGATCCTCAATGAATCGCTGTCGCCCGAAGAGATGAGCGCCATCATGGGCGACAAGCGCTTCGAGGTTGCGCCGGAAGGACCACCGCCGATCTGGCCGGAGCTGGAAAAGCTCGAGCCGACGCGTCTGGGCACGTTCCTTGCCGCCGAGCATCCCCAGACCGCGGCCATGGTGCTGTCGAAGCTTGCGCCGCAAGCCGCCGCCAACATTTTGCTGACCATGGAAAAGCCGATGCGCAGCGAGATCATCAAGCGCATGGTGACGATGGCGACCATTCCGGACGCGGCCACCAGGATCATCGAGAACCAGCTGCGCGCCAGCGTGCTGGCGCAGACCGCGACCAAGGATATCTCGGCGGGACAGGCGCGCGTCGCCAGTATGCTCAACGAGATGGACAAGCCTCAGTTGGAAGAGGTCATGCAGGATCTGGAAGAGGCCGGCACGCCGGGCCTCGGCGGTGTTCGCTCCAGGTTGTTTGCCTTCGACGATCTGCCGCTTTTGACGCAGAAGGCGAGGGTACTCCTTTTCGACGGGCTGTCGACCGAACTGATCACGCTGGCGCTGCGCGGTGCGGCGCCCGCATTGACGGAATCGGTGCTGTCGGCGATCGGCGCACGGTCGCGGCGCATGATCGAGTCCGAGCTCGGCCAGGGCTCGGAAGGCATTCAGCTTGCCGACATCATGACGGCGCGCAAGAACATCGCGGTGGCGACAATCCGGCTTTCGCGCGAGGGGGCTTTCGAACTGCCCTCATCGCAGCAGAGCGAAGCGGCTTAACGCCGAGCGCTGAATGGCTGAAGCGGCGGACAAAGACTCCAAAACCGAAGACGCGACCGAAAAGAAGATCCGCGACACCGTCGAACAGGGCAAGCTGCCCCATTCGCGAGAGGCCGCACTTCTGGCGTCCTTCATCGCCATACTGGTGTTCACCGTCTTCTACGCCAAGGACGCGGTCGTTGATCTCGGCATGTTCCTGTCGATGTTCCTGGAAAAGCCCGAGGCGTGGCCGATGGACACCGAGACCGACGTCATCGCGCTCTACAAGACCGTGATGATGGAAATAGGCAACGCCGTCGTCAGCCTGCTGGTGCTGCTGGTGGTGGCCGGCATCGGCGCCTCGGTGCTGCAGAACATGCCGCAAGTCGTCGGCGAGCGGATCCGGCCGCAACTGTCGCGCATCTCGATAGCCAAAGGCTGGACCAGGATGTTCGGCATTCAGGGCTGGGTCGAGTTCCTGAAATCGCTGGGCAAGCTCGGCTTCGCCAGCATCGTGCTCTACTTCACGCTATCGCAGGACTACCGCCAGCTCCTGGCCGGCATGATCACCAACCCCGTCGCTTTCGGCCTCGTCATCAAAAGCATCACCGTCGACATATTGGTGGCGATCGTCTTCGTCATGGGGCTGATCGCGGCGGTCGACGTCGTCTGGTCGCGCTTCCACTGGAAGCAGGATCTGCGGATGACCAAGCAGGAGGTCAAGGACGAGTTCAAGCAGTCCGAGGGCGACCCGATCATCAAGTCGCGGCTGCGCTCGCTGGCGCGCGACCGGGCGCGCAAGCGGATGATGACGGCGGTGCCGCGCGCGACGCTGATCATCGCCAATCCGACGCACTTTTCCATCGCGCTCAGATATGTCCGCGACGAGGATTCAGCACCCATGGTGCTGGCCAAGGGCCAGGACCTTGTGGCGCTCAAGATTCGCGAGATTGCCAAGGAGCACAACATCCCGATCTTCGAGGACGTGGCGCTCGCCCGCTCCATGTACAAGCAAGTTTCGGTTGATAGCGTGATCCCGTCGCAATTCTACCAGGCCGTCGCCGAACTGGTGCGGATCGTCTACTCGAAAAAGGCTGAGCGGAGACAAATTTCATGAACCGCCAACCGCACGCAAAATCCCGCGAACTCATCGTCGCCAAGGCTATCGAGCAAGTGGTGGACGAGTTGCGGCTGATCGACGTCGCCGACTATATCGCCTTCATCCGGCTCGAGCATTTCGCTTGCCTGTCGGATTTGGTGGATTCGGCGGTGGAGCTTTTCTTCCTGCCGGGCACGCTCAGGCTCGGCCATGGCGGTGAAGCGCATGTCGACTGGAGCGGCAGCCCACGCATCGTGCTCGATCTCGAGCTCAGGCCGCCCGGCGTCACCGTCTATTTCCAGCTGACTCTGAGCGAGGAGAGGTCTTCGGTCGCGGTCAACTATGTGTCGTTCGAAAAGCCCGGCGAGGATCCCGAGCACAACACAGCCTTGCTGGAAACGGTGATCGAAGAAGCGCGCATCCGCAGGACCGAGCCGCTCAGCTATCGCTGATTTCTCGTCCTATCTATCTGCTGAATGCGGCCGCAGATCACTCGATCAGCCCCAGCCGCAGCGCCTTGGCCACCGCCTGGTTGCGGTTGACCGCGTTGAGCTTCTGCGTCGACTGGGTGAGATACTGGTTGGCGGTGTGGACCGACAGCTTCAACAGCCTGGCGATCTCCTCGCTGGTGTTGCCGTTGGCGGTCAGCTTCAGGCACTCCAGTTCACGCTTGGAGATCGATCGCATGCGGCTGGCATCGCTTGGGCGAATGCGGGCAACGGCGGCGAACAGCGAGAAACAGCGGGCGTGGATTTCGTAGAGCGTGTCTTCCGCCAAGGTGATCGTCGAGCCCAGGAAAACCACCAGTCCGCAATGGCCGCGATCGGCATGGACGGGAAAGGCGATGCCGTTGGTGCCCGGCGCCAATGGAGCAGTGCGCTCAGCCCAGGCGAGCTTCTGGAAGACGGCATCCGAGCCGGCGATACCGTCGTCGGCCCACCAGCGCGGCGCCGTCGAAGCGCCGCTGTGGCGCACCATCTCCTCGCCATTGGCGCCGGCGATGAACTTGGTCGCGACAGCGGTGGCGGGATAGTCGGAATCGAAGCTCGGTACCAGGCGCGCCCGCTCCGGCGAAGGGCTGACGAAGTACAGGCCGAAGGCCGAGGCGTTGATGTCGACGGCGATCCAGCGGCAGCGGCGCACCGCGTCCGGGATGGTGACGGCGTGGTGCGTCTCGGAGCCGATGGAGAAGGCGCCGAACGGATTGCGCTGCTCGTTGAAAAGGGCTTCGGCAGCCGCCTTGATATCAGCGTGTTTCAAATGATGCCGCTCCTGATCGCCGTGGCGATGGCCATCGCGCGGTTCGAGGCCGCGAATTTCTGGATGGCGTGGGTGATGTAACTGTTGACGGTGTTGGACGAGACGCCGAGGATCACCGCAACCTCATCGGTGGTCTTGCCTTCCGACACCCAGAACAGGCATTCGCGCTCGCGGTCGGACAGCGGGTCCTGCATGGCGGCGGCGGCGACCAATTGCGGAATGGTGGACAACGCATAGCAGCACTTCAGCTGCGCCTTCATCAGCGCCGGCTGGTCGATCTTGCCGGCCTCGGCCGCCGAGAACAAAGCAAACAGCCGCTGGCGCCCGACATTGAGCCGCAGCGAATAGACTTCGGCATGGCCAAGCACGTCGAGCAGGCGCGCTTCCTCGCCGGTGAGCAGTCCGCCGGCGTCGGGCGCTTCGGCGGCGACCAAGGGCTTCGGGCGGATGCCGGGTGCTACGGTCAGCGGCCCCTGGGCGAGGCCGGCGATCAGCCGCTTGCCGATGAGTTCGATGGCGTCGAAGATCCAGTTGGAGGAGACGATGCGGGCGTCGTTGCGGTCCTGGTCGTGGACGATGGCGACGAGCATGTAGCTGTCGGCGCCGATCTCGGCGGCAAGCTGCATGAAAAAGGAGGTGAGATCGCCGCGGGACGCGAGACGCGAGCCTAATGTGTCGGATTGCAGAAGCGCGGCGGAGCTGCTCATTGGATGCTTTGGTTGTATGTCATGGCCGGAATCTTTTCTTGAGCCCGGATGCTGGGTCACCAGCGGCCGAACTTGAAGACGCATCACGTTTACGAAGCACTCACACGGCGCGGGGTCGCGCAGATCACCGAATCCATTCAGGGAACGCGAAGCCGTCCGCGTCTGGTGCCGGTCATAGGCCGGAACTTGAGACTTTGGGTGGTCGCCGCGCCCCCCAGGACCGGCTGATTCGGGTCTAATCTACCCGCAGATGAATCCGACATCAAACGCGATTTGACAAAATAGATTTTTTTGGACTCGGGCGACTCAGAGGCGTACTCCGAGGCGCTTTTCCGCCTCAAGCGACCCGAAACGCCGACATGAAAAAGCCTGAGGGTGTTGCGACACTGCCGTATCGAGAGCGGATCGATTCCGATAGATTCTCGGCGATCGGCAGGGGTGGGCATCCCTTTGGTCGTAGACGGCGGATTTGGCGGCGCTTGCTTCGCGGCCATCAGCATCGGGGGCAATGATGAAGCGGGTTTTCCTGGCGTTCACGGTGGTGCTTGCGGTTTTTGCCGGTGCGGCAGCGCCCGCCAAGGCCGAGCCGATCGCCTGCGCCGGTGACAGGGATTGCGGCGCACAGATCCATGCAGACTAATCAGTTCGACGCGCGGCCGCCGGCCGCGTTGAAATCTTGGGTAACTTTGTTTCGGGGGAAACGATGAGCGATACATTTAGGGAAGTCACATCCGTCTCGTGGTTCGGGCGGATCAAGCGCGCGGTCGGCGGGGTCATCTTCGGCCTTGTCCTGATCGTGCTGATGGTGATCGGGCTGTTCTGGAACGAGGGCCGCGCCGTGCAAACGGCACGCTCGCTGGCCGAAGGGTCGGGCGCGGTCGTTTCGCTCAGTGCCGACAGCGTCGATGCAGCCAATAACGGCAAGCTGGTCCATGTCAGCGGACCGGTGACGGCCGATAGCGGCCTGTCGGATCCGGATTTCGGCATTGCGGCGCAAGGGCTGCGGCTATCGCGCAGCGTCGAAATGTACCAGTGGAAGGAAGAGTCCAAGTCGGAGACGACGAAAAAGCTCGGCGGCGGTGAAGAGACGGTGACGACCTACAGCTATTCCAGAGTGTGGGACGACAGCCAGATCGACTCGTCCGATTTCAAGAAGCCGGACGGCCATCAGAATCCGTCGATGGCGATCCACGGCCGGACCTTCCAGATTCCTGAGGGCAAGCTCGTCGCCTTCGATCTGGATAAGCCGGTGCTGGACCGCATCGAAGGCGACAAGGAGTATTCGCTGTCGGCCGATCAGTCGGCGGCGATAAAGGCCGCCTATTCCGGGACGAAACCGCTCAGCATCGTCGATGGCAAGATCTATCTCGGCAACGACAATACGACGCCCGCTTTGGGCGACTATCGCATCGGCTACGACCTGGCGCCGCTTGGCGTGGTCAGCATCGTCGCGCGCCAGGCGGGCAGCCGTTTCGAGCCATACCAGACGCAAGCGGGCGATGCGTTGCTGATGGTCGATACCGGCAACGTGCCGGCCGAAAAGATGTTCGCCGACGCGGTCAGCGCCAACACACTGATCACCTGGCTGCTGCGCGGCGCCGGCCTGCTGCTGCTGACCATCGGCTTTGCGCTGTTCCTCAGCCCGATCGGGGTGATCCTCGACGTCATACCCTTCCTCGGCAGCATGGCGCGGATGGGCGCCGGCATCATCGCCTTCGTGCTGGCGATCCTGGTAGGGGCGACGACGATCGCCATCGCATGGTTCTGGTACCGGCCAGTGCTGGCGGTCGGGATCCTTGCGGCGGGCGTGATCGCGGCGGTGATTGTCTATAGGATCGGCCGGTCGCGAAAGCCGGCCGTCCCGGTAGTCGCGCCGACCGCGGGCGCAGCCGTCTAGTTGGAACTCGGGGCGGCCAGAGCCGCCCCGTAAGCCCTACCGATCCTCGAAACCGGTGAGCACGCCGACGGCGTTGATGCCGATCTCCTCGACGGCATAACCGCCTTCCATGACAAACAGCGTCGGCAGGCCGAGCTTGGCGATGCGATGGCCGATCTTCGGATAGTCCGGGCTTTTCAGCTTGAACTGGCTGATCGGATCCTTCTCGAAGGTGTCGACGCCGAGCGAGACGATGACGATATCGGGCGCGTAGGCGGCGAGCTTGACGCAGGCATCCTCCAGTGAGGCGTTCCAGGCGTCCCAGTTGGTGCCGAAGGGCATGGGATAATTGACGTTGAAGCCTTCGCCGGCGCCGGCGCCGCGCTCATCGGCGTGGCCGAGGAAGAACGGGTATTCGACCATCGGGTCGCCATGCAGATTGAGAACCTGCACGTCGGCGCATTCATAGAAGATCTCCTGCGTGCCGTTGCCGTGGTGGTAGTCGACGTCAAGGATCGAGACGCGTTTTGCGCCCTGGTCGAGGAACCACTGCGCGGCGACTGCAGCATTGTTGATGTAGCAGTAGCCGCCCATGAAGCCAGCGCCGGCGTGATGGCCGGGTGGGCGGCAGAGTGCGAAGGCCGACCGCTCGCCGCCCTTGACCAGGGCGGCCGCCGTCAGCGCCACATCGTAGGACGATTTGATCGCGGTCCAGGTGCCTTCGACGAAGGTGGCGCCGGCATCGAAGGAATAATAGCCGAGCAGGGCATCGACGCGCTTCGGCGGCACGTCGCCGCGCAACCCTCGCGTCGGCCAGGTGAAGGGCATGGCCGTGCCAACATGGCCTTCAGCCGTCCAGCGAGGCCAGACGGTCGGCAGGAAGTCGATATAGTCTGATTTGTGGATGCGCTTGGCCGCGCTGAGATCATGTTCGACCGGTCCGATGATCGGCCCGAGCTTCTCGCTCTCGACCCGCGCCTTGATGAACTCGGCCCGCGACGGCTTTTCGAAACCCGGCACGATGGCTGATGTGACCAGTTCCATCTGGCCGGAATGGCCGGCGTGAAGCGGCGAATAGACAGTCTTCATGAATTTCCTCTCGAAGTGCGAAATCAGTCAAGGTTGAGGTAGGGGGTCACCAGAGCGAGCCACATTCTTTCCACATCGTCCTCGATGAGGTCGTAGGTCTTGCGATCCCGCTTCAACCCTACGAGCCGGCAGGCGTGCCCGACATCCATCATCAGCACGCCGAGCCGGCTGGCGATCTTGTCTTCAAGGGCCGGGTTCACATGCTGCAGCCATGCGGCGTAGAGCGCGATGATCTGCTCGTCATATTCGTCCTGGATCGGTCTGAGATCGGCATTGCCTGAGATAGCCTCGATCACCGGCATCAGGGTGGCGTTTTCGAGATATATTCTGGAGGTATCGATGAAGAGCTTGCGCACTTCCTGGCGAAACTCGTCGCGGTTGGTGGGCGGGGTCACCTTGATGCGCCTTGCGATCACCTCGGGAAACGACGACAGCCAGCGCCGGGCGAGGTCGAGAAGAATGGCTTCCTTGTTGGGGAAGTACTGGTAGACCGAACCGACCGACAGGCCAGCGCGCTGCGCAATGGCGAGCGTCGTCGGCGTCTTGGTCCCTTGCTCACGCGTCAGGGTCAGCGCCGCGTCGAGTATCCGGTCGACCACCTTGCTCGACCGTTCCTGCCGCGGCTGCTTGCGCGGTTCGAGCGCCATCCTGGTTTCGCGGCTGAGACTGCGCTTCACGGCTCGACGTCCTTGTTCCCACCCGGTCTCAACGTTGTCCACAATACATTCGAAATTCGGTACGTTGACAAACGCGAATAATTAGTCGCATTCTTTTATCCACGCTGTTTTCAGAGATCACAAGGGGAATTTCAAAACAGCGCACCGGCATCTCTTTCGTTCGATAGCGCCGCTCCAGCGGAGTGGCAGCTTGTCGGACAAGAGGATTGTCGGTCTCAGTCAGTCGTCAAAAGCGCGGAGTCGCGATGTCTGTCACGGGTGCGGGTGCTGATCTGATCGTCATCAATGGTCGCGTGCAGACCATGGACGATGACAATCCCGCCGCCGATGCCGTTGCCGTCAAGGACGGCGCCATCATCGCCATTGGCAGCCGCGCCGCCATCGAAGAGCTCAAAGGGCCAGCCACCACGGTGATCGACGCCAAGGGCGGTTCGGTGATCCCGGGCTTCATTGAAGCCCACATGCATCTGTTTTCGGGAGGGGCCGAGCTCGCGCATCTTCAACTTGGCGGTATCCACGGCTTCGAGGCGCTGCAAAGTGCTATCCGCGATTATGCGTCGACACGGCCCGAGGCGAAAATGCTGGTCGGGCAGGGCGTCGACTATACCGTGCTCGGCGACGAGCGGGTGACGCGTCACCATCTCGACGCCATCCTGCCGGGCCGCCCCTTCTGCATGGCCGCGCCTGACCACCACACGATGTGGGCCAACACCAAGGCGTTGGAATTGGCCGGCATTCTGCAGGGACGCACGCTCGGTCCGGGCAATGAGATCGTCATGGGCGAGGACGGCCTGGCCGCCGGCGAACTGCGCGAGGGCGAAGCCTTCGGCCCAGTGCTCGACCTTGCCGGCGAAAGCCGGGTGCGGCTAGGGCTGTCCACCGGCGGCGAGCCCGATCCGATGCCGTCGACCGCCGAGCGCGCCGCCGACCGCGACATCATGCGACGCGGGCTTGCCTGGTGCGCGCGCCACGGCATCACCTCGATCCAGAACATGGATGGCAATCTCTACCAGCTCGAACTGCTTTCCGAGATCGAGGCCGAGGAGGGCCTGCCCTGCCGCGTCAAGATCCCGTTCCACTACAAGAATTTCATGACGCTCGACATGCTGGAGAAGGCCTCCGTCATGGCCAAGCGCTACGACAGCGAGTGGCTGTCATCGGGCATGGTCAAGGTGTTTTACGACGGCGTGCTCGATTCCTGGACCGCCGTTATGGTCGAGCCTTATGCGGATCGTCCCGACTGGGTCGGCGAGCCGCTGTTTACGCCGCAGCAATTCATCGATCTCGCCGTGGCCATCGACAAACGCGGGCTGCAGATCGCCGTGCACTCGATCGGCGATGGCGCGGTGCGCGCGGTGCTCGACGGCTACCAGGCGGCGCAGAAGGACAATGGCAAGCGCGACAGCCGGCACAGGGTTGAGCACATCGAGGTCACCACCGCCACCGACGTGCCGCGTTTCGCCGAACTCGGCGTCATCGCGTCGATGCAGCCGTCGCATCCGCCCGGCGCCATGGATTTCCCGCTGGAGCCGACAGTGTCGCGCATCGGGCGGGACCGCTGGCCGCTGAGCTATGCCTGGCGTACCTTGAAGGAAGCCGGCGCCCATGTCGTGTTCGCCTCGGACTGGCCGGTGGCGCCGATCGACCCGATCCTGAGCATTCAGGCGGCATTGTTGCGCAAACCATGGGCAGAAGGCGATCCGGGCCAGAGTTTCTCGCTGCAGGAAGCGCTTGTCGCCTACACGGTCGAGGGCGCCTATGCCGAATTTGCCGAACATCGCAAAGGCGTGCTGAAACCCGGCTACATGGCGGATATGGTTGTCTTGTCGGCTGATATCGAGAAGACGGCGCCGGCCGATCTGCACAAAGTGCGCCCGGTGACGACGGTCTGCGGTGGCAAGGTCACCTACCAGGCCTGACAATGGCATACGGCTTGCAAAGGTTGCAGCTTGCAAGACGGACTTGACTGACTGAACTGTGATTCAATGCCGGACTTGCCAACCTACCGGCCGTGTGGTCACATCGAACAGGGGAAAA
Source organism: Mesorhizobium sp. M0802 (assembly GCF_040320115.1). Classification (NCBI taxonomy): domain Bacteria; kingdom Pseudomonadati; phylum Pseudomonadota; class Alphaproteobacteria; order Hyphomicrobiales; family Phyllobacteriaceae; genus Mesorhizobium; species Mesorhizobium sp. M0802. The sequence continues at coordinate 183,496 of NZ_JAMYOY010000010.1, forward strand.
ACTCCGCCGAAAAGAGCGGGGTCAACAGTGAGGCGTATCGTGCCGGACAAACCGGATCGGAATGCAATTGAAGTCGTAAACGTCAGCAAAATTTTCGGATCAGGAGAAGGGCAGGTCGCTGCCCTCGACACGGTCTCGGTATCCATCCGCGAGAACGAGTTCTTCACGCTGCTGGGACCATCCGGCTGCGGCAAGACCACGTTGCTGCGGCTGATTGCCGGCTTCGACTTTCCAACCGCGGGAGAAATCCTGCTCTACGGCCAGGACATTGCGCCGCTGCCGCCGTTCAAGCGGCCGGTCAACACCGTCTTCCAGTCCTACGCGCTGTTCCCGCACATGACCGTCGCCGACAATATCGGCTTTGGCCTGGAAATGCTGGGCAAGCCGAAGGCCGAGATCAAGGCGCGCGTCGCCGAGATGCTGAAGCTGGTGAAGATGGAGGCGCTGGCGGGTCGCCGCACCAGCCAGATCTCAGGTGGCCAGCAGCAACGCGTGGCGCTCGCCCGCGCGCTGGCGCCACAGCCCAAGGTGCTGTTGCTCGACGAACCGCTCTCGGCGCTCGACTACAAGCTGCGCAAGGAAATGCAGATCGAATTGAAGCGGCTGCAGCACGAGACCGGCATCACCTTCATCTTCGTCACCCACGACCAGGAAGAAGCGCTGACCATGTCGGACCGCATCGCGGTGATGTCGTCCGGCAAGATCCTGCAGGTCGGCTCGCCGCGCGACATCTATGACCGGCCGGCCGAACGCTTCGTCGCCGATTTCATCGGCGAGTCGAACTTCCTCAAGGCGGATGTGGTCGGCGTGACTAGTGGCCGCGCGACCGTCAAGCTTTCATCTGGCACGGAAATCCCGGCCTCGCTGCCGGAAGGTTTTAGCCCCAGCGGCAAGGTCACCATTGTCGTGCGTCCCGAGCATGCGCAGTTGGGGGCTGCCAGCCCCAGCGCTTCGCTGTCCGGCACCGTCGAGAATATCGTCTATCTCGGCACCGACACGCACTTCCATCTGCGCCTTGGCGGTGGCGAGCCGTTCATCGTGCGGCGCCAGAACAGCCGCGGCGCAGGCGACGGCATCGTGCAGGGCGGCCAAGTCGGCATCATGATCGGCAACGACGCCGCGCAAGTGCTGAAGGACTGATCATGGCGACCGCGGAAGAAGTCGCCAAGGCAGCGGAGCGGCGCGATGTGCGCGACCGCTGGCTGCTGTCAGCGCCAGCTTTGCTGGTGATTTTCCTCGCCGCGACCGGCCCCTTGCTGATCGTGCTGATCTACTCGTTCCTGACGCCCGGCTCCTATGGCGATGTGAAGTGGCAATTTTCGCCCGATGCCTGGCTGTCGGTGTTCATGGAACGCGACATTTTCGACGATACGCTTTCGCTTGCGGCGGCGCATGTCACCATTTTCTGGCGCTCGATCAAGCTTGCGGTGGTGACGACAATCGCCACTTTGGCGCTCGGGTTTCCCACCGCCTATTTCATGGCGACGCGCAGTGAGAAGACCAGGGATCTCTGGCTGTTCCTGATCACCATTCCGTTCTGGACCAACCTTCTGATCCGCACCTTCGCAGTGCTGCAGATCATCCGCAACGAAGGCATCATCAACACCATCCTGCTCAAGCTCCGGATCGTTTCGGCGCCGGTGCAGATTCTCTACACCGACACGGCGATCCTGATCGGCATGGCCTATGTCTATCTGCCGCTGATGGTGCTGCCGATCTATGCCAGCATGGAGAAGCTCGATTTCCGGCTGGTCGAGGCGGGCTACGATCTCTACGCGACACGCTTCAAGGTGCTGCGCAAGATCATCTTTCCGCTGGTCAAACCCGGCGTCATTGCCGGCTCCATCCTGGTCTTCATTCCGGCGCTCGGCGCCTATGTGACCCCGAGCGTGCTTGGCGGCGGCAAGAACATGATGCTGTCCAACCTGATCGAATTGCAGTTCGGGCAGGGCCGCAACTGGCCGCTCGGCTCTGCGCTGTCGATCACGGTCATGATCATCGTCATGGCGGCGCTGCTTGCCTATGTGCGCAATGCCGGCAAGTCGGGGGTGCGGCATGGCTAGCAACTTTTCCATCAAGCACCAGACCGGCTTCACGGCGATCGCCGCGACCTGTTTCATCGTGCTCTATCTGCCCATCATCGTGCTGGTCGCCTACGCCTTCAACGCGGCGAACTCGACGTCCGAATGGGGCGGCTTTTCGATGCGCTGGTTCCAGTCGGCGTGGCAGAATGTGCAGGTGATCGACGCAACGCTGCGCTCGTTCCAGATCGGCGCCATCGCGGCGGTGCTGTCGACCATCTTTGCCACCATGGCCGCGCTCGCCACTACGCGCACGGCACCCTATCCGGGCCTCACCTTCAAATACGCGGCGATCAACCAGCCGCTGATGGTGCCCGAGATCGTCACCGGCGTGGCGCTGCTGATCTTCTTCTCGCGTATCAAGATCTTCACCGGCTATTCCGGCATTGGCTATCTGATCGCCGCGCACACGGCGTTCTGCATCCCGTTTGCCTATCTGCCGATCCGGGCGCGGCTGGAAAACATGGACCTGACGCTGGAGCGCGCCGCAGCCGATCTCTATGCGACGCCGTGGAAGACTTTTCGGCGCATCACACTGCCGCTTTTGTGGCCCGGCATACTGGCCGGACTGATGCTTGCCTTCGTCATTTCGCTCGACGACGTCGTCATCACCGAGTTCGTCAAATCCGGTGGCCAGGACACGCTGCCCACCTACATGCTCGGCCAGATCCGCCGCGGCATCACGCCTGAGATCAACGCGATATCGACCGCCTTCCTGCTGCTTTCGGTCGCGATCGTCACGTTGTTTTTCTTCGTCAGCAGGAAAAGAGACTGAACCGACAAATGGGAGCTAAAACCATGAACTGGAAGACAACGACGGCCGCCATGGGGTTGGCGCTGCTCGCAACGACGAGCCTGGCCCGCGCCGATGGCGAGCTGAACATCTACAATTGGGGCAACTACACCAGCCCCGACGTGATCAAGAAGTTCGAAGCCAAATACAACGTCAAGGTGACCATCACCGATTACGATTCCAACGATACGGCGCTCGCCAAGGTACGCCAGGGTGGCACCGGCTTCGACATTGCCGTTCCGTCGCAAACCTACGTCCCGATCTGGATCAAGGAGGGCCTCGTCCAGGAGACCGATCCGGGCAAGATGGAGAACTTCAAGAACGTGGCACCGGAATGGGCCAATCCAGACTTCGATCCCGGCCGCAAATATTCGGTGCCGTGGGCGCTGGGCACCGTCGGCGTCGTCGTCAACACCGACGCCTACAAGGGACCAGCCGACTCGTGGGGCATCATCTTCAACACGCCGGATGAGCTCAAGGGCAAGACCAATGTCGTTCCAGAGATGAATGACGTTATCTTCGCGGCGATCAAATATGTCGGCGGCCAGCAGTGCACCGACGACAAGGCTGTGCTGAAGAAGGTGCGCGACACGCTTGTCGCGGCCAAGCCGAACTGGATCGCCATGGAATACAACACCATCGAAAAGATGGGCGCCGGCGACTTCAAGGCGACCAGCGACTGGAACGGTTCGGCGCTGCGCCAGCGGCTGGCCAATCCGGCCATCCACTACAATTATCCGAAGGAAGGCTATGGCCTGTGGAGCGATAACGTCGTCGTTCTCAAGGAAGCCAAAAATGTCGAGAACGCCAAGATGTTCCAGAACTTCATCATGGATCCGGAAAACGCGGCCGGCCTCTCGGCTTTCCACCGCTACGCCAACGCCATTACCGGCTCGGACAAGTACATGCCGGCCGATATGAAGGATGCCCCGGAAGTCGTCATTCCGGAGGCTGCGAAGGCACAGGGCGAATTCCAGAAGATGTGCGCGCCCGAGATCCAGGACATCTACACCAAGATCTGGACCGAACTGCAGAAGTAACGGCAGTCTGACAGGCCCGGCGGCATAGGCCGCCGGGCTTTTCCTTTGGAATGGCTTTCATGGACTCCTATCGCAACAGCGATCCGCGGCCACCGATCATGCAGGGCTCATCGCCGCAGATGGCGCTGCCGAAGCTCGATTGGGACCGGCCGCCCTGGAATCGCTGGGCGTTCCAGCACATCCGCGAGTTCCTGCCGACCATCGAGGTCTGGCGCGGCAACGGCCATCGCCACCGTCTCGAACGCGCCGAGACCGATCTCGACGGGCTGGCGGTGGAGGATAGTGAGGGCCGCCCGACAACGCTCGCCGGTCTGCTCGACGAGACCTATGCGGACGGCTTTCTCGTACTGAAGAGCGGCAAGGTCGCCTATGAGCGCTATTTCAACGGCATGGACGAGCGCTCGCTGCATTTGTCGCAGTCGATGGCGAAGTCGGTAACCGGCTCGGTGTTCGGTATTCTGGTCGGGCGCGGCCTGATCGATCCGGCCAAACCCGTGACCGACTATCTGCCGGAACTCAGCGAGACCGGCTGGGCCGGTGCCAGCGTGCAGCATGTGCTGGATATGACCACAGGCGTGCGCTTTTCCGAGGAATATACCGACCGTTATTCCGACATCGGCCAGGTCGATGTCGCCACCGGCTGGAAGCCGGTGCCGCCGGGCAGCGATCCGAACTTCCAATGGCCGTCGCATCTGTTCGAACTGATCCTGCGGCTGAAGGACAAGGCGCGGCCGCATGGCGCCGAATTCGAGTATCGCTCGATCGAGACCGATGTGCTTGCCTTCATCATGGAACGGGTGACCGGCAAGCGGCTGGCGCAGCTGGTGTCGGAGGAGCTGTGGCAAAAGCTCGGCGCCGATGAGAGCGCCTGCTTCACCGTCGACAGCACCGGCTATGCGCTGGCCGATGGCGGCTTCAACGCAACGCTGCGCGACTACGCCCGCTTCGGCCAGCTGATCCTCGACAAGGGCCGCGGCATCGTGCCGGCCGACTGGATCGAGGCGACGCGCAACGGCAGGCATGGGCCGGATTTCAATCCGAGCCTGCCCGAAGGCAGCTATCGCAACCAGTTCTGGATCGAGAATCCGCGCTCGCGCGCTCTGATGTGCCGGGGCGTGTTCGGGCAAATGATCCATATCGACTGGGACACCGGCATGGTCGTGGTCAAGCTCTCGACCTATCCGGATTTCAGCAATGTCGCCTATTCCGTGGCGACGCTGAAGGCGGTGCACGCCATCGCCAAGGCGCTTGGTTGACCCACAACAAATCATCCCTTTGAGGAAACGTTCATGACCGGCAAGACCGCGTTCGAGACCCGCTACGGCTTTCGCCGCAACGAGGTGCTGCTTTCCAACTGGCGCGAAAGCCCGTTCAACCGGTGGTCGTTCCAGAATCTTGGCGAACTGGTGCCGACCGCTCCCGTGGCGGCGACGCCGGGAAGCGTCGAAGCGTCGGTGCGGGACCTGAGCGGCCTGCTCGGCGAAAACGTCTCCGTCGCCGGCGCGCCGGAGACAGTGGCCGAATTCCTCACACGTTCGAGCAGCGACGCGCTGACGGTGATGAAGGGCGGCAAGATCATCGGCGACTGGTTCGCGCCCAATATGGATTTCGGCGCTCGTCACATCATCTTTTCGATCAGCAAATCGGTCACCGCCATCATCGCCGGCATATTGGAAGGTGAGGGCGTGTTCGACCCTGAGGCGCCGGTGACGGCCTACATCCCGGAAGCCGTCGGCTCGGCCTATGCCGATGCGAGTTGCCGGCATGTGCTCGACATGAGCGTCAGTCTCGATTTTGAGGAGGCCTATCTCGACCCGAAAAGCGCCTTTGCCCGCTACCGCCGCGCCACGCTGTGGAATCCGGGCGGCGGCACAGAAAGCCTGCGCGAATTCATCCTGACCTTGCAACGGCTCGCAGAACCGCATGGCGAAACCTTCCGCTACCGCTCGCCTAATTCCGACCTGCTCGGCATCCTGCTCGAGCGCGCTTCGGGCCAGCGCTTCCCCGACCTGATGCGCGAAAAACTATGGCTGCCGCTCGGCGCCGTCAGCGAGGCCTCGATCGGCGTCGACATGGAGGGCACGGCGCGCACCGCCGGCGGCATTTCGGTGACGCCGCGCGATCTGGCGCGTATCGGCGAGATGATGCGGCAAGGAGGCGTGGCCAATGGCCGCCGCATCGTGCCTGAGGCTTGGGTGCGCGACACGACGGTTACCGGTGGCAGTGCGGAAGCCTGGCAGCGCGGCACAATGGTGTCGTTGTTCCCGAAGGGCCGGTATCGCAACAAATGGTACCAGACGGGCCACGAAAATGGCGCTTATTGCGGCATCGGCATCCATGGCCAGTGGCTTTACGTCGACCCGAAGACGGAAGTTGTGATTGCAAAAATGGGGTCGCAGCCGGTGCCTGAGGACCATGCGCTCGAACGCGAGATCGTTGCCTTCTTCGAGGCGCTGAGCCGTATGGTCTGACCGGCGGAAGCACGGCGCTTTCCTGTGGACCTCTTTGCCGCTTGAGAACACTGCGGTTGGCGTGACGGATATCAGCGCCTATGGTCGCCGCTCTTTGCGACAGGGACCAGCATGGCATCGGACAACAAGCGCATCGCAGCAATCATCGCGGCCGAGATCGGCGCGCGGCCGGAACAGGCGGCGGCAGCCATCGGGCTGCTTGACGAGGGGGCGACGGTGCCGTTCGTGGCGCGTTACCGCAAGGAGGTCACCGGCGGACTCGACGACACGCAACTGCGCGACCTTGCCGAGCGGCTGGCCTATCTGCGCGAGCTCGATGCGCGGCGCGACACCATCCTCGGTTCGATCCGCGAGCAGGGAAAGCTGACCGAGGAGCTTGAAGCCAAGATCGTCGCCGCCATCACCAAGGCGCAGCTGGAAGATATCTATCTGCCCTACAAGCCCAAGCGCCGCACCAAGGCCGAGATCGCCCGTGAGCGTGGGCTTGGGCCGCTGGCTGAGACGATCCTTGGCAACCGCTCGCTGGTGCCCGCCGAGGCGGCGCTGGCTTATGTGACCGAGGAAGTGGCTGACACCAAGGCAGCGCTGGAGGGCGCGCGCGACATCCTGTCGGAGCAATTCGCCGAAAATGCCGATCTGGTCGGCAAATTGCGCAGCTACATGAAGGAGCGCGCCTTCATGCGTGCCAGTGTCGTCGACGGCAAGCAGGAGGCGGGCGCCAAATTCTCCGACTATTTCGATCATGTCGAGCGCTGGGCCAATGTGCCGAGCCATCGTGCGCTGGCCATGCTGCGCGGCCGCAACGAAGAGGTGCTGTCGCTCGACATCGAAGTCGATGCCGATGATACCTCGCCGGTGAAGCCGGTCGAGCGGATGATCGCCAACGCCTATGCCATCGGCGGCAGCCTGCCCGGCGACCGCTGGCTGATGGAGGTCGCCGGCTGGACCTGGCGGATAAAATTGTCGCTGCACCTGACGCTCGATCTGATGCGCGACCTGCGCGAGCGGGCGGAGGAAGAGGCGATCCACGTCTTTGCTCGCAACCTCAAGGATTTGCTGCTGGCGGCTCCCGCCGGCTCGCGGCCGACCATGGGGCTCGATCCCGGAATCCGCACCGGCGTCAAGGTCGCGGTGGTCGATGGCACTGGCAAGGTCCTGACAACGACCACCGTCTATCCATTCCCGCCAAGGAACGATGTGCGTGGTACGCAGGTTGAACTCGCAGCGCTTATCCGCCAGCACAAGGTCGAGCTGATCTCGATCGGCAATGGCACCGGCAGCCGCGAGACCGAGAAGCTGGTCGCCGACATGCTGTCCGATATGCCGGCCGGTTCAGCCCCGAAGCCGCTCAAGGTGATCGTCAGCGAAGCCGGCGCCTCGGTCTATTCCGCTTCGGCGACTGCGGCAGCGGAGTTTCCCGGGCTCGACGTGTCGCTGCGCGGTGCGGTGTCGATCGCGCGGCGCTTGCAGGATCCGCTGGCCGAACTGGTCAAGATCGAGCCGAAATCGATCGGCGTCGGCCAGTACCAGCACGATGTCGACCAGTACCGACTCGGCCGCTCGCTGGAGGCGGTGGTCGAGGACGCGGTCAATGCTGTCGGCGTCGACCTCAACACCGCCTCGGCGCCGCTTTTGGCCCGCGTGTCAGGCCTTGGCGCATCGCTGGCCGATGCCATCGTCGCGCATCGCGATGCGACCGGGCCGTTCGCCAGCCGCAAGGAGCTGCTCAAGGTAGCGCGGCTCGGACCGCGCGCGTTCGAACAATCCGCCGGCTTCCTGCGCATTGCCAATGGCAGCGAGCCGCTCGACGCCTCGTCGGTCCATCCGGAAGCCTATGGCGTGGCCAAGAAGATCGTCGCCGCCTGCGGCCGCGATGTGCGCTCGCTGATGGGAGACAGTGCCGCGCTCAAGGCGCTCGATCCGCGCGTCTTCGTTGACGAACGGTTCGGCCTGCCGACGGTGCGCGACATCATTGCCGAGCTGGAAAAGCCCGGCCGCGACCCGCGCCCCGGCTTCAAGACCGCAACCTTTGCCGATGGCATCGACGACATCAAGGATCTGAAGCCCGGCATGCTTCTGGAAGGCACCGTCACCAATGTCGCTGCCTTCGGCGCCTTCGTCGATATCGGCGTGCACCAGGACGGGCTGGTGCATGTCTCGCAACTGGCCGATCGTTTCATCAAGGACGCGCATGAGGTGGTGAAGGCCGGCGACGTGGTGAAGGTGCGGGTCGTCGATGTCGACATCAAGCGCAAGCGCATCGCGCTGTCCATGCGCAAGGACGGCGGCGAGGGCGGGACGCCGAAGGGGCCGCGCGACAATGGCGACGGCAAGCCGGCGCAACCTTCGCCGATGCCGCAGCGTCAGCCGGAACGACCGGCACAGCAAGGCGCGTTTGGCGCAGCACTGGCCGATGCCTTGAAGCGGAAGTAGCCTCGAATGGTTCCTTGCAATCGCTAGAGCGTTATCTACCATCCTTGTGTGGAGATACGCGCGATATGGCAAGTTTCGAGAAAGTGAGTGTCCAAGAGTTGGGGCGTCTTTGGGACGAGGGCATGGCGAGTGGCAGTTCGGTCGATGGAGACCAGGCTTTCGCCCGGATCAAAAGCAAGCTCGATGCGAAAGTTGCCGAACGACAAGTCGCAAAAACGCTGCGCTTCCAGCCGGAAACCGAGTCGATGAAGCGGAAGTAGCTACCAGGCCAGAACGGCCGGTTCCTTCTCAACCTGGCCCAGCAGCCAGTCGCGAAAGCTGACGACGGGCGGGTGGCCGCGCTTGTCGTTCGGGACGACGAGGTAGTAGGCGCTGCGGCTTTGCATCGGCTGTCCCGGCGCCGGCACGAGCTGACCGCGCTGCAATTCGCCGGCGATAAGAACTTGCGGCAGGAGCGCGACGCCAAGCCCCGCCATGCAGGCTTGGGCAACGGTGCCGAATTGCTCGAACTGCATGCCGGGTCCGATCGGTGCGCTCAAGCCCTGTTCCTCGAACCATTCGCCCCAGGCCCCGGGACGCGTCGCCATGTGCAGCAGCGGCAGGCGGCTGATGTCGGCCGCCGTGGTGATATCGCGGCTGGCAAGGAAGTCTGGCGAGACCACCGGCATTACGGTCTCGCGCATCAGAAGCGTGGAGTCGGCGTCCGGCCAGTCGGGCTGGCCATGATGGATGGCGGCGTCGAGCCGCTCGCGGGCGAAGTCGAAGCGGCCGATGCGGGTGACAAAGTTGATGGTGATGTCAGGGTTTTCTGCGACGAAATCCGGGATCAGCGGCATCAGCCAGCGCGTGCCGAAGGTCGGCAGTATGGCGAGGTTCAGCATGCCGCTATGCCGATTGCTCATCAATCCGAGCGCCGCGTCGCGCAATTGCCCGAGTGCCGCCCGCACGGCTTCGGCATAGATTTCGCCCGCCGTGGACAGCCGAACATTGCGGCTGTCGCGCTCGAACAGCCGGCGGCCGAACTGTTCCTCCAGAAGGGCTATCTGGCGGCTGACGGCCCCTTGGGTCAAATCGAGTTCCTGGGCGGCAGCGGTGAAGGAGCCAAGGCGGGCCACGGACTCGAAGGCGGCAAGGGCGCTGGTGCTGGGCAAAAGCCGGCGTTGGACGTTCATGATCCATTACTAAACCTCATTGATCGGTGATGCAATTTTGTTTGATTTTTCCGAAGCGAAGGCGGATAAGCCCGAGCACTTCAAGATTTTGGGAGAGAGCGAAGCCATGGCCGCCGACAAGAACGCGTTCGTTTGGGAAGACCCCTTCCTGATCGAGAACCAGCTTTCCGAGGATGAGCGCATGGTGCGCGATGGCGCGGCCGCCTTTGCCGCCGACAAGCTCGCGCCGCGCATCGAGGAGGCCTATCTCGAGGAAAAGACCGATGCCGGCATCTTTCGCGAGATGGGCGAGGCCGGCCTGCTCGGCATCACCATCCCTGAGGAATATGGCGGGCTCGGCGCCAATTACGTCACCTACGGGTTGGTGGCGCGCGAGGTCGAGCGGGTCGATTCCGGCTACCGCTCGATGATGTCGGTGCAATCGTCGCTGGTGATGTACCCCATCCATGCCTATGGCACGGAAGAGCAGCGCAAGAGATACCTGCCGAAGCTGGCTTCGGGCGAATGGATCGGCTGTTTTGGCCTGACCGAGCCGGATGCCGGTTCCGATCCGGGCGGCATGAAGACGCGGGCCGAGAAGACGGCGAACGGCTACAAGATTTCCGGCTCGAAAATGTGGATATCCAACGCGCCGATCGCCGACGTGTTCGTGGTCTGGGCGAAGCTGAAGGGCGACAACGGCAAGGACGAAATCCGCGGTTTCGTGCTGGAGAAGGGCATGAAGGGGCTGTCGGCGCCGAAGATCGGCGGCAAGCTCAGCCTTAGGGCCTCGATCACCGGCGAGGTGGTGATGGAAGGCGTCGAGGTTGGCGAAGACGCGCTGCTGCCCAACGCCAGGGGCCTCGGCGGCCCATTCGGCTGCCTCAACCGGGCCCGCTACGGCATTTCCTGGGGCGCGATGGGCGCCGCCGAGGATTGCTGGCACCGGGCCCGGCAGTATGGACTCGACCGCAAGCAGTTCGGCAAGCCGCTCGCCGGCACGCAGCTGTTCCAGAAAAAGCTCGCCGACATGCAGACCGAGATCGCGCTGGGCCTGCAGGGCTCGCTGCGCGTCGGGCGGCTGATGGATGAAGGCAAGATGGCCCCGGAAATGATCTCGATCGTCAAGCGCAACAATTGCGGCAAGGCGCTCGACATCGCGCGCCAGGCCCGCGACATGCATGGCGGCAACGGCATCCAGATCGGCTACCACGTCATGCGCCATGCGCAGAATTTGGAGACGGTCAACACCTATGAAGGCACGCATGACGTGCATGCGCTGATTTTGGGACGGGCGCAGACGGGGATACAGGCGTTTTTCTAAGCTGTGCCGAATTCAAGTGAGGCCGGCCTGCAAATGGCCGATACCTGCGCTTCCGGTGCTCGCGTGCCAAAAGTACGCTCTGCTCCGGTTCTCGGTATCAGCCATTTTCGATTCGGCCTGACCTGAATCTCGACACAGCGTAGCCGGCTTCGGCTGCTTAATTTAGGTGCAGCGCAACATCTCTGCTTGGAGAATGGCCAATAGATGTGTCAGGGTTCGGCTGAAGAAACGCCGATCTCCGGGGCCCCATGGCAATACTGGCAGCCGTCTACCACCTGACCCATTACAAATATGACCGGCCGGTGGTTCTCGGGCCCCAGGTCATCAGGCTGCAGCCGGCACCGCATTCCCGCACCAAGGTGCTCAGCCATTCGCTGAAGGTCGGGCCGGCGAACCACTTCGTCAATCTGCAGCAGGACCCCTACGGCAATTTCCTGGCCCGCTTCGTCTTCCCGGAACCAGTGACGGAATTGAAGATCGAGGTCGATCTCGTCGCCGACATGACGGTCTACAATCCGTTTGATTTCTTCGTCGAGCCATCGGCCGAGACCTTCCCGTTCGAGTACCCCGAAGACATCAGGGACGATCTCGCCATCTACCGCACGCCGGAGCCGGCGGGGCCGCTGCTGTCGGCTTTCCTCGCAACCATCGACCGTAGCGCCACCAACACCGTCAATTTCGTCGTCGACCTCAATGCGCGGCTGCAGCGGGAGATCGCCTATATCGTGCGGATGGAAACCGGCGTGTTCTCGCCGGAGGAAACGCTGGCCGCGAAAAAGGGATCGTGCCGGGATTCGAGCTGGCTGCTGGTGCAAATTCTCAGGAATCTCGGCCTCGCCGCGCGTTTCGTCTCAGGCTATCTGATCCAGCTGAAGCCCGATCTGGTCGCGCTCGATGGCCCAGCCGGAACCGCCGTCGACTTCACCGACCTGCACGCCTGGTGCGAGGCCTATCTGCCGGGCGCCGGCTGGATCGGCTTCGATCCGACGTCCGGCCTGCTCACCGGCGAAAGCCATGTGCCGCTGGCGGCCACGCCGCATTTCCGCAACGCCGCACCCATTTCCGGCATGGCGAGCTTCGCCAATGTCGAATTCGGCTTCGACATGCGTGTCGACCGCATCGCCGAACATCCGCGCATCACCAAGCCATTCTCGGACGAAAGCTGGCAGGCGCTGGATGGGCTGGGCAACAAGGTCGACGCCGCACTTCAAGCGGGCGACGTCAGGCTGACCATGGGCGGCGAACCGACCTTTGTCTCCATCGACGATTTCGAGTCCGCCGAGTGGAACACCGCCGCCGTCGGCCCGACCAAGCGCGAAAAGGCCGATGCGCTGATCCGTAAATTGCGCGAACGCTTCGCGCCGGGCGGCTTCCTCCACTACGGCCAGGGCAAATGGTATCCGGGCGAGAGCCTGCCGCGTTGGACCTTCTCGCTGTATTGGCGCACCGACGGCCAGCCGGTGTGGAGCGATCCGTCGCTGATCGCACACGAAAAGAGCGATGCGGAGGTCGGGCCGCAGCAAGCCGAAAGCTTGCTGACGGCAATCGCCGGCGAACTCGGCATCGACAAGGCGATGGTCAGCGAGGCCTATGAGGACCCGGCCGAATGGCTGCTGAAGGAAGGCAAGCTGCCCGACAATGTCGATCCGTCCAACTCCAAGCTGGAAGACCCGGAAGAGCGCAGCCGCATGGCGAAAGTGTTCGAGCGCGGGCTGACCAAGCCGTCCGGCTACGTGCTGCCGGTGCAGCGCTGGAACAGCCAGGCTTCGGACCCGCGCTGGCGCTCGGAGAAGTGGAAGACACGGCGCGGGCGGCTGTTCCTGGTGCCGGGCGATTCCCCTGTCGGTTACCGCCTGCCGCTGGGCACGCTGCCCTATGTGCCGCCGGCGCAGTTCCCCTATATCGTGCCGGTCGATCCGTCGCTGCCGCGTGGACCGCTGCCGGCGCGGGAAGCCATACTGCCAGAACCGGCTCCGGCCGAACTGGAAGGCGCCGACGAGATGGCGCGGCGCCAGCAGGCGGTATCGTTCACTGCGACGACCGGTCAGCAAGACCGGGTCGAGCAGGAGATCACCGAGATCGGCGGCGCGGTGCGTACAGCACTTTCGGTCGAGCCGCGCGACGGCAGGCTGTGCGTCTTCATGCCGCCGGTCGAGGCGCTGGAAGACTATCTGGAGCTCGTCGCAGCCGCAGAAAACGCGGCCAAGGCGATCGGCCTTCCCGTGCATATCGAAGGCTATGGACCGCCGCACGATCCGCGCCTCAACGTCATCAGGGTGGCACCCGATCCCGGCGTCATCGAGGTCAACATCCATCCGGCTGCCAACTGGCAGGACTGCGTGGCGACGACGACGGCGATCTACGAGGAAGCACGGCAGACGCGGCTTGGCGCCGACAAGTTCATGATCGACGGCCGCCACACCGGTACCGGCGGGGGCAACCATGTCGTCGTCGGCGGCGCGACGCCCAATGACAGCCCGTTCCTGCGCCGGCCCGATCTGTTGAAGAGCCTGGTGCTGCAATGGCAGCGGCGCCCGTCGCTGTCCTATCTATTCTCCGGCCTGTTCATCGGCCCGACCAGCCAGGCGCCGCGCTTCGACGAGGCGCGGCACGATTCGCTTTACGAACTCGAGATCGCGATGGCGCAGGTGCCGCATCCGGGCCAGGGCAACCCACCGCTGCCTTGGCTGGTCGACCGACTGTTCCGAAATCTGTTGACTGACGTCACCGGTAATACGCACCGCTCGGAAATCTGCATCGACAAGCTGTTTTCGCCCGATGGCCCGACTGGCCGGCTTGGGCTTGTTGAGTTCCGCGGTTTCGAGATGCCGCCCAATGCGCGCATGTCGCTGGCGCAGCAATTGCTGGTACGCGCCATCATCGCCCGTGCGTGGAACAACCCGCTTGATGGCCGCTTCGTGCGCTGGGGCACCTCGCTCCATGACCGTTTCATGCTGCCGCATTATGTCTGGGCGGATTTCCTCGACATGCTCGACGACCTCAAGCTCAACGGTTTCGAATTCCGGCCGGAATGGTTCGATGCCCAGCTGGAGTTCCGCTTTCCGTTCTGCGGCGAAGTCCAGCATGCCGGCATCAAGCTGGAACTGCGGCAGGCGCTGGAGCCGTGGCATGTCATGGGCGAGCAAGGCGCAATCGGCGGCACTGTGCGTTTCGTCGACTCCTCGGTCGAACGGCTGCAGGTCAGGACCGAAGGCCTCAACCCGGAACGTCATGCCATTGTCTGCAATGGCCGAATCGTGCCGATGAAGGTCACCGACAATCGCGAGGTCGCGGTGGCCGGTGTGCGCTTCAAGGCCTGGCAGCCTTCGTCGGGCCTGCATCCGGCGCTGCCGGTCAACACGCCTTTGGTCTTCGACATTTACGACCGTTGGTCGGGGCGGGCGGTGGGCGGCTGCGTCTACCATGTCGCGCATCCAGGTGGGCGCAGCTACGACACTTTCCCGGTCAACGTCAATGAGGCCGAGGCGAGGCGTCTCGCCCGCTTCGAGCCGCGCGGCCATACGCCGTCGGCCTATGTGCTGCGCAATGAAGAAGCCTCTGAAGACTTCCCCATGACCCTTGACCTCAGGCGGCCAGCAAGACTCTGATCAGCGATGGCAAAGGGGAATCAGAAAAAGGTCCGCGGCAAGCCGCTGAGGCACAGTCTGCTGGAGCACTACCAGCCGATTGACGGCGTCGTCGACGAGATGGTCGATGCTTCGGGCCATCCGCGTCCGGCCTGGGCGCCCTTCATCGAGGCGCTGGAGGAGCTGGGTCCCGAAAAGCTGGGCCAGCGCTTTGCCCGCGCCGACCAGTATCTGCGCGACGCCGGCGTTTATTATCGCGTCTACGACAAGGCCGGCGCCAACGAGCGCGAATGGCCACTGGCGCATATCCCGCTGCTGATCGAAGACAAGGAATGGGCCGGGATCAGCGCCGGTCTCGTCCAGCGCGCCGAGCTTTTCGAGGAGATAGTCGCTGATATTTACGGGCCGAACCGGCTGATCGAGAAGGGAATCCTGCCGGCAGGCCTGATTGCGGCGAGCCCCGAATATTTGCGCCCCGTCGTCGGCACCATGCCGGCCAGCGGTCATTTCCTGCATTTTTGCGCCTTCGAGCTCGGCCGTGGACCGGATGGAAGCTGGTGGGTGCTGGGCGACCGCACGCAGGCACCGTCGGGCGCCGGCTTTGCGCTGGAAAACCGCGTCGCCACGACGCGGGCTTTGTCCGACATCTATGGCGAGATGCATGTGCATCGCCTGGCCGGTTTCTTCCGTCGCTTTCGCGATGCTCTGATCGGCATGGCGAAGGAGAATGACGGCCGCGTCGCCATTCTGACGCCGGGGCCACTCAACGAGACCTATTATGAGCACGCCTATATCGCCCGCTATCTCGGCATCATGCTGCTCGAGGGCGAGGATCTGACCGTCGCCGGCGGCAAGCTGATGGTGCGCACGGTTTCGGGGCTGATGCCGATCAGCGTGCTGTGGCGGCGGCTCGATGCCGCCTTCGCCGATCCGCTGGAACTGCGGCCAGACTCGCATATCGGCACCCCGGGGCTGGTCGAGGCGATCCGCCGCGGCACGGTTTCGACGGTCAATGCGCTGGGTTCGGGCTTGATGGAAACCCGGGCGCTGCTCGCTTTCCTGCCGAAGATTTCGCGCGCATTGCGCGGCGAAGAACTTCTGTTGCCAAGCGTGGCGACCTGGTGGTGCGGGCAAGCAACCGAACGGGCCCATGTGCTTGCCAATATCGATCGCATGGTGATCGGTCCGGCGCTGTCGACGCGGCTGGCCTTTGAGGATGACGGCCAGACCAGGCTCGGTTCGGCACTGACGCCGGAGGAACGCATCGCGCTGATCGCGCGCATCGAGAGCGATGGCAGCGGTTTCGTCGGCCAGGAAGCGGTGACGCTGTCGACGACGCCGGTCTATGTCGGCGGCTGGCTGGAGCCACGGCCGGCAAGCCTGCGCGTTTATCTCGCGCGCACGCCCGATGGCTGGACGGTAATGCCCGGCGGTTTCGCCCGTGTCGGCCTTTCGCTCGACCCGACGGCCATCGCCATGCAGCGCGGCGGCCAGGCGGCCGACGTCTGGGTGGTCAGCGACCGGTCGGTCGAGCGCGAGACGCTGCTGCCGCAGGAGCATGACAGCTTCGTCCGCACCATGCCGGGCAGCCTGCCCAGCCGCGCGGCGGAAAACCTGACCTGGCTCGGCCGCTATATCGAGCGTTCGGAAGATACGGTGCGTATCCTGCGCGCCTATCATGTGCGGCTGGCCGAGACGTCCGATCCTGACATGCTGCTGCTCGCCGATATCAGGGACTATCTCGAACCCTTCGGCATCGATCTCGAAGCGGCCATTCCGCCCGGATTGATCGGCACGCTGGACAGCGCCGTCTACAGCGCCGGACAGATCCGCGACCGCTTTTCGCCCGATGGCTGGCTGGCGCTGAAGGACCTGTCGAAGACCATTCATCAGTTCGCCACCACGGTGGCGCCGGGTGACGACGCGACACGGGCGATGACGGTCATGCTGCGCAAGCTCGCCGGTTTCTCCGGCCTGTTGCACGAGAATATGTACCGTTTCACCGGCTGGCGTTTCCTCGAGATCGGCCGGCGGATCGAGCGCGGCATCCAGATCGCCCGTACGCTAGCCCGACTGACAAGGTCCGGTGCGCCGGACGGCTCGCTCGACATGATGCTGGAGATCGGCGACAGCGTCATGACCCACCGCCGGCAATATCCGGTGCGGGCCGGACGGCGCACGGTGATCGACCTCTTGGCGCTCGACCCACTCAACCCGCGCTCGATCCTGTTCCAGCTCGAACGGCTGAAGGCGGAGATCGGCCTGTTGCCATCGGTTGGGCCGGAGGGGCATATGTCGGTCGCGGCCAAGGAAATCCTGCAGCTCAACACGGCAATTGCCGTCATGGAGCCATCGGAGATGTCGGCGGAGGTGCTGGACGATCTCGCAACTGAGATCGGCAACCTCTATAGCAGCCTGGCTAAAGCGTATTTCGGTTAACATGCTGTACGATATCAGGCTTCATCTCAGCTACGATTATGACGCCGCGGCCGGTGGCAGCCGGCATCAGGTGCGTGTATTGCCGCCGACCATTGCCGGCGTGCAGCGCGTGATCGCGGCCTCGCTTTCGTTTGTGCCGACCCCATCGGAGCGCACGGATTTTGCCGATTTCTTCGGCAACAATGTCACCGCGATCGCCTTTCGCGACGTCCATGACGGGCTCGACATCAGAATGAGCGCGCGCGTGTCGGTGTCACGGCCGGAGCCTGGGCTCGACGTGTCGCCCGATCTGCAGCGCCTGCGGGAAGAACTCGGCGCCGTACGGTCACTGGCGCCGGATGCACCGCATCACTTTCTCGCCGCCAGCGATCATGCCGGCATCGATGCGGCGATCACCGCCTATGCCCGCGACAGCGCCGGCGGCTCGACGGTCGGCATGGCCATCGATCTGTGCAACCGCATCCACCGCGACTTCACCTATGACGGGGAAGCGACCACGGTGCGTACCGGGGCCAGCGATGCCTTCCGTTTGAAGCGGGGCGTGTGCCAGGACTTCTCCCACATCATGATCGCCGGCCTGCGCGGGCTAGGTATTCCTGCGGGTTATGTCAGCGGCTTCCTGCGCACCATTCCCCCGAAAGGGAAGCCGCGGCTCGAAGGCGCCGATGCCATGCATGCCTGGGTCAAGGTGTGGTGTGGGCGCGATGCCGGCTGGCAGGAATTCGACCCGACCAATGGCATGCGGGCCAGCAACGACCACATCACCGTTGGCTATGGCCGCGACTATTCCGACGTGGCTCCGATCGTCGGCGTGCTGAAAACCACCGGCGGCCAGGTCGGCGACCAGGCCGTCGACGTCATTCCGGTTGCGCTGGAAAAAGCTTGAGCGCGGAACCAGCAGTCGGCTTGGCGCTTATCTACGAGAAAAATCTCGTGGAGCGGGCATGCTGGACAAATCTGGGACGCCATCCGGCCGGTCGGCTGCCGGACAGGGGGACGATGGAGCGCCGAAGAACGGCGCGCAGACCGCTGCCGAACAGGCCTCGCTCACCTATATCAGCGACAGCGAGCCGGGGATCCGGCGCCTGAAGGCGGGCGAAGGCTTTTCCTACAAGGGCGCGAAAGGACAGGCCGTCGGCGCGGCAGCCATTGCCCGCATCAAGGCGCTGGCCATTCCGCCGGCATGGACGGATGTGTGGATCTCGCCCGATCCCGCCGGCCACATCCAGGCGACCGGCCGCGACCAGCGCGGGCGCAAACAGTACCGCTACCATCCGCTGTGGGCCGCCGAGCGCGACGGCGCCAAATACTCCAGCCTTGTCGCCTTTGCCGAAAGCCTGCCGGAGCTGCGCCGCCGGATCGATGCCGATCTGCGCCGCCGTGGCCTGCCGGCCGAGCGCGTCGTGGCGGCAATTGTCTGGCTGCTCGACAACACGATGATCCGGGTCGGCAATGCCGCCTATGCCCGCGACAACAAGAGCTTTGGGCTGACGACGCTACGCGACCGCCACGTCGACATCAAGGGATCGAGCCTGCGCTTTGCCTTCAAGGGCAAGTCCGGCAAGGAATGGAAGTTGAAGCTGGTCGACCGCCGCATCGCCCGGGTCGTGCGCGGCGCGCAGGATATTCCGGGGCAGCAACTGTTCCAATATCTCGACGAGGACGGCGAGAGGCATGGAGTGCGCTCCGACGATGTCAACCGCTATATCCGCGACGCGATCGGCGCCAATTTCAGCTCCAAGCATTTCCGCACCTGGGGCGGCACCATCCATGCCGCGTCGCTGTTTGCGCGGACGGAGCTTCCCCAAAGCCAGGCGCAGACCAAGCGTGTGATGAACGCGGTCATCGACAAGGTGGCCGAGCGGCTCGGCAACACACGCGCCGTCTGCCGCAAATGCTACATCCATCCACAGGTTTTCGAAGCCTGGGTGGAAGGGCGGCTGCTTAGCGAAATGACCGAGGCCAACAAGCGCAAGCGATCGATAGACGGTCTCGATGATGAAGAGGCTCTTGTGCTGAGATGGTTGAAGGCAAGCGAAGGCTGACAAAATGGCGTAACTTTTTTGTCGACGCCATGTCGGCATAGGCCCTACTGTTTCGTCCTTTGAGACAGAAAAGGACCTCCCATGCTCTACGCTATCCTCTGCTATGCCTCCGAAGATGTCGTCTCCTCCTGGAGCAAGGCACAGGATGACGAGGTCATGGCAAAGCTCATGCATGTGCAGGAAAAATACGCTCAAGCCGGCCGGCTTGGGCCGGTGGCGCGGCTTTTGCCCACCACCGCCGCGACGACGCTGCGCAAGGTCAAGGGCGAATCGGTCGTCATCGACGGCCCGTTTGCCGAGACCAAGGAACAGTTCCTCGGCTTCTACACGCTGGAATGCGCCGATCTCGACGAAGCCGTCGACTTCGCGCGCGAGCTTTCCGAGGTCAATCCCAGCGGCGGATCCTATGAGATCCGACCGGTTTCCGTCTTCAACCCAACCAGAGTAGCCACATGACAGACCTCGCCTGGATAAGCTCGGCGATCAGCGCTGCCCGCCCGCAGGCTATGGGTGCGCTGCTGCGCTATTTCCGCAATCTCGATACGGCGGAGGAAGCTTTCCAGGACGCGTGCCTGAGGGCACTCAAGAACTGGCCGCAGAACGGGCCGCCGCGCGATCCTGCGGCCTGGCTGATCTTTGTCGGCCGCAACACCGGCATCGACGCGGTGCGCAAGCGCGCCAAGCAGGCGCCGATGCCGGAAGAGGACCAGATCTCGGACCTGGAAGATGCCGAGAGCGATATCGCCGAACGGCTGGACGGCGCGCACTACCGCGATGACATATTGCGGCTCTTGTTCATCTGCTGCCATCCGGATCTGCCGCCTACGCAGCAGATCGCGGTGGCGCTGCGCATCGTCTCCGGTCTCACCGTCAAGCAGATCGCGCGTGCGTTCCTGGTCGGCGAAAGCGCCATGGAACAGCGCATCACGCGCGCCAAGGCGCGCATTGCCGATGCCGGCGTGCCGTTCGAGACGCCCGGCGCGGTCGAGCGCTCGGAGCGGCTCGCCGCCGTTGCCGCCATGGTCTATCTGATCTTCAACGAAGGTTATTCCACCAACAGCGGCGAGGCGCCGGCACGTGCGCCGCTTTGCGAGGAGGCGATCCGGCTGGCGCGCCTGTTGCTGCGGCTGTTCCAGACCGAGCCGGAGATCATGGGCCTGACGGCATTGCTTTTGCTGCAGCATGCGCGCGCGCCGGCCCGCTTCGACGAGAATGGCGAGATCGTGCTGCTCGACGACCAGGACCGCTCGCTGTGGAGCCGCAAGATGATCGACGAAGGCCTGGCGCTGGTCGACAAGGCCCTGCGCCACCAGAAGCCCGGACCCTACCAGGTGCAGGCGGCGATCGCCGCCCTTCATGCGCGGGCGGCAACCCCCGAGGAGACCGACTGGACAGAGATCGACCTGCTCTACAGCCTGCTGGAGGCGATGCAACCTTCGCCGGTGGTGACGCTGAACCGTGCCGTTGCGGTCGCCAAGGTGCGCGGGCCGGAAGCTGCCCTTGCCATGATCGAGCCGCTTGGCGAGAGGCTGTCCGGCTATTTCCACTTCTTCGGCCTCAAGGGCGGTCTGTTGATGCAGCTCGGCCGTGGCGAAGAGGCGCGTGTCGCCTTCGATCGCGCCATTGCGTTGGCCAACACGGCAGCGGAAGCCGCCCATATCCGCATGCATATCGACCGGCTGATGCGGGACGGAGCCGTGAAGGCGCCGGCGAAGACAGCGCACTAAGCCTGTTCCTCCTCTGGCTCAATCGTGCAATCCCGGCTTGGACCATGCCGGGGTGGCGATTTTCCCCTGAAACGAGTAATGGCACGCCATGACAGCGCCCGCGGCATGCGGGCGACAATGGCGCCAAGGCTCGACCGCCGCCCTATGATGGCGAGCGGATCTGAAAGGGACAAAAATGACGATAGCGAAGGAAACGGCAGAACTTCTGGCGAAACTGGGTGTGGCCAAGGACGCGCTGACCGGCGGCGACCTCGTCGTGCGCAGTCCGGTGACGGGTGAACAGATCGCGGCGCTGAAGACGATTTCGCCGGCCGATGCGGCCAAGACCATCGATGCCGCGCACACGGCGTTCCAGGTTTGGCGGATGGTGCCGGGTCCCCGGCGCGGCGAACTGGTGCGGCTGCTCGGCGAGGAGTTGCGCGCGCACAAAACCGAGCTCGGCCGGCTGGTTTCGATCGAGGTCGGCAAGATCCCGTCGGAAGGCCTCGGCGAAGTCCAGGAAATGATCGACATCTGCGATTTCGCCGTCGGCCTTTCCCGCCAGCTCTACGGTCTGACCATCGCCACCGAGCGTCCGGGACATCGCATGATGGAGACCTGGCATCCGCTCGGCGTCGTCGGCGTCATTTCGGCCTTCAACTTCCCGGTCGCGGTGTGGTCGTGGAACGCGGCGCTCGCGCTGGTCTGCGGCGACGCCGTGGTGTGGAAGCCCTCGGAAAAGACGCCGCTGACGGCGCTCGCCTGCGAGGCGATTTTTGCCGGCGCGGTCAAGCGCTTCGGCGCGGATGCGCCGCAGGGCCTGGCACCGGTGCTGATTGGCGACCGCTCCGTCGGCGAGATCCTGGTCGACCACCCGAAGGTGGCGCTGGTTTCTGCCACCGGCTCGACCCGCATGGGCCGGGATGTCGGCCCCCGGCTGGCCAAGCGCTTTGCCCGCGCCGTGCTCGAGCTCGGCGGCAACAATGCCGGCATCGTCTGCCCGACCGCCGATCTCGACATGGCGCTGCGCGCCATCGCCTTTGGCGCCATGGGCACCGCGGGCCAGCGCTGCACGACGCTGCGGCGCCTGTTCGTGCATGACAGCGTCTATGACACGCTGCTGCCGCGGCTGAAGAAGGCCTATGAGAGCGTCTCGGTCGGCAATCCGCTGGAGACGTCTTCGCTCGTCGGGCCGCTGATCGACAAGGCGGCCTTCGACGCCATGCAGAAGGCGCTCAAGGAAGCCACCGCTCACGGCGGCAAGCTGACCGGCGGTTCGCGGGTCGAGAATGGCCATCCCGATGCCTATTACGTGCATCCGGCGCTGGTCGAAATGCCGAAGCAGGTGGCTCCCGTCACCGAAGAAACCTTCGCGCCGATCCTCTACGTGATGAAATATTCCGATTTCGATGCAGTGCTTGACGAGCACAATGCGGTCGGCGCCGGACTGTCGTCGTCGATCTTCACCCGCGACCTGCAGGAATCCGAGCGCTTCCTCGGCGTCGATGGTTCGGATTGCGGCATCGCCAACGTCAACATCGGCACGTCGGGCGCCGAGATCGGCGGCGCCTTCGGCGGCGAGAAGGAAACCGGCGGCGGCCGCGAGAGCGGCTCCGATGCCTGGAAGGCCTATATGCGCCGCGCCACCAACACGGTGAACTATTCCAAGGCGCTGCCGCTGGCGCAGGGCGTGTCATTCGACATCGATTGAGATGCTGCGCCCGGCTTTTGACCAGTTGATCCACCCGAACCCGTCGGGCGGATCGCTGCCGCTCGCGCGGAGCGTTCCGCTTTCAGGCTTCGCCCCCGCTGTCCAGATGTCCGTATCCCGACGGCGGAAAGGCCACCTCGGCCATGCGCCCGGACGGGTCCTCGCGGTCGGCACGATCGGCTGCGCAACAGCGTCTGCGCCGAACGTTCAGCCAGCGTGCGGCGACGCCGGTCGGCAGGCTTCGAACGCGGCATCGATAACGGCAAGCTTGGCGGCCTGGACGGTCATGTATTCCTGGTAGAAGCTGTTCGACACCCACATCACCGAATGCCCGCGCTGGCCCAGCCAGCCGACGCTGCCGAGCTTTTCGGCGTCCCGCAATTTGCGCGCAAGATGGGTGCGCGAGAGTTTTAGCCAACTGGCGAATTCGCCGATCGAAACCACGCTGGTCGGGATCCGGTCGAGGGCGGCATTGTCGGGATCGATGCCGGACATCAGCCAATCCATGACGATGCCGCCATTGTTGAGCCAGATGAACAGCGAAAACGTCTGCTTGGGCTCACGCACAGGGTTGGAGGAGAGCAGGCCTTCCGCCACCATCGGCTGCAGCCTGGCAATCATGCCGTGCTGCTCGAGAAACGCGGCGAGGCGGTTGCCGCTGTCGAGACCGTCGAGCGTGCGCAGATGCGCAACCACCCAGCCGTCGAATTCCTTCAGCGTCGCTGCCGTCACCTGAAAGGGATGGGCTCGTCCATCACCGGTGTGCGGCAGGTATTCGATGATGTGATAGTGCAGCATCTCCTTGATGAAGGCTTCAGCCGTGTTGCGGCTGGCGACGGAATAGTGAAGCACTGCATCGATGAAGCGGGCCAGTGTCAGTTCCGTGCGGGGATCGCGCGGGTCGCGGGCGAAATGCAGGGCTAGGCCGGTGTGAGCCAGCAGCCAGCGCTGTTGCGTGGCGAATACGGCGGCCAGGCGTGGGCTCGTTTCATAGATATGCAGCAGCGCCTTCGACTGCGCCTCGACATGACGGTGCAGCGCCGGATGGCCGGCAATATATTCGAAATTCAGCGCCATCCTCCTCGTCCTCCGGCCAGCCCCCCGGCAGCGAAGACGTGCAATCACATTTCCAGCCTTAGCCGCCCGCGTCCAGCCATGCCAACCCGGACAAAAGGCCTAGAGCGAGCCTGGGCTATCGTTCCGGCTATTACGGCCGCAACCGCGAGGTGATGGAGAGCCATCGCGTCCTAGCCACGAACACCACATCGTGGCAAACTTCTTGTTAACCACATGCTCGGTGAAAATATCGGATTAACCTCAGATGCCACTATCGAGGTTATGTTCCGTACCTTAGCGTTCAATATGAGTTCAAGGGATGTGTGGATTCGGGGGTTATTTCGGGTCAATCCGGGATGCGGAAGCTTTGCTCACGCACATGGTAGCCGCAATTGCCCATCGTGGGCCGGATGAGCAAGGGAAATTCGTAGCACCCGATGCCGGGCTCGGGCATGCGCGGCTGTCGGTGATCGGCATCGGCGATGGCCAGCAACCGATGTCCGACGAGGCCGGCAATTTGACGATTGCGTTCAACGGCGAGATTTTCAACTACATAGAACTGCGCGAAGGGCTGATCGCCAAGGGCCGGCACTTTCGGACGTCGAGCGACACAGAGGTCATCCTTCAGCTCTATGAGGAGATGGGCGAAGACTGCTTGTCTCTCCTGAACGGTGATTTCGCCTTGGCGATATGGGACAATCGGCAGCGACGAATGGTGCTTGCACGAGACCGGATGGGTGTCCGGCCGCTGTTCTACACAAGTAAGGACGGGGTGCTTTACTTTGCCTCGGAGATCAAAGCCCTGCTGAAGGTCCCGGGCGTCTCCGCTGAAATTGATCCGATTGCGCTGGATCAGATCTTTACGCTGTGGGCGCCGATCGCTCCGCGCACGGCGTTCCGCAATATCCACGAGTTGGAACCGGCAAGTGTGATGATCGCGACGCAGGGGCAGGTCACGGTCAAACGGTACTGGCACCTGGACTATCCGCATCGTGATGAGCCGTCGAAGATCACGAACGAGGACCACGCGGCAGAGGAATTGCAAGCCCTTCTGACCGATGCGGTGAGGCTTCGCATGCGGGCCGACGTGCCGGTCGGCTCCTATCTTTCCGGAGGGCTCGATTCCTCGCTTGTTTCGGCGCTTGCCGCCGGCATGACTCCTCGGAGACTGGAGACATTTTCCGTAACCTTCGACAGCGCCGAGCATGACGAAAGCGCCTTTCAGATCGAAATGGCCTCGGCGCTCGGCACGCGCCACCACGCCATAGAATGCGGCGCCCGCGATATCGCCGGGGTCTTTCCTGAGGTCGTCCGCTTTGCCGAGCGGCCGATCATCCGCACGGCGCCAGCGCCACTCTACAAATTATCCGCCCTGGTTCGCCAGGCCGGCCTGAAGGTGGTGCTGACGGGTGAAGGCGCCGACGAGGTCTTCGCCGGCTACGACGTCTTCAAGGAGGCGCGTGTCCGCCGGTTCTGCGGGCGGCAGCCCACATCGCGCATAAGGCCGCAGCTGTTCCGCCGGCTTTACCCGTATCTGCCAGGCCTGCAACAGCAATCGGTGGAGTATCTGGCTGCCTTCTTCGGCACCAACAACGCTGCCCTCGACGATCCGCTGTTCTCGCATCGGCCACGCTTCAAGACCACGGCGGCGGCGAAAATCTTCTTTTCCGGCGATCTGCGTGCGACGTTGAAGGGTTATGACGCGGCTGAAGAGCTGACCAGCCGCCTGCCCGAGGCGTTTTCCCTATGGCATCCGTTGCATCAGGCGCAATATCTCGAAACCCGCTTCCTCCTGCCCGGCTACATCCTCTCCAGCCAAGGCGATCGGATGGCCATGGCGCACGGCATCGAAGGGCGGTTTCCTTTCCTGGATCATCGCGTGGTAGAGTTCGCGGCAAGACTTCCGCCGGAGATGAAACTGAAAGGCTTGATGGAGAAGCACATATTGCGCAAGGTGGCCAGGCACCACCTTCCGGCGGCGATCGGTAAACGCACCAAGCAACCTTACCGGGCCCCGGAGGCCCGCTCCTTCGTCGGGGCGGAGGAACTAGACTATGTTCGTGACTGCCTGGGCGAGGCGAGCATTACCGCCGGCGGCCTGTTCAACGCCAAGGCGGTGGCCAAGCTCCACGAGAAATGCCGCATGGAGACCGCGACCGGATTTCGCGACAACGCCGCCTTCGTCGGCATTCTGTCGACGCAGCTGTGGCAGAAGAATTTCGCCGGCCAAAGCGGTCGGCGCGGCAAGAGCGGCCTGAGACGGCGAGGAAAAGGAAAGACACGATGACGGCAATCAAGGACAGGGTCAGAAGCTTTATCGTCGACAACTTCCTGTTCGGCGACACCTCCTACAAACTGTCGGATTCAGCCTCGCTGATCGAGAACGACATTATCGACTCGACTGCGGTGCTTGAGCTGGTGGCCTTCATCGAGGACAATTTCGGCATCGCGATGGTGGATGCCGACATCGTTCCGGCCAACCTGGACTCGCTTGACCGCATCTCGTCCTTCATCGAGGCGAGAGCACAAACGCTGGCAGCGTAAGCGCCAACGGCGAGGAACGTCCCGTGCGGATCGAGCATTTTCTGGTGGCGAAGGCTGCTGCCCACCCGGCCAAGACGGCATTGGTCACTAGGGGCAAAAGGCTGAGCTACGAAGAACTCGACGACCTTTCGAGCCGGCTGGCCACCGCTCTCTTCATGAATGGGATCAGGCGCGACGACCGCGTTCTGATCTTCATGGACAATTGCTGGGAGGCCGCCGTATCGATCTTTGCCGCACTCAAGGCAGGTGCGACCTTCAGTCCGATCAACCCCTCCACAAAGGCCGACAAGCTCGGTTACGTCATCGCCGATTGCGACGCCAGGGCGGTCCTGACGCAGGCGAAGCTGGTGCCCGTGGTCACCGAAGCCTGCGCATCGCAAGGCAAGACCGGCATCTTCGTGGCTTCCACCCCTGGGGCCGATGGGCAATGCCCGGCAGGGGCCGCGTCCCTGACTGACTGCCTGACGTTCGATGGCGCGGAGGTGAACCATCGCGGCATCGACGTCGACCTTGCGATGCTGATCTACACGTCAGGTTCGACCGGCCGGCCCAAGGGTGTGATGATGACGCATCGCAATTGCGACGCTGCCGCGGGGTCGATCGCCACCTATCTGCGCAACGCGCCGGATGACATCATCCTGAACGTCCTCCCGCTTGCCTTCGACTATGGCCTCTATCAGTTGCTGATGGCAGTCAGGCTCGGGGCCACGCTGGTGCTCGAGAAGTCCTTCGCCTTCCCGCACGAGATCTTCGAACGCATCCGCAAAGAGGGCGTCACCGGCCTTCCGCTGGTGCCTACCATGGCGGCGATGATCCTGCAGATGCGTGATCTGGCGCCGGGTTTCCTGCCCAGCCTCCGCTATATTTCCAACACCGCGGCCGCCTTGCCGCCAGCCCACATAGAACGCCTGCGCTCGCTGCTGCCCGGCGTCCGGATCTATTCGATGTATGGGCTGACCGAATGCAAGCGCTGCACCTATTTGCCACCCGAGGAACTTGACCGCCGGCCAGGGTCGGTCGGCATAGCCATCCCCAACACGGAAGCCTTTGTCGTCGACGACCTTGGACAACGCGTGCCGGCGGGCGTGGCAGGTGAGCTCGTTATCCGCGGTCCGCACGTCATGCAGGGCTATTGGCGCAACCAGGCCGCGACGGAACGAGCGCTCCGGCCGGGGCCTAACCCTTGGGAAAAGGTGCTCTATACGGGCGACCTGTTCCAGACCGACGAGGACGGCTTTCTCTATTTTGTCGGGCGTAAGGACGATATCATCAAGACGCGTGGCGAGAAGGTCGCCCCCAAGGAAGTGGAGGCAGTGCTCCACGCCCATCCAGGTATCGCGGAAGCGGTGGTCGTCGGCGTGCCGGATCCGGTGCTGGGGCATGCGATTGGCGCGCTCGTCGTGCGGTCCGATCCGGCGCTTGGCGGAAAGGACATCATTCGTCACTGCGCGCGGCACCTGGAGGATTTCATGGTCCCCAAAATCATAGAGTTCCGCAGCGAATTACCGAAGACGGAGTCGGGCAAGGTCAGCCGCCGGCTCGCGGCTGAGATGATGGAGGCCGAGCAATGAACATCGGCTCAACCCAGGATGCGCCGGCCTTCACGCAAGCCCTGGTCATCGATCCCGCCGCCGAAACGGACAGGATCGTGGCGGCCCTGCGCGAGCAGTTGCGCGGCATTCGCAAGCGCGGCCTCGTGCTCGGTCTTTCGGGCGGTATAGATTCCAGCGTTTCGGCTGCATTGGCCGCGCGTGCCGTCGGCCACCAGAATGTGCTGTGCGTCCTCATGCCGGAAAGCGTGTAGCGCGCAAAATCGGTTGGCACCTCCGCGCAACTTCATTTGGCACCAACTTTTGGTCCTAAAACGGTCTTAAAACGGGGCTT
>NZ_JAMYOY010000011.1:0-194951 GCF_040320115.1 Mesorhizobium sp. M0802
CTCATCGGCTTCCTGGAGAGCTGCCGGGAGGAAGTCTGCGAAACGCCTGCCCGGCTGGCACTCAAGAAGGGCGAGCCTGTGAAGATGCGCCTGATCGCCTTGCGCAAATCCGAGGCCGCGGCACAAGAAGCGCGGCGCAAAATCAACAAGGAAGCCAGGGCCAAGGGCAACAAGGTTCAACCGCAGACGCTGATTGCGGCCGGCTTCGTCCTGCTTGTGACCTCGCTTGACCGGGAGGAGTTTCCCGCCGATACGGTCCTCAAGCTCTACCGCATGCGCTGGCGCATCGAACTCGCCTTCAAGCGCCTGAAGAGCCTGATCGGGCTGCGCTCTCCTCCCGCCAAAGACCCAAGGATCGCAAAGCCTTGGATCCTTGCACACTTCCTCATCGCGCTTGTGACCGAACCCCTCTCGCAGGAGTTGGGTGTCTCTCCCCCTTGAGCGACGGGCGCCCGCTGCTGTGGCGCGCCACCCGCCAGATCGTCGCCTCTCTGATCGCGACCATCTTTACTCAACCTTCCTTGGCGGCCCTGCGCCAAAATCTCCATGCCTTGCGATATCGCTGGCGCGAACCACCACGAAAGCGCAAGTTTCAGTCCATGCCAAAGCTATCTTAGCGCCTATGCCCTAAGGGGGGAGATCAGGCGCGCGCCTTCACCGTCAGCTCCGGCTTGCTGTTGATGGTCTGGAAGACCACGCAATAGCGTTCCGTCAGCTTGATCAGCGCGTCGATGCGATCCTGCGGCTCATCCGTGTCGAGGTTGAAATTCAGCCGGATGGCGCGAAAGCCCACGGGGGCGTCCTTGGCCACGCCCAGCGTGCCGCGAAAATCGAGATCGCCTTCGGCCTCGACGGTCGCCGCGCCGAGTTTGAACTCTAGTGCGGTGGCCACCGCCTTCAGCGTCACCCCGGCGCACGCCACCAGCGCCTCCAAAAGCATATCGCCCGAACACAATTCGAGCCCGGAACCGCCGGTCGCCGGAAGCAGGCCGGCGACCGCCAGCGCCCTCCCCGTCTCGACCTTGCAGGCAATCGACTGGTCGTCGATGGAGCCTTTGGCGCGAAGCGTGATCAGCGCTCGAGAGGAATCGTCGCGATAAGCCTCCTTGATCGGTGCCTGCATGGCCTTGAGTGCGGTGGCGTCCATGTTGCATTCCTTTTCGAGTCCGTCGCGCTTTGATAGCACTGATATGCTGGCGAGACAGCGCCCCCCTCTGCCTGCCGGCCACCTCCCCACAGGGGGAGATCTGCAGCTTCGCCGATGGCGCTTTCTACGCCGGCGATTAGCGAAGGCGGTCGCGACATCCAATCTCCATCCCTGTGGGGGATGTCCGGCAGGACAGAGGGGGCGTGAAGGAACGCTAGCTCGCGAAGAGTTACTTTGACTTCGACCGCCCCAGCCATACCTAAGCAGAGTCATTCCCGCGGAGACATCATGCCGTTCAAGCTGAAACTGATCTCGCTTACCCTGTTGGTGCTTGCAGCCTTCGCGCAGCCAGTCCTCGCCGAAACGCCCGAGCGCCCCGCCCCTGCCGGCGGCGTGCTGTCGCTGCTGCCGGCACCGCAGACGACCAGCCATTCAATCACCATTGCCGGGCGCAAGCTGGACTATCAGGCTAAGGCCGGCACGCTGTCGCTGCTATCCGGCAAGGGCGAGGTCACCGCGGAAATCTTCTATGTCGCCTATACGCTGCCGCCACTGGCGGGCGCGGAGAAGGCTCGCCCCATCACCTTCGTCTTCAATGGCGGCCCGGGCGCGGCATCCGCCTATCTGCATCTCGGCGCACTCGGCCCGCGTGTCGTCGCGACCGGCGCCGATGGCCAATTCCTGCCGCCGCCGCAAAAGCTGATCGACAATCCCGACAGTTGGCTCGACATGACCGACCTCGTCTTCGTCGATCCGGTCGGCACCGGCTACAGCCGCGAGGCCCCCGGCCAGGACACGAAAGATTTTTGGGGCGTCAGCCAGGACGCCAGTTCGATCGGCGCTTTCATCCGGCTCTATCTCGCCCAGAACGGCCGCACCGGATCGCCGCTCTTCCTCGCCGGCGAAAGCTATGGCGGGTTCCGCGCGGCACTTCTCGCCAGGACCCTGCAGGAAGATGTCGGCCTGAGCCCCAACGGCATCGTACTGATCTCGCCTGCACTGGAGTTCACGCTGGTGCTGCCCGACGAATTCCAGCCACTGCATTGGGCGCTGGAACTGCCCTCGCTGGCGGCGGTGCGCCTGCGCAGCGAAGGCTTCAGCGGCGAAGCACTGCGCGAAAAGCTCGCCGAGGTCGAAAAGTATGCGCTGGGCGACTACCTCACGGCTCTGACCGGCGGGCTGGAACAGGGCGGGCGGCTGGCCAGCCAGCGCGTGGCCGAGATCACCGGCCTGCCGCTCGACCTCGTGCAGCGCAATTTCGCCCGCATCCCGACCGGCCTGTTCGCGCGCGAATTCCAGCGCGCCAGTGGCAAAGTGCTCAGCCCGTATGACGGCACCATCGCCACCAGCGACATCGCCCCGGAGAGCGCCCGCAGCGCCGGCCCGGATCCGGTGCTCGACCGCAGCGTGCCGGCGCTGACCTCGGCCTTTGTCGGTTATGCGCGCGACGAGCTGAATTTTCGCACCGATGTCAGCTACAGGTTGCTCAATGGCGATGTGACCCACGCCTGGGACTATGGCGGCTCGCGGCAAGGCTATGCCGGGGTGATGGACGATCTGCAGCGGGCGCGCTCGCTCAACCCGGGGCTCGGCGTGGTGATCGTCAACGGCGACACCGATCTGGTCACTCCCTATCTGGCCTCACGCTATCTGGTGAGCCAAATCCCGACGCTGGGCGGGGCAAAACCCATCCGTCTCGACGTCGTCGAAGGCGGCCACATGATGTATCTCAGGCCGGGCGGCCGGCGCGCCCTGAAGGAGGCCGCTTCGGAGCTCTACCAGGCAACACAGTGAACGGCGTGCCCACGCTGTCGGCCAGGCTGCGCCAACGCAAGCTTGCCACTGGCGTAGCGCCCCGCAGGCTTTCGCCCGTATAGCCTGCAATGGGAGCCTGATTGGGGCAGGCTTCTTCTTCGTCCTCTTGACAGCGCCGGACACGCCGCATGGCCGATATTGCCATTCTGGAAACCCGCGAAAGGGTGCTTGCCGGCATCCTGTTCACCGGCTGCGCCTATTTCCTGTTTTCGACCCAGGACGCAGCGATCAAGCTTCTGGTCGTCGGCATCAGCGTCTGGCAGATCATGTTCTTCCGCTCGATCGCTGTGCTTATCGGCTGTGCTGCAATCGGCGGACCGCGCGTCTTTGCCGACACAATGCGCTCGCCCATCGTGCGGCCGATGCTGGTGCGCAGCGCCTTCACGCTCGGCGCCTGGCTCTGCTACTACAACGCGGCCCGCTCCCTGCAGCTGGCCGAACTCACCACCATCTATTACGCCGCCCCGATCATCGTCACCGTGCTGTCGGTGGTGATGCTTGGCGAAAAGGTGCCGCTGTTGCGCTGGCTGGCGGTGTTCATCGGCTTCGTCGGCGTCTTCATCGCCTGTGATCCCACTCGTCTCGGCTTGTCCGTGCCGATGCTCTTGGTACTGGCTGCGGCAGTGCTGTGGGGCATTGCCGTGGTGCTGTTGCGCAAGACGGCGCTGGCCGAGCGCACGCTGATCCAGCTTGTGCTCAACAATTTCTACTTCCTGGTGTTTTCCACGGTGCCGGCGCTGTTGGTCTGGCAGATGCCGGACTGGCGCCAGTTGCTGCTTTTGATCAGCGTCGGCGCGCTCGGCGGCGTGGCGCAATTTATGCTGTTCGAAGGCATGAAGCGGGCGCCGGTGTCGATCGTGGCGCCGTTCGAATACACCTCATTGGTCTGGGCCTTCGGGCTCGGCTTTGCGATCTGGGGCGACGTGCCGCGTCGCGAGGTGTTTCTGGGGGCGGCGTTGATCGTCGGCGCCGGCCTGCTGATCATCGGCAACGAGCATTTCCGCAAGCGGCTATGAGTACCCCGTGCTGACAGCATGGTGGCAGGAGAAGACGGATAGGCTGCTGAGATGACGGAAGCGCTCGACGGCCCAGGCACCACAGATACCGCTGCCGAGCGTACGCTCGGCATCATGCTGGTGGCGGCCTCGGCGGCTTTCTTCGCCCTCACCGGCGTGCTGACCAAATCGATCCACGCCGACCCGCTGACCATCACTTGCTGGCGCGGCTTTGTCGGCGCGATCCTGATCACCTTCTATGTGCTGTGGCGCCGGCGCCGCTCCGGCGGGCGGGAAAGCTTGCGGCTTGGCTGGCGCGGCTGGTTGCTGGCCCTCGAGGGCGCCGCGGCCAGCATCGCCTTCATCTCGGCGTTCAAATTCACCTATGTCGCCAATGTCGCGGTCATCTACGCCACCGCGCCCTTCATCACCGCGCTGCTCGCCTTCGTGCTGGTGCGCGAGCCGTTCCGGGCGCAGACGCTTGCCGCCGCCGCCGTTTCGCTGTGCGGCGTGGCGATGATGGTCGGCTCCGGCTTCGGCAGCGGTCATCTGTTTGGCGATGGGCTCGCGCTGCTGATGACCGCCGGCAGCGCGCTCTACATGATCATGGTGCGCGCCTTCCGCGACACGCCGGTGGTGTGGGCGGGCGCAGTCTCGGCGCTTCTGCTGTTCGTGCTCGGCTGGTTCGTCACCGACCCCCTGGCGATTTCTGCTCGCGACGCCGTGCTGCTCGTCGCCTTCGGAGGATCGTTTGCGGCGGCGTCGATCCTGTGGACGGAAGGCTCGCGGCTGATCCCTGCGCCCGAGTCCGGCCTTCTCGGTGCCGCCGAAGTGCCGTTTGCGATCCTGTTCGCCTTCCTGTTCCTCGGCGAGATCGCGCCGGCCGCCAGCCTGATCGGCGGCGCCATAGTACTGTGCGCGGTTTTCGCCCATGCGGGGCGCGACTGGCTGGCCGCGAGAAAAAGCGCGGCAACCCAATAATTATTTTCCAAGTCATGGAACCATCATGCGGATCAGGCAGTTTTATGTGCGACGGGTCACCCCCCAAGTCCCCCCAAACCCCTCGACCCGTCCTCCTCAAAGCCGACCGTAAAGGTCGGCTTTTTCTTTGGACATCAGACGGCAAAGCCGGGCAAGGCGAGGTTGTCGCTGAGCAGGATGGCAAGATCGCGCGCCGGCCGCTCGGCGCCCTGGCCGAGTTTTATCGCGAATTGCGCTGTCGGCACCGGCGGCAGGGCGAATTCGCGCGGTGCTTCGGCAATGCCTGAATGGGCAAAGCGGGCGGTGCGCAAGGTCAGCGCGATGCCGGCATTGACCGCCGTGCGCAAGCCGGCAAGGCTGGCGCTGCCGGCGGCAATGCGGTAGCGGCGGCCGGCAGCATCGAGGGCCGCGAGTGCTGCTTCGCGAAAGCCGCAATAGGGGTCGAGCAGCGCCAGCGGCAATTCCTCTTCCCGCACGGCAAGCCCTTTTTGCGAGCACAGCCACAGCATCGGCTCACTGAACAGCCCGACTTCGTCATTGGCCGGCGTCTTGCGCATGACAACGGCCAGATCGAGCTGCCCGGCCTGCAGCGCCTCGCCAAGCTCGGCCGAACGGCCAACGCGGAGTTCGACCCTGACGCGCGGATGGCTGGTCGCGAAGGCGCGCAGCAGCTCCGGCAGGCCGCTATCGGCGAAATCCTGTGTCGTGCCGATGGCGACGCGACCAGCGGCACGCGCGCCCTTGAGCGCCAGCCAGGCCTCGCTGTGCACGGCAAGAATGCGGCGGGCATGACCGACAAGATCCTCGCCGGCCGGCGTCAGCCCGCGCCCGCGCCCCTGCGCCACCAGCAGCGGTTCGCCGACGATCTCCTCCAGACGCTGCATCTGCGCGGTCACCGCCGAGGGCGAGCGGCCGACAACAGACGCAGCCTGAGCCAGCGAGCCGCCATCGACAAAGGCAAGGAAGGTCTTGAGCAGATCGGGATCGAGAGCTTGCATACTTCGATAATACAGAACCTTTTGTTCGAAACAATTCGATTTTTTTGATTTAAAGACGGTGGCACTGTCTCTCCAACGGCAAACAGACGCCGCTCAAACGAAGGAGAGAAAAATGCCCATCATCAACATCAGCGTCACCGGCAAACCCGACGCCAAGCTGTCCGCCACAATCGCCAAGGAAATCACCGGCCTGACCGCAACCCATCTGCGCAAGGACCCGACGATCACCGCCGTCGCCGTCACCTATGTCGACCCGCAGCATTGGTTCGCCGGCGGCAAATCGCTGGCGGAGCATGGCGCCAACACCTTCTGGCTCGACATCAAGGTGGTCGACGGCACCAACACCAAGCTGGAACTGGAGGCTTATCTGAAGGCGATCTTTGAGGCCTTTGGTAAGTTGCTGGGTGGTGTGCACGAGGAAAGCTATGCCTTCGTGCACGAGGTTCCGGCCGCAGCTTATGGCTATGGCGGCAAGAGCCAGGAGTTCCGGTTCATCAGCGGGCGGATCAAGGCGGCTTGAGCCAACGTGAAAGCGCAGCGCCGCCCCTCATCCGCCCTTCGGGGCACCTTCTCCCCGTGAACGGGGAGAAGGAAGAGGCTCTACATTGACCTTGCCCCCCATTGCGCTACCCTCTGCTCTCCAAGCGGACGAAGAGCCGCATACCGGACCGTTGGGAGAGACGCGGCATGATCCTGACACTGGCGCTGCTTGCAGGCCTCGTGCTGGCCTGGCTGCTGATTGGCGCGATCGAGACGTTTCGTCTCGACCTGCGCTTTACCCAGGCGCTGCTCTATGTGCCGTTCAAGCTCGCCTACCGGATCGAGGACCGGCGCATCCGCATTGCCCGCAACGCGCCGACGCCGGTGATCTATGTGGTCTCGCACCAGTCACGCTTCGAGCCGGCGCTGATGCTGTCGCTGCTGCCCGACGACACGCTGCACATTCTCGACGAGGCCTCGGCGCGCTCGCCCTGGATGGAGCCTTGGCGCGAGCTTGGCCGCACCATCGCCTTCAACGCCGAGCATCTCTTCGTCAGCCGGCGGCTGGTCAGGGTGCTGAAGGGTAAAGGCCGGCTTGCCGTCTATCTGCCCGATGACGTCGAGCCCGATGTGAAGACGTTTCGCCTGTTCCGCGCCGTCACCCGCATCGCCATGCAGGCCGACGCCCGCATCGTGCCGATCTTCGTCACCGGCGCGCGCGACCTGCCGGTTTCCTTGACGCCAAAGAACCGGGCGCCGCGCCACTGGTTCCCAAAACTCTCGATCAGCGTGCTGGAGCCAATGACGATTGCCGAACTGGTGGCGCGCAACCCCGACCAGGCTTCCAACACCAATGCGTTGTTCGACCGCATCGCCGAGGCGCGGCTTTATGGCAGCAACCTCGATCGCGGCCTGTTCCTGGCCATGCGCGATGCCGCGGATCGCACCGGCGCCTCGCACCCGATCATCGAGGATGTGATCAGCGGCTCGCTCAGCTATCGAAAAATGTTCATCGGCGCGCGCGTGCTCGGCCGCCGTTTCGAGGCGGTGGCGGCGCCCGGCGAAGCGGTCGGGGTTTTGCTGCCCAACGCCAATGGCGTGGTGCTTTCCTTCGTCGGCCTGCTCTCGGCCGGCCGGGTGGCGGCGATGATCAACTACACGGCAGGGCCGGCCAGCGTAACCGCCGCGGTGCGCACGGCAGTCATCCGAACGGTGGTTTCCTCGCGCGCGTTCGTCGAGAAGGCGGCGCTTGCCGACATCATCGCCGCGGTCGAGGCCGGCGGCGCCAAGATGCTGTGGCTGGAGGATGTGCGCGCAAGCGTCACCACACTGGAAAGGCTCGCAGCAGCGGTGCTCTGGCGGTTCCCGCTGCAGCGGCAGGATGCGGCCAAGCCCGCCGCAATCCTGTTCACCTCAGGCTCGGAAGGCACGCCCAAGGCCGTGGTGCTGTCGCACCGCAATCTCCACGCCAACGCCATGCAGGCCGAGGCGCGCATTACCATTTCGCCGTCCGACATCCTGCTCAACGTGCTGCCGGTTTTTCACTCTTTCGGCCTGACCGGCGGCACCATCCTGCCGCTGGTGACCGGGGTGAAACTGTTCCTCTACCCGTCACCGCTGCACTACAAGATCATCCCGGAGATCGCTCGCAAGGTGAAGCCGACCATCATGTTCGGCACCGACACGTTCCTTGCCAACTATGCCCGCACCGCGAAGGATGGCGATTTCTCCAGCCTGCGCTTCGTCGTCGCCGGCGCGGAAGCGGTGAAGCCGGAGACGCGGCGCGTTTATCGCGAGCGCTTCGATGCCTCGATCATCGAGGGGTTCGGGCTGACCGAGGCCGCCCCAGTCGTTGCCGTCAACACCGCCATCCATGGCCGCGACGGTACGGTCGGACGGCTGTTGCCGGCGATGCGCATGAAGCTCGAACCGGTCGAGGGTATCGAGGGTGCCGGCCGCCTGTGGCTCGACGGGCCGAATTTGATGATGGGCTACATGACCGCTGACCGGCCCGGCGAATTGCAGCCGCTGGACGGCTGGCACGACACCGGCGACATCGTCTCGGTAGACCGCGAAGGCTTCATCACCATTCGCGGCCGGGCAAAACGCTTCGCCAAGATCGCTGGCGAGATGGTGTCGTTGGGCGCCGTCGAGATGCTGGTGCAGTCGCTGTGGCCGGAAGAGCGCCACGCCGCGGTGGCGGTGCCGGACAAGAGGCGCGGCGAGCGCATCGTGCTGGTCACCACCGCCGACGACGCCGATCCGGAAGAACTGCGCGCCTTTGGCAAGAAGGCAGGTGCGGCCGAACTGATGGTGCCCAACGACATCGTCAAGGTCGAGGAGATCCCGGTGCTGGGTTCCGGCAAGACGGATTATGTCTCGACGCGGAACCTGGCGATCGAGAAGCTGGGGTTGGGCCTGGCGGCTTAGCGTATCTCCCTCCTCGAGGGGGAGATGGCCGGCAGGCCAGAGGGGGTCGCCTCGCGTGAAGCGCCGACGTCCTCTTCGCTCAAACGAGGTCGCGTCCGGGGCGTACCGACCCCTCTGTCGCCTTCGGCGACATCTCCCCCTCAAGGGGGGAGATAACAACTACCCAATATCCGACGGCGGCACTTTTTCGCCCTCGCGCTTGGCGCGCTTCGAATACGCCCGCACGCTGAAAGGCAGGAAGATGAGATAGCCTGCGACAGAGGCGGTCAGCGTGTACCAGGGATAGGTCATCAACAGCAGGACGTAGAGAACGACCGCCAGGATGATCGGCAGCACCTTGTCGCCCGGCACTTTCAGGCTTTTGCCGGAATAGACCGGCAGCCGGCTGACCAGCAGGAAAGCGACCAGCACAGTGAAGCCGGTGGCGACGAATGCCGTCAGGCGGTCCGGCTCGAGACCGAGCCGGAGGAAGGACAGATAGAGCGGCAGCATAACCAGCACGGCGCCGGCCGGCGCCGGCACGCCAACGAAGTATTCGCTCTGCCAGATCGGCCGGTCATGGTCTTCGTCGAGCACGTTGAAGCGCGCCAGCCGCAGGCCACAGGCGATGGTGAACAGAAGGGCTGCGATCCAGCCGAAGGAGCCGGCGCGGTCGAGCAGGAAGGCGTAGAGCACCAGTGCCGGCGCGACGCCGAAATTGACGATGTCGGCCAGCGAATCCATCTGCGCGCCGAATTTGGATGTCGCCTTCAACATGCGCGCCAGGCGCCCGTCTATGCCGTCCAGGAAGGCGGCGAGCAGCACCATCACCACGGCCGGCTCGAAACGGCCCTCGAAGCCGAAGCGGATGCCGGACAGGCCGGCGCAGATGGCAAGCACGGTGACCAGATTAGGCAGCACCATGCGCATCGGAATTTCGCGGATGCGCGGGCCGCCACTGCCATGGGCCTCGAACTTTTTGAACTGCGCGCCCACCGCTTACGAAATCCTGACGAGCGGGGTTGCGGCGACGCCGCCGAATTCGGCGAGCACGGTTTCACCTCCGACCGCCGTCTGGCCGACGGCGACGCGCGGCACCGCGGTCGAAGGCAGGAAGACATCGACGCGCGAGCCGAAGCGGATCAAGCCGAAGCGTTCGCCGATGGCGATCGAACCGCCGGTCTCGGCCCAGCAGACGATGCGGCGTGCCACCAGGCCGGCGATCTGCACGGCGACAACGATGCCGTTGGGACTGTCGATGACCAGCCCGTTGCGCTCGTTCTCCGAGCTTGCCTTGTCGAGTTCGGCATTCAGGAACTTGCCCGGCCGATGCTCGATTTTGGTGATGCGGCCGCGCACGGGAGCACGGTTCACATGGCAGGAGAAGACATTCATGAACACCGAGATGCGGGTCATTTCGGTGTTGCCGAGGCCGAGCTCGCGCGGTGGCACGGCCGGGCCGACCGCCGAGATGACGCCGTCGGCGGGACTGACCACCAGCCTGTCATCGACCGGGGTGACACGCTCGGGGTCACGGAAGAAATAGACGCACCAGGCGGTCAGGATCAGGCCGATCCAGAACAGCACCGAGGAGAAATAGCCGAGGAACAGCGTGCCCGCACCAAAGGCGGCAATGAACGGATAGCCCTCGCGATGGATCGGAACGAAGGCATTCTTGATCGAGTCGACGAGGCTCATTGGCTGGAGCTCATGGGCTGGGGGCGGTCCCTGTTTCAGGTCCGGCCTCAATACCGGAAAGGCTCCGCGGCCGCAACGCAACATTGGGCAAGGCCGCATCGGCCGCAGCCGGCAGGAACGGTCACGTGCTTGCCTGCCGGCGGCTTTGCCGCCAGAGTTCATACCGCCGCTGGCTCAGTGCGCGGCGAAAAGGCCGACCGCCCATGATGCCAAACACAGGCAAAGCGTACCTTGTTGCCATACGATTGGCAGCCATGGGTGCCGTTTTGACCGTATTCCTGGCAGCGAGCGACCACGCAGCGGCGCAAGGCAAGCCATCCTTCGATTGCGCCAAGGCCGCCAGCGTGGCGGAAAAGGCCATTTGCGCCGATCCGACCCTGGCGCAGGCCGATGCCGACGTCGCGAAGAATTATACCGCGCTGCTGAAGAGGCTCGATGCTCATGCCGGCAAGGCGCTGCGGGACGACCAAAGCGATTTCATCGCGTATCGCGACCAGATCGCCGGCTTCAACGAAAGTTCGCCCAAGAACCAACAGACTTTCGATCTCGGCGAATTCCTGCGCGACCGCGCAACCTTCCTGTCCGGCATACGCAAGCCCCCCGATGCAGGTTTGATCGGCACATGGAGCAGCGTGCGCGGCAGCGTCGACATCAAGGCTGTTGGCGGAGGCAAGGTCGAAATCTCGGAAGATGTCGTTTCCAATCCAGTCTCGGGAAGTGGGTCATGCGAGATCGACGGCACGGTCGAGGAGCGCAACACTCTGCGGCTGGTCGACCGTGCCGTCGACAACGACAACCCAACCGGTTTTGTCTTTACCTTCCGACGCGACGGCGATGCGCTTGTCGTCGAGCAGAGCGGCGCCGGCAAGGATGGCAGATCGGAGCCCTTGTCATGCGGTGCC
Organism: Mesorhizobium sp. M0802; assembly: GCF_040320115.1. Classification (NCBI taxonomy): domain Bacteria; kingdom Pseudomonadati; phylum Pseudomonadota; class Alphaproteobacteria; order Hyphomicrobiales; family Phyllobacteriaceae; genus Mesorhizobium; species Mesorhizobium sp. M0802. The sequence goes on from NZ_JAMYOY010000011.1 coordinate 11,426, forward strand.
AACGGCCATGCCGATGGCACGTTCTTCCTGACGGAGAAAAAGTAGGCTTGCTGTCGCTAACCCGCCGCAGCGGAGCGATCAAAGTGGGCATTGAGCTCGGCCATAGCGGCCTCAGCGAGGCTTTCATCATCCTTGCCGCGCAAGAGGACACCGCCGTTCCGCAACGATTGGAAAAGGAAGACTTGGCCTGATGCCAGCACCACCCAATTCACGATTGCTCCTTCCTCCTTCTGCACCACCGAATTCGCAGAAACGATGGCATCCGTCGGGTCGAAGCCTGCCTTGCGGAGCAGGAGGTCGACGGCGGCGGGAGCATGGTATTGTTCCGCCAGCTCAATGACCGCTGTGATCTCGGGCTCTTCAGCAATGCCAAGCTTGGCGCCAACTTTCGGGGCGTTAGCCGCTAGCGGGCTCTCGCCTGGCGGTATGACAAGCAACTCTTCTGGAGCGATGTACTCGTAGACCGTGACGTGTGTCTCCGTCGCACTGCATAGTCGGGTCTTCTTCGCGCTGGTCTGAAGTTGAAAAACCAGCTGTTTCTCTCCTTCTATGTTCAGCATCCTTGCCATGCCGAACGCGATTTTGATCTCGGGCGGCGCGATCTTGGCGCAGGCAAGGCCGGCCCCGACATCGCGCCAGCTCAAGATCATCTGGCCTGCCAAGTTGCCAACGGACTTATGAAGAAGCCTGCCTTCGCGCTTCGGATTGGCCATCACCAGCCGGTGTATGACGTCGTCGTAATCGTCACTATCGACAACTTGCAGATCAGGCCATGACGCGATCCAGCGCGCCAAACGCAACGTAGAACGCATGATCAAGTGTATCGAGAAAATCATCCCGCCCGCCCTCGAAGCCCGTCTGCTGGGCGGCTTCGTTGGGATGGTCTGCAATCCAGCTGGACATCTTTTCCAAAGTCGCAAGCTGGCCCTTTGCGCCACAAGCAGTGAGTCCAGCTCGTGCGTTGGCAATCATGGCGCCGATTTCCTGCCCGGCATTGTGGATGAATTGACTATGGCCGCCGTTCTTTACCTCCGAAGAGTACGAGTCGGCATGAAGGACCTGCATCGCCTTGGTGTCGATTTCGGGATAACGATAGAGTCCTTTGGAAACCATCGCTGTGACGAATTGCATGACAGCGAAGACGAGAAAAAACGGCTCTTCATCAGGATCCTCGACGTTCGAACGCAGTACGACGACTGGCAACGGCAGGCCGAATTCCAACTGCTTTCCAGGATCTGATGCCGACTTCTCGGGCGTTTTCTTGGATTTGCGGGAAAAGAAACCGAACATCGAAAATACTCTCTTGGTCGCAAAACTTGCGCGAACGGGTTATTTCCGACGCGACAATATCAGCTGCCCTCAAGGATTAAAGGCACTCTGATCCAGAGGCATCCGCACGATGGTTTGCCGAAATTGTCGACGGTCATGTCGGGGCGCCATAGATTCACACGTCCTTGGCAGGAAAGCGCTTCGCGACAATGCCGAATTGCGGCGAGTCGACAAACCAAGGGTCAGAGATGCCATCCTCGAAATCAGTCGCCCTGAACGCCAAGGTCATTACAGAAGGCCTCGCTTTCGGAGAGTCTCCCCGCTGGCACGACGGACGCCTGTGGCTCTGCAACTGGGGAACCGGAGAGATCGTCGCGGTGGATGAGGACGGCGGGAACCAGGTGATGCTCACCGTGCCGGCCATCCTGCCCTATTCGATCGACTGGTTGCCGGATGGCCGATTGCTGATCGTCTCGGGTCGGGATGGCTTGTTGCTGCGGCAGGAGGCGGACGGGACGCTGGCCACCCATGCCGATCTTCGGTCGCTGTCAAACAGCCCGTGGAACGAGATCGTCGTCGACGGGCGCGGCAACATCTATGTCAATGGCGGCGGGTCGGCGCCTGCACCGGGCGAGCATTTCGGGCCCGGCACCATCGTGCTGATCACGCCGGACGGCTCGGTTCGACAAGTGGCCGAGAACATCGCTTTCGCCAACGGCATGGCGGTGACGCCGGACAACAGGACACTGATCGTGGCGGAGTCGCATGCCAACCGGCTGACCGCCTTCGATATCGCGGAGGATGGCGGGCTTTCCAACCGCCGGGTCTGGGCCGATCTCGATGGCTTTCCCGACGGCATCTGCCTCGATGCCGAAGGGGCTGCCTGGTACGCGGATGTTCCCAACAAGCGCTGCGTGCGGGTGCGCGAAGGTGGCGAGGTGTTGCAGACAGTCGATGCCGATCGCGGCTGCTTTGCCTGCATGCTGGGCGGGCCGGATGGCACGACACTGTTCATCGTCGCCGCCGAATGGCGTGGTTTCGAGAACATGATCAGCGATGCCCGCACCGGCCAGGTGCTGAGCGTCGAGGCGCCAGCACCTGGCACGGGCTGGCCCTCCTACATCTCAGGCAGACGCTGATAGTTGGCGATATCGGCCTTCACACCCAGCCGGGCAATGGTCTCCTGCGGGTTGAAGCCCGCCCGCTCGTGGGCCGCCTTGACGATCGGCACGACATTGTCGACGGCCGCCTGGTTTTCCCATTCGACAATGGTGACCAGGTTGAACTCACCCGGACCCGAAAATTGCTCGAGCACGAAATCCTGGACGAAGCCTTGCTGCAGGCGCAGCAGTTCATGCGTTGCCCTGACCTTGCGAAGGATTTCTTCACGGGCCTCGGCAGGAACGACGAATTTGTCGACCCTGAACACGGCTGCCTCGGCAAGTTTATCCATTTGAATCTGTCTCCGTTCTTGAACGACTTGGGTTCGGTGGCTCAGGAACGGGTTTGCGATCTCAACTTAGGTTGAGGTCAAGGGGAAATTTTCGGTGGTGATGATGGCGACGACGCTGCATATCTCCCCCCTTGAGGGGGAGATGGCCGGCAGGCCAGAGGGGGTCGGTTCGACTGGATGCGCCCCCCTTGCGACCGATGAAGGTTAGCGCTCCACGCGCGGCGACCCCCTCTGTCGCCTTCGGCGACATCTCCCCCTCAAGGGGGGAGATCGGCGCTCCGCCGCCTAGCTCACCTCCGAAGTCCTTCTGCGCACAACCACACCCAGCTCATCGCTCTCCCTAGCAATGCGCAGCCTCTCCTCGGCTTCCGTCGATTCGCGCTGGCGGTCCCACATCGAGGCGTAGAGGCCGTGTTGGCGCATCAGCTCGGCATGGGTGCCGCGTTCGGCGATCTCGCCGTCCTTGAGTACGATGATCTCGTCGGCCGTGATCACCGTCGATAGGCGATGGGCAATGACGATGGTGGTGCGGCCCTTGCTGACCAGGTCGAGGGCGGCCTGGATCTCCTGTTCGGTGTGGCTGTCCAGCGCCGAGGTCGCCTCGTCGAGCATCAGGATCGGCGGCGCCTTCAAAATCGTGCGGGCAATCGCCACGCGCTGCTTTTCGCCGCCCGACAGTTTTAGCCCGCGCTCGCCGACCATCGAGCGGTAGCCTTCGGGCAGTCGTTCGATGAACGGGCCGATCTGGGCAAGCTCGGCGGCTTTCTGCATGTCTTCCTCGCTGGCGCCGATGCGGCCGTAACGGATGTTGTAGGCGATGGTGTCGTTGAACAGCACGGTGTCCTGCGGCACCATGCCGATGGCGCCGCGCAGGCTCGCCTGCGTCACATCACGGACATCCTGGCCGTCGATCAGCACCTGACCGCCCTGGACGTCGTAGAAGCGGAACAAGAGCCGCGAAATCGTCGACTTGCCGGCGCCGGACGGGCCCACGATGGCCACCGTCTTGCCGGCCGGAACTTCGAAGGAGACGCCCTTCAGAATCTTGCGGCTGGGGTCGTAGGCGAAGTGCACGTCGCGGAACTCGACCTTGCCGGCTGTAACAGTGAGCGGCTTGGCATCCGGCTTGTCGGTGATTTCCTGCGGCACATCGAGCAGGTCGAACATCTGCTCGATGTCGGTCAGCCCCTGGCGGATTTCGCGGTAGATGAAGCCGATGAAATTGAGCGGCACCGAAAGCTGCATCAGCATGGCGTTGATGAAGACGAAATCGCCGACCGTCTGCGTGCCGGCCTGCACCTCCAGCGCCGACATGCACATGACGATGACGGTGCCGAGACCGAAGATGATGCCCTGGCCGAAATTCAGCCAGCCGAGCGAGGTCCATATCCTGGTCGCCGCCATTTCATAGCGCGCCATCGAACGGTCGAAGCGCTCAGCCTCCATACCCTCGTTGTTGAAGTATTTGACGGTCTCGTAGTTGAGCAGCGAGTCGATCGCCTTGGTGTTGGCGTCGGTGTCGCTGTCGTTCATGTCGCGGCGGATCGAGATGCGCCAGTCGCTGGCGCGCACCGTGAACCAGACGTAGAGCCACACCGTGGCCGCCACCACGACCACATATTTCCAGCCATAAGTGTAGGCGAAGATGCCGGTGGTCAGCGCGAATTCGAGGATGGTCGGCGCCGTGTTCAGCATGATGAAGCGCACGATCGTCTCGATGCCCTTGGTGCCGCGCTCGATGATGCGCGACAGGCCGCCGGTGCGGCGCTCGAGGTGAAAGCGCAGCGACAACTGGTGCATGTGAACGAAGGTGCGGAACGCAAGCTGGCGCACCGCATACTGGCCAACACGGGCAAACAGCGCATCGCGCAGCTGGTTGAAGCCGAGTTGCACCAGCCGCACGACATTGTAGGCGACGACCAGCATCACCGGCGCCAGCAGGAAGGACGGCAGCGGCGGCGGCGATTTGGCGTCACCGGCCAGAGAATCGGTCGCCCATTTGAAGAAGTACGGCCCGGCAACCAGTGTCAGCTTGGCAACGACCAGAAGCAGCGTTGCCCAGGTGACGCGTGCCCTGAGATCGGCGCGGTCGGCCGGCCACATATAGGGCCACAGATTGCGCAAGGTGCTGAAGGTCGAGCTATCGGAAACGGTTTTTTCTGCCACTTGTCTTGCCTTTGGGGTGAGAAATCAGCGGCCGGAGCAGCAGGAATTGACGAGTGCGGTCAGCGATGCGGAAACGTCGGCGAGCGCGGCGCGGTCGAGTTGATAGCGCGAGCGCTGGCGGTCGGGCTCGAAGCGGACCAGCCCGGCTTCGACCAGGATCTTCAGATGCTGGGACACGGTGGACTGCGCCAGATCGAGATGATCGACCACCTCGCGGCAGCAGCAGGAATTGCTGGCCGAGAGATGTCTAAGGATCTCGATGCGCGCCGGGTGCGAGAGTGCGGCGAAGCTCGCGGCAACGGCGCGGCTTTGGGGCGGTGCGCAGTTTGCGTGGTCTGGTTCAGTGAGCGAGTCTGCCATCGTTCATCGGCGATAGACGATGAACGGGTGCGTGGCAAGCTAACCCGATGGGTAGAGCGACCTAATCTCCCCCCTCGAGGGGGAGATGTCGCCGAAGGCGACAGAGGGGGTCGGTACGTCCTGATGCAACGTCGTTTGCAGCAAAGAGAAGGTCGGCGTTCTATGCGCGGCGACCCCCTCTGGCCTGCCGGCCATCTCCCCCTCAAGGGAGGAGATCAAGCGCTCGGCCGCTACTGCGTCTTCACCGGCGCCGTTGTCACCTGCTCGCCCATCGCCTTGAGGTCGGCGGCTTCGCCTTCCTTGGACTTTTCCGGAACCTTGAACACCTGCCCCGGCCAGATGCGGTCGGGATCGCTGATCTGGTCCTGGTTGGCGAGATAAATGGTCGAGAAGCGCACACCGTGACCGTAGACGCGCCGTGAGATCCGCCACAGCGTGTCGTGCCTGCGGATGATGACCGCGCCGTCTGCATGTTCGAGCTTTGGCGCCACCGTCTCGGGCACGTCGGGCGTTGCCGCCGCGACGACGGCTGGAGCCTCAGCGGCGGGCGCTGCCGGTGCGGCTGGTGCGGATGCGGCAGCAGCCGGTGCGGGCTTCGCAGGGGCAGCCGCGATAGTGGCTGGCGCCGCAGGCTTCGGAGCGGCCGGTGCTTCGGCAGCAGCCGGTGCGGCCGGCTCAGCAGGCTTTGCTTCGGCGGGCTTGGTCTCGGTGGGCTTGGCCTCCGCGGGCGCCACGGCGGCGATCGCTTCGCCGGGTTCGCGCTCGAACGGCACGGCGGCGCGGGCCACGACCTTCACGCCGTCGGCGTCGAGACCGTCGACATGGATGGTGTAGCTGCCGACCGGGATGTCGCGCGTCGCCTCGACCAGGAAATGACCGTCGGGCGAGGTCACCGCATCGCCAAGCAGGATATCATTGGCATAGGCGCGCACCTTGCGGCCGGCGTCAGCCAGACCGGCGACGAAGATCTTGTTGCCGTCGATCTCGACCGCCTCGACGACGATCTTGGGTGCAGCCACGCCTGCCGCCGGCGGCGCTGCAGGTACTGCTGGCGCTGCAGGGGCAGTTGCGGCTTCCACAGCCGGAGCAGCAGGTGCTGTTTCAGCGGCCACGGCAGGCGCAGCCGTAGCAGGCGCCTCAGCGGCTGGGGCAGCGGCCTGATCGCCGGCGGCCGGTGCCGCGGGCTTGGTCTCAGGCGCCGGGACGCTAAGCAGCTCGGCCGGCTTGCCGGGTTCCTCGACCATCGCCAGCACCTGGCCGGCGGCGTCCTTGGGAACCGAAACGACGGCGGTCTGCACGGAAGGGGTAACCACATCGCCGGCCGTCGCGCGCAACCCAATCGTATAGTCGCCGGGCTTCAGCGGATCGTCGAGAACGATGACGAAGGCGCCGTCCGGACCGGCGACAGTCGAGCCAAGCACCGAGGAGCCGTTGAGGATCTCGACCTTCGAATTGGGCGCAGCATTGCCGGCAACGACGATCGAGCCGTTGCTTTCGACGCGCACGACGTCGAAGCTCGGCGCAACCGGGCCGGCCGCGGCCGGCGCTGGGGTTGTTGGGGCAGCAGCGGGCGCGGCAGGTGCCGCCGGAGCCGCAGCTTCGGTCGCGGGAGCCGTTGCGTCGGCAGGCGCGGGTGCTGCGGGAGCCTTGGCATCGGTGGGCGCGGCGGGCGCCGGCGGCAGCCTTCCCTCGGTCCCCGGATCGGCCGGCTTTTCAGCCGGCGGCGTCAGCGCTGCAATCGCCGCAGGCGGCGTGGGATTCAGATACGGGTCGAGTGCGCCCGATACATAGGCGGTTCCGACGACCGCGACGGTCCCACCGGCCGCGAACAGAAACGCCTTCAATGGATTAACAGCCATATTTCCCCTACCCCTTAGCCACCTGAAGCCGGTCTAGCGTGTTTTGCCGGCACCGACAAGAAAAAGCCCGGGCTTGTCAGCCCTTGGGGCTTGACCCCGCATTCAGACCCAATCACCAATCACGAATGAACACGATTCGATCCGTCTGCGTCTATTGCGGCTCGTCTCCGGGCCGCGATGAAATCTATGCCAAGGCCGGGCACCTGCTTGGCCGCTCGCTCGCCAAAGCCGGCCTGCGGCTGGTCTATGGCGGCGGCACCAAAGGCATTATGGGCGCAGTCGCCGAAGGCGCGCTCAAGGCCGGCGGCAAGGTAACGGGCATCATTCCGCGCTTCCTCATCAACAAGGAGGCGACCGAAACCGCGCTTGACCGGCTCGACGAGTTGCTGATCACCGACAACATGCACGAGCGCAAGCACAAGATGTTCGAGAAATCCGACGCCTTTGTGGCGCTGCCCGGCGGCATCGGCACGGTCGAGGAAATCGTCGAGATCATGACCTGGGGCCAGCTCGGCCATCACCGCAAGCCGATCGTCTTCGCCAACGTTCAAGGATTCTGGGATCCGATGCTGGCGCTGCTCGACCATATGGCCAGCGAAGGCTTCATCCACACCGCGCAACGGGTCAAGCCGCTGGTGGTCGAAGACCCCGAGGCCATCGTCGCCGCCATCATGGTGGCGGGGTCGTCGGTCGATGCGCCGACGGAAGGCGTGCAGTCGGTGATTGATAAGATGTGATAGTGAATAGTGAGAGAGGCCCCGCTGCCCATCACGCCGTAGCGCGAAGATCCTCGACGATGGTGCCGGAGGCAGCGACCTCCGCCTCATGGTCCGGCTCCCGCCAGGTCTCGGCGAGACCCGCGGCATACCATTCCTGCATGGCCGGCAGGCCAAGCAATTGCGCGGGATAGGCTGCAGCTGCCCCTTCGAAAGACAATCCATAGGACTGGACGCGGAACGCCACCGGGGCGAAGAAGGCATCGACGGCGGTGAAGTGGCCGCCGGCAAGGAACGGCCCGCCGAACCGGGCAAGGCCATCGTCCCAGAGATCGCCCAAACGGAACAGATCCTGCTTCAGCGCGTCCGACATCGGCAACGGTTTTACCCGCAAGCCGCAATTCATCGGGCATGCGCCGCGCAAGGCCGTGAAACCAGAATGCATTTCGGCGGCGGCCGAGCGCGCCCAGGCTCGCGCCTTGGCCTCGGCAGGCCACACACCGTGGTGGCGCTCGGCGAGATACTCGGCAATAGCCAGCGAATCCCAGACAGCCCAGCCGTCATCCACCAGGCAAGGCACGCGCCCGCTGGGCGAGAACGCCCGGTAGAGATCGAAACTGGGCCCGGTCGGAAACGGCGTCAATTGCTCCTCGAACGGAATGTCGAGGGTGCGCATCAGCACCCATGGCCGCAGCGACCATGACGAATAGTTCTTGTTGGCGAAATGCAGCACGTACATCGAAAGGCTCCCTACTTCGGGGCCAACGCCACCGGGCGGATTTCACGGCCACGAAACATCGACCAGGAATACATCGCCAATGCCGCCCAGATCAGCGCGAAGGCAATTGCTTGCGTGGTGCCGAACGGCTCGTCGAAAATCAGCACGGCGATCAGGAACACCATGGTCGGTGCGATGTACTGCATGATGCCGATGGTGGAGAGGCGCAGAAGCTTGGCGCCGAAGGCGAACAGAAGCAGCGGCACCGAGGTGACTGGGCCGCAGCCGATGAGCAAAGCCATATCGGTGCCGTTGCTGGAGATGAAATGGTCCTGGCCGTTGACGACCAGGAAGACGATGTAGGCAAGCGCCGGCACCGAGAGCAAAAGCACTTCGAGCAGAAAGCCCTGGCTCGGGCCGATCGGCAGCGTCTTGCGGAAGAAGCCGTAGGCGGCGAAGGAAAAGGCCAGCGCCAGCGACACCCAGGGCAATTTGCCGGCGTCAACGGTGAGCACGGCAACGGCGATCGCCGCCAGTGCCACGGCCGCGATCTGCAGCCGGTCGAGCTTCTCGCCGAGAAGAGCCGCGCCGACGACGATGCTGACCAGTGGGTTGATGTAATAGCCGAGCGCCGTCTCGACGGTGCGGTCAACCGAGATCGCCCAGACATAGATGGCCCAATTGACGGAGATCAGGGTCGCCGTCAACGCCGCCATGGCGATGCTGCGTGGTGAGCGGATTGCCGCCTTGAAATCGGCTGTGCGGCCGGCCCAGACCAGCACTGCAGCAGCAATCGGCACCGACCAGACGATGCGGTGGGCGATCACCTCGATCAGCGGCAGATGCGCAACCGCCTTCATGTAGAAGGGCAACAGGCCCCATAGCAGATAAGCGCCGAGCGCGAGGAGAAAGCCGCTGCGGGCTTTGGAGTCGGCGTCGGGCTGGATCGTGTCGCTGGCCATGGCAACCGCTATGGCCCAGTGGGCCATCCAAAACCATCGCAAAATTGTGATGGATCAATGGACTTCCGCTGATGGCTCAAGGGGCGGCGCCAGTTCCTCGCCCCACTTCGGGGGGCGAGGAAACCCACGTCTTGCAACCCTACTCCGCCGCCACCAATCCCGCCATGTCGCGGTTCTTCATCAGCTTGTAGACGATCGAATCCATCAGCGCCTGGAAGGAGGCGTCGATTATGTTTTCCGACACGCCGACCGTCCACCAGCGTGCGCCGGTGCCGTCATGCGATTCGATCAGGACGCGAGTGATCGCCTCGGTGCCGCCATTGAGGATACGCACCTTGAAATCGGCGAGCTCCATGTCGGCGATCTCGCTCTGGAATTTGCCGAGGTCCTTGCGCAACGCGATGTCGAGCGCGTTGACCGGGCCGTGGCCTTCGGCCACCGACATCTTCTCCTCGCCCTCGACCATCACCTTGACGATGGCTTCGGAGACCGTCTTCAACTGGCCGTTGGCATCGAAGCGGCGCTCGACCATGCAGCGGAACGAAGTGACGTTGAAGAACTCCGGCAGGCCGTGCAGCATTTTGCGCGCCAACAGCTCGAAGGAGGCATCGGCGCCCTCATAGGCGTAGCCCTCGGCCTCGCGCTCCTTGACCACCGAGATCAGCGCATCGAGACGATGGTCGTCTCTGGGCACATCGATGCCGCGCCGCTTCAGCTCGGCGAGGAAATTGGCCTTGCCGCCTTGGTCCGAAACCATAACGCGGCGGCGGTTGCCTACCGCCTCGGGCGGCACATGTTCATAGGTCGCCGGCTCCTTGGCCAGTGCGGAGGCATGGATGCCGGCCTTGGTGGCGAAGGCCGAGGCGCCGACATAGGGCGCCTGCGCTTCCGGAGCGCGGTTCAGCAATTCGTCGAAGGCGCGGGAAAGCCGTGAAATACCGGTCAACGCTTCAACCGAGATGCCAGTTTCGAAGCGATTGGCGAAGGCCGGCTTCAGCGCCAGCGTCGGTACGATCGAGACCAGATTGGCGTTGCCGCAGCGCTCGCCGATGCCGTTCAGCGTGCCTTGGATCTGGCGCACGCCGGCCTCGACGGCGGCGAGCGAATTGGCCACCGCCTGGCCGGTGTCGTCATGGGCATGGATGCCGAGATGGCCGCCCGGAATGCCTGAAACAATGACCTTGTCGACGATGGCGCGCACTTCCGAGGGCTGCGTGCCACCATTGGTGTCGCACAACACCACCCAGCGCGCGCCGGCATCATAGGCGGTCCTGGCGCAGGCCAGCGCATAGTCGGGATTGGCCTTGAAGCCGTCGAAGAAATGCTCGCAATCGACCATCGCTTCCTTGCCGGCGGCAACAGCTGCTTCGACCGACGCGTTGATCGAGTCGAGGTTTTCCTCATTGGTGCAGCCGAGCGCGACGCGGACATGATAGTCCCAGCTCTTGGCGACGAAGCAGATGGCGTCGGACTTGGACTGCACGAGCGCTGCCAGGCCCGGGTCGTTGGACGCCGACACGCCTGCCCGCTTGGTCATGCCGAAGGCGACGAACTTTGCCTTCGCCGTTCGCTTCTGCTGGAAGAAGGCGGTGTCGGTCGGATTGGCGCCGGGATAGCCGCCTTCGACATAGTCCATGCCGAACTCATCGAGCAGCTTGGCAATCGCGATCTTGTCCTCGACGGAAAAGTCGATGCCCGGCGTCTGCTGGCCATCGCGGAGGGTTGTGTCGAAGAGATAGAGGCGTTGCTTTGTCATTGTTCTGTTGGCGCGCGAGCACCCCCCTCCGGCCTGCCGGCCATCTCCCCCTCAAGGGGGGAGATCGGCAGCTTTAGCGTCGGATCTTTTCCCGCAGCGACGGAGATTTGCGAAAGGCCCGATGACAGGCAATCTCCCCCCTTGAGGGGGAGATGTCCGGCAGGACAGAGGGGGGTGCCGCGCGCTGTCATTTCCCCGCAAACCCATCCGTCGCGCGTATCAGCCGATCCAGAATCCCCGGCTCCGAATAGGCATGGCCGGCGCCTTCGATGAGGTGGAAATCCGCCTTCGGCCAGGCCTTGTGCAGGGCCCAGGCATAGCGCGCCGGGCACGGCATGTCGTAGCGGCCGTGGACGATTGTGCCGGGAATATCCGCGAGCTTATGCGCATCGCGGAGAAGCTGCCCCTCCTCCAGCCAGCCGGCGTGGACGAAATAGTGGTTCTCGATGCGGGCAAAGGCGATGGCGAAGTCGTCCTCGCCGAACTTGTCGCTGGTCTCCGGCTCCGGTAGCAGCGTGATCGTCTCACCTTCCCACAGGCTCCAGGCAAGCGCGGCTTCCATCTGCGCATTGCGGTCGGAGCCAACAAGCCGTTTGCGGTAGGCGGCCATCATGTCGCCGCGCTCGGCTTCAGGGATCGGCGCCTGGAAACGCTCCCATTTGTCGGGGAACATTTCGGAGACGCCGAACTGATAGTACCATTCGAGTTCGGCGCGGGTCAGCGTGTAGATACCGCGCACGACAAGCTCGCTGACGCGATTAGGATGCTTCTCGGCATAGGCCAGCGCCAGCGTCGAGCCCCACGAGCCGCCGAACACCAGCCATTTTTCGAAGCCGCACATCTCACGCAGCCGCTCGATGTCGGCAACCAGGTGCCAGGTGGTGTTGGCCTCGAGCGAGGCGTTGGGTGTCGATTTCCCGCAGCCGCGCTGGTCGAACAGGATGACGTCGTAAAGCTTCGGGTCGAACAATTGCCGATGTTTTGGCGAGAAGCCGCCGCCGGGACCGCCATGCAGGAACACGGCCGGCTTGGCGCCCCTGGTTCCGGAGCGCTCCCAATAGATATGATGGCCGTCGCCGACATCGAGCATGCCGGACTCGAAGGGCTCGATCTCGGGATAAAGAGTACGAAGTTCACTGTTCATTTCATTGCTCATATCTTCAGGCCGTGCGCGGGCCAGTCCGTGGTTTCGTGGTCGGGATGCTGGAACGAGATGATCTGCTCCTGGCGGGAGTAGAAATCCGGATCCTGATGCACGGGCTGGTCAAAGATCGTTTCCACCCAAGGCAATCGGACCGCGTAGTTGACCTGGATCTGCGGCGCCAGATCGGAGCGGTCGTCGAAGGCGCCGATGGCGATCTCCAGTGCGCCAGGTTGGCGATAGGTCAGCGGTGTACCGCAGCGGGCACAGAAGCCGCGATCGATGTTGACCGACGACTGGAAGTAGGTCGGCTCCTCGCGTACCCATTCGACGCCATCCTTGGGCACTGTCACCAGGGCGCCAAAAAAAGACCCGAACTGTTTCTGGCACATGCGGCAATGGCAGATGGACGCCCGGCCAAGCTTGCCCTTGATGCGGAAACGCACGGCGCCGCACTGGCAGCCGCCGGTTCGAACTTCATCGGTCATGATTTTCCCTCTGGCGGCCGGTGTTCGGTGTCCCATTGGTCGGTGTCATGGTCGGGATGCTGGTAGGAGACGAGATCGGCCAGATACGGAGCCGACGACATGTCGGCCATAGTGTCCTCGCCCGGCAATTGCGGAAGGGTGTCGACATAGGGAAGTTTTGCCTCCGTGCCCCACTGGATCAGCGGCACGATATCAGCCGGATTGTCGAAGGCGCCGATGGCGAGGCCGATGCCGTCGGGCGCGGTAAAGGTCAGCGGCGTGCCGCAATTGGCGCAAAAGCCACGATCGACATGGCTGGACGAGGCGAAATATTTCGGTTCGCCGCGCGTCCAGTCGAGTTTGGCGCCACGCACCGAGACCAGGGGCGCGTAAAATGAGCCGAACGCCTTCTGGCACATGCGGCAATGGCAGATCGAGGCGTCACCCAGCGCACCCTCGACGCGAAAGCGCACCGCGCCGCACTGGCAGCCACCGGTGTAGATCGGCCGGTTGTCGAGGCTCATGGCGTTTCACTCCGTTTCATAGTCATTCGGGCGCATGGCAGACGGCCTCGACATTGTTGCCGTCGGGATCCAAGACGAAGGCGCCGTAATAGTCCGGGTGATAATGCGGGCGCAGCCCCGGCCCGCCATTGTCCTTGCCGCCGGCGGCGAGCGCCGCGGCATGGAAGGCGTCGACCTCGGCGCGGCTGCGCGCGGTGAAGGCGACGTGCTGATGGGTCCTCGGCTTGTCATCGCTGGCCTGCAGCCAGAACACCGGCCGGTCGCGGCCATAGCCACCGACCTTGGCGCCGCCGGTATATTCCAGTGGCACCATGTAGATCAGCGAGGCGCCAAGCGGCGCTATCGCCTGGTCATAAAAGGCTTTCGACGCGTCGAAGTCGGCGACATTGATGCCGAGATGGTCGATCATGAAACAAGCTCCTCCCTTGCTGGCGCCGGCACGTCGGCGCCGGCCAAGCCGGCCCCGATGACGATGTGCTGGCAGGCATTGTCGATATCGCGGATGACGTCGTCGTTCCAGAAGCGCAGGATGGTCCAGCCACTGGCACTCAATTGAGCGCTGCGTGCCTTGTCGCGTTCTGCATCTTCTACGTCGGCATGCTGACTGCCATCAACCTCGACTACGAGGTGGTGGGCCGAACAGGCGAAGTCGACAATGTAGGGTCCAATCGGTACCTGTCGGCGAAAGCTTATCCCCATCAGCCGGTGAGCCCGCAACTCATTCCACAGTTTCAGCTCGGCATCGGTCATGACGCGACGCATGGACTTTGCATTCTTGCGCTGACGCGATGGAACGAGGTCGTGACCCATGCTCAGGCCACTCCGCGCTGGCGATTAGCGAAAACCGAGGCGAGGGCTGATCTCCCCCCTTGCGGGGGAGATGTCCGGCAGGACAGAGGGGGGTGCTGTCCCGCCAGCGTCTCAACCGGCAGCCATTGCGTTCTCAGAAAGTGGCCGAAATGAAAGTGGGCAAGAAGGAACGCTGGCGTTCCTTCGCACCCCCCTCTGTCCTGCCGGACATCTCCCCCGCAAGGGGGGAGATTGGCTGTCGCTGCCGCCTTCGCCAATCTTACAACGGTGTCTCGCGCCACCCTCACCGCTTTACCTCCCACGTCGTCACGCGTTCGCCCGTGACAGGATCCTTGCCGTCTTTCAGCTGCACGCCTTGCGTCAGCAACTCGTCGCGGATGCGGTCGGCCTCGGCCCAGTTTTTCGCTGCGATCAGTTCCAAGCGCTTGGCGATCGCCTTGGCGATCGCTGCCTCGTCGACCTTGGCCGCGCCGATATCGAAGCCGAGGAACAACAGCGATGCCTTCAGCGATGCGGCCGCTTCGTTGCCCTCCGCGGCCTCACCGGCAAGCTGCGTGAGTTGCTGGAAGGCGGCGTAGGTGGCGAGGTCGTCCGACAGTGCCGCCACAATCTCCGCCGGGACTTGCCCTGCCGACGGCGCCAGGTCAGCCGCGCGTTTCCATTTGCGCAGCGTGTTCTCGGCTTCCTCCAGCTTGCGCACGGAGAAATCGATCGGCTCGCGGTAATGCGTCATCAGCATCGCCAGACGCAGCACCTCGCCCGGCCATTTGCGGCCGCCGAAGGTCTCGGTCTCCAGCAGTTCGGCGATCGCGTAGAAATTGCCGACGCTCTTCGACATTTTCTGACCCTCGACCTGCAGGAAGCCGTTGTGCATCCAGACATTGGCCATGACGTCGGTGCCGTGGGCGCAACGCGACTGGGCGATCTCGTTCTCATGGTGCGGGAAGATCAGGTCGAGGCCGCCGCCATGGATGTCGAAGACGTCGCCGAGATAGGCGGCCGACATGGCCGAGCACTCGATATGCCAACCGGGCCGGCCCCTGCCCCATGGGCTGTCCCAGCCGGGCTCCTCCGGTGACGACAATTTCCACAGCACGAAATCCCCCGGGCTCCTCTTGTGAGCGTCGACGGCAATTCGCGCACCGGCCTGCTGTTCGTCGAGATTGCGCTTCGACAGCTCGCCATAATCCGGCATCGAGGCGGTGTCGAACAGCACTTCGCCGGCGGCGACATAGGCGTGGCCGCGTTCGATCAAACGTTCGATGAGGGTGATCATGTCAACCTTGCCGTCGGCGCGGCGCGCGACGAACTCGGTGGCGCGTGGCTCGACCGTCGGCGACAAGCAGCCGAGTGCGGCGACATCCTTGTGGTACTGATCGGCGGTTTTTTCGGTGACGCGGCGGATCGCCTCGTTGAGCGTCAGGCTTCCCGACGCGATCTCGGCGCCGAAATCGCGCAGCGCGCGGGCGTTTATCTTGTCGTCGACATCCGTGATGTTGCGCACATACGTGACACCAGCCTCGCCATAGAGGTGACGCAGCAAACGGAACAGCACGTCGAAGACGATCGCCGGACGCGCATTGCCGATGTGGGCAAAGTCGTAGACGGTTGGGCCGCAGACATACATGCGCACATTCGACGGGTCGATCGGGAGGAACACGTCCTTCGTCCGCGTTAGCGTGTTGTAGAGGCTGAGACCCTTCGATGCGTCAGACATGCGTGCCCTTCCGGCCCGTTAAGTTCTGGATGGAGTCTAACCTGTGCCAAGGCACAAATCGGCTCCAGCCTGCTGGCCGGGGCGTTTGTCCACTCTGGGGAAAGATGAGGCGAAAACGTCCGGACCAGCGCGAAGCTAGCCAATAATGCAAATGCCACAAATGGCGGAAAACGTTTTCATCGGCGGCTTTATCGCCTTGGCCGGTGTTGCCGTCAAGTCGCAACTTCCGGCAAAAGCGTCGCTGGATCATAGGTCAGGAGCCGCTGAAACATTTTATTAAACATGTCGGCACAGTCATGAAACATTCGCCGGCTAGTCCACCATAGGTCACGATTCGGTCAGATTCGGCCGGCAAACGCAGACACGGAAATGTTACCAGGGAAGAGATCGATGTCACGAACCAAGCAGGAATCGAGCCGCGCCAAGCAACCGGCGCTCGCCAACCACTACCGTGCGATCGGCCCGGCCGCGATCGTCGCCGCCCTTCTCCATACCGCGAAGAATAAAAAGCCGGCGCCGAAAATCACTTCGCCCCGCGCTGCCTGAACAGGCATCGTGCCGCCGCCGCCAAGGCGTGCGCCGGAACGGAAGGCTGAGGCCCCATAGCGCGCCTGAAAACAACAGCTCTTCCTATTGAGCAGGTTCTTCCCGAAGACCGGACATGGCTTCTTGGGAGCGCGCTCTAAAACAGCGTCATCTGACTGTCGTCCGCGCCGGGCTTCTGGCGCCTGACCTTGCCGGGCTCGACGATGCCCATGTCCTGTATCTCCGGCCCGATGTTGGCAACCTTGTTGACGAGGTCGGAGACCGGAATTGCCTCGAAGAAATCGGGCAGCGCGGGCTTGAGCAGGTCGGCCACATCGCGCGGTTCGAGCGTGCGGCAGTCCAGCCAGCGGGCAAAATCTTCAGGCGCGATCACCACCGGCATCCGGTCATGGATATGGGCGATGCCGGCATTGGCGTTGACGGTAAGAATAGCGCCGGTGTCCATTTCCGAACCGCCCGGTTCGGCATAGGTTTCGATCAGCCCGGCAAAGGCGATCAACCCTCCATGCCTCGGCCGTATCCAGTAGGGCTGGCCCTTCTTGCCGCTCCCGGATTGCTGCCACTCATAGAAGCCGGAGGCCGGCACCAAGGCACGGCGATGGCGCATGGCGGCTTTGAACGAGGCTTTTTCAATAGCGCCTTCCGAACGCGCGTTGATGAGCAGCGGAAATTCCCTGGTGTCCTTGACCCAGGTGGGGATCAGTCCCCAGCGCACCAGCATCGCCTGGCGATCCGGGAAATTCGAGCCCGGCATGCGCGGCGGCCCCGACAGCGCCATCAGCACCGGCTGCGTCGGCGCGATGTTGTAGCGGGCCGGAAAATCCTCCAGCTCCGCCAGGCCGAGCAAGGCGGCGGTCTGGTCCGGCGTGGCCGTCAGGGCAAAGCGTCCGCACATTGGCAAGCTCGATGAATTGATCCGATCGCGAACGTGGCGATGGAACCGGCGCTGCGCAACCGCTAAAGCTGCTCGCTGCCAGCCGGTCCACAAGGGTTTGGCCTCACATAGGCGAAAACGAGATCGATGAACGAGCAGCGCAAGACACTTCCCGCAGTCTCGGTCGCCGTCGTGCGCGGCAGGACGGTGCTGCTGGTCAAACGGGCGCGGCCGCCGTCGCAGGGCCTTTATGCCTTTCCCGGCGGCAAGGTCGAGCCCGGCGAGACGCTGCAAGAAGCAGCAGTGCGCGAATTGCTGGAGGAAACCGGGCTGCGGGCGCAGGACTATCGTCCGCTTCGCGACATCCACATCGACGGCAGCGGCGAGAATCACCCGGTCGACTATCTGCTGACCGTGTTCGGCGCCGTTTATGCCGACGGCGACGCGACGGCCAGCGACGATGCCGAGATCGCTGCCTTCTATAGTCTTGATGAAATGGCGACGCTGCCGCTCGCGGGTGACGTCATGGAGGTGGCTGAAGAACTCTTGGCCTGAAACAAGCCGATATCTGCCGCTCCGAGAATCGCCTTGCAGGCGACAAAATGTTTCGTCAGATAGACTTATGACCCGCACCTCGCTGTTCCTTGCCGCATGCATCGCCGCCGCCACGGCTTTTGCCGTGCAGCCGGCGCTGGCCGCCGAGTCGCCGTTCGAGCCCGGGCTGATGCGACTGGCCGAGGTGCTGGGGTCGCTGCATTTCCTACGCAATCTGTGCGGCGAAAAGGGCGACCAGTGGCGCACCGAGATGGAAAAGCTGATCGATTCGGAAAATCCCGATCCGGAGCGGCGTGCCCGCTTCATCGCCAGCTTCAACCGCGGTTACCGTTCCTTCGGCGGCACCTATACCCAATGCACGCCGTCAGCGACCGAAGCCATCAGCCGCTACATGAAGGAAGGCGAGACGCTGTCGCGCGACATCGCCTCGCGTTACGGCAACTGACGAGCGCCAGACGGCGTTTAGCCAACGCCTTTTCGAGCACCCGCCTTGTATCCACGGCACGTTGATGCAATCTTGGTGTTGCACTTGCGCAACAGTATTAACGAAACGTTAGCGCGCGAATGCGGAATTAACTCAAACTGAAGGTTTTCATCCCGCTCACCGGTCTAATCGGCTAAGTTTGAATCGGACCGAACGCAGGCGACGAAGTTTGTAAAGACGATCAAAAAAATGTCGTATTTACAGATACTTACTTAGCCTGCGTGAGATAGGGGCAGCCCAAGCCGGATCCGACCCGTCGGACCGCCGCTTGAAAAGGTGGACATCGCAAATGGAACATGGCGTCAACGACATCGACGCGCTTGTCAGGGAAGAAAAGCGCCTGACCGCGGTGGAAAGCCATAGCGAGGCCTGGGCGGAAGGTCTGTCGGCCGGCATAGAACCTGAAATCATCGCCGAGGCAGCGCTTGAAACCGCGTTCGGCGAGATGCTGCGAGCCAATGGCGAGACCTCGGCCCTTGCCCTGCTCGACCGCATGCGTGAAAAGGTGATCGCCGGCGCCTTCGAGCCGGAGCGGTTTCGGCACTAGGCGGCGCGCGTCTCAGAGGGTGCATCGCCAGCTTACCGGTTCTTTGACGACGGCGCGCCGTTTGGGCATCATGCCTGAAGAGCCTAGGCCCAAGGAGAGGCAAGCGGTGAATTTTTCGATGTCAGGCCGGCCTCGCGGCGTGGCCCTCAGCATCTGGCTTGCCGCTTCCTGCGCCGCGGGTCCGCTGGCGTTTGTCCTGACCAGCAACCCTGCCTACGCGTTGAGCGAGATCAAGCGCGAGGAGCTTCCAGTTCCTGCCGGGCCACCAGCCAATGGTGAGACGGCGCCGTCTGAAAATTCAGTGCCAATGCCCGATCTGCCCGGCACAGCGCCACCGGCGGCCAGCCAGCCGAAATCGCCCACGGAGCCCGGACAAAGCCAACCGGAGGCCCCCGCCAACGATGGCGGCGTGGCCAACCCGCGTGCCGATCCAGAAGCGCCGGTGCCCGAAGTCGTCTACGACCTTTCCAAATTGCCGGAGCCCGTCAGGCGCATGCGCGATCTGATGGTCGAGGCCTGCGTCAGCGGCGACATCGAGAAGCTGCGGCCGCTGATCGGCAAGGGCGACACCATGACCCAATTGTCGCTGGGCGAAATCGAGGGCGACCCGATCGCGTTCCTGAAAGCGCTATCGGGCGACAAGGAAGGTCAGGAAATCCTCGCTATCCTGGAAGAGGTGCTCAATGCCGGCTATGTCCATGTAGACGTCGGCACACCGCAGGAACTCTATGTCTGGCCGTATTTCTTCGCCCTGCCGCTGGACAAGCTCAACGCCAGGCAGCGGGTCGAACTGTTCAAGATCGTCACCGCCGGCGACTATGACGACATGAAGCAGTTCGGCGCCTACATCTTCTACCGCGTCGGCATCACGCCGGCCGGGCAGTGGACATTCTTCGTCGCCGGGGATTGAACGGCGATTCCCCTGGGATGGCTACTGGCTAGGGCTAGAAAGCTCGAGGCCTGTGTCAGGCCATATGCGGATACCTTCATTTCGAAGGGCCGAAATCGCTTCGACCGCCGCGTTGGGATCCATTTGCAGCACCTCGGCGGCATGCCGCAATTCTTCCTTGTCCCGCAGCCTGTTTACCACCCAAGCCACCTTGCGCTCGATATCCACGCCATAGGCCGCCTTCGCCTTGCCAACAGCGTCGCTCGGGATTTCCTTATAGATGCCAACCAGCACTCCAAGATCGATGGCATCGCGATATGCAATTGCACGGTCCTGACATCGATCCGCGTTCGCCAGCAACTTCTCGGCAAACATATCCGCCGGGACCAGGGCGGATACATTCAGATCGTCGTCGAAATGGCCTCGCAGTTTTATGCGGCCTTCGCGGATGACTTCAAACTTGATCGTTTGGCCTTTCAACCGCACGATCGTCCGCAAGCCATATTGATCGATCTGGAAGTCCCGAACAGCCTCGACCGGCTCAGGAAAGAATGCTCTGACGCCACGTTCGGCTGCGGAGGTCCGCAATTCGCGATAGCCATCACTGTCGGCACACAGGAAGTCCACATCCAGTGAGCGGCGATATTCCCCGAATTTCATAACGATCGCAGTGCCACCGCCGAACCAGCACTGGTTTGCGGTCAGGAAATGGCGATCCATCAACCCGAGCGCTTCGGCAATGATCTGGTGCTCGGGCCTCTTGAATTCCATCATGACGCTCGCGGTGTGTCCTGTTGATATTCCGGCTGCGAGGAACGATCAGGTGAGGGAAATCAGCCGGCGGTCAAGAGCACGCCGTGACCGAATTTGTCTGCCAAACTTTGGATAAGCATCTTCTCACGCACAGTAAGACGCTTTTGATCGACAAACCGCCAATTACGCTCATACAGCGCAAATGCCTCTTCGGCCGGAATCGGGCGTGCCGCATCGCGGTTCCAGGCGAGCGCCTGGAGCTCCGGAAACTCCGCAGGGACGATCATGGGCGCGATATCTGCGTTCATAATGCCCTTAACGTAGTGGATAGCGCTTAAAAAATCCAACGCAGCAAGAAACCGCTAAGCCGGCAGCGCCTCGGAAAACTCTACCGGCCTGCCCTGCCCGGGCGTGACGATCTCGCCTTCCCACATCACGCGAAGGCCGCGCACGATGGTGCCGATCGGCCAGCCGGTGACTTCCTTGCCGTCATAGGGCGTCCAGCCGGCCCTGGAGCCGGCTTGCGCATTGGTGATGGTCTCGCGCCGCTGGAGGTCGACAATGGTGAAATCGGCATCGTAGCCGGCGGCGATGCGGCCTTTCCTGGCCATGCCGAAGATGCGCTGCGGGCCGTGGCTGGAGAGGTCGACGAAGCGCTGCAGGGTCAGCAGGCCTGAATTGACATGGTCGAGCATGATCGGCACCAGCGTCTGCACCCCGGTCATGCCAGACGGCGAGGCCGGATAGGGCTTTGCCTTCTCGGCCGGCGTGTGCGGGGCGTGATCGGAGCCGAGCACGTCAATGATGCCTTGCGCAATGCCGTGCCAGACGCCGTCGCGATGGCGGGCCGCGCGAACCGGGGGATTCATCTGGATCAGCGTGCCCAGCCGCGCATAGTCGTCGGCGGCGAGTGTCAAATGGTGCGGCGTCGCCTCGCAGGTGGCGACATCCTTGTGCTGTTGGAGGAAGATGATTTCCTCGGCAGTGGAGATATGCAGCACATGGATGCGGGCGCGGGTGTTTCGCGCGATGCGCACCAGCCGCTCGGTACAGCGAAGCGCCGCGATCTCGTCGCGCCAGACGGGATGCGATGACGGGTCGCCCTCGACGCGCAGGCCCAGGCGCTCGCGCAGCCGGAACTCGTCCTCCGAGTGAAAGGCGGCACGGCGGCGGGTGTTGCGCAGGATCGATGCGACACCCTCGTCGTCCTCGACCAGCAGGTCGCCGGTGGACGAGCCCATGAACACCTTAATCCCGGCAGCACCCGGCAGCCGCTCGAGCTCACCGACATCATCGGCATTCTCGCGCGTGCCGCCAACCCAGAAGGCGAAGTCGCAATGCATCCGGCTGGTGGCGCGGCGCACCTTGTCGGCAAGCGCCGCCTCGCTGGTGGTCAGCGGATTGGTGTTGGGCATTTCGAAGACGGCGGTGACCCCGCCCAGCACAGCCGCGCGCGAGCCCGTCTCCAGATCTTCCTTGTGCTCCAGCCCCGGCTCGCGAAAATGCACCTGACTGTCGACGACGCCTGGCAGGACGTGCAGCCCGCGACAGTCGATCGCTTCGCCGGCCGAAGCTTGGCGAAGATCGCCCATTGCGACGATGCGACCACCCTTGACGCCGACATCGCCCGCGCCCTCGCCATCATGGTTGACCACCGTGCCGCCAGTCAGGATGAGGTCGTAGGTGGTGGCCATGGGCGTTCGGTCTCTTGCGGGGGGAGTATCGTCGGCTTACGTAAAGGCCGACCGTTTTGCAAGATCAGGTTCTTTGCCGCCCATGCCTTTTGCCCTGCTCAAAGACCGCGCTCTCATTTCTGTGTCAGGCCCGGAGGCCGAGCATTTTTTGCAGAACATCCTCACCACCGACCTCGACACGCTGGGCGCCGGTGCGGCAAAACCCGGTGCGCTGCTTTCGCCGCAAGGCAAGATCCTGTTTGATTTCCTGATCTCGCGTAGCGGCGAGGACGGATTCCGGCTGGATTGCCGTGCCGACGTCGCAGACGACTTCCTGCGCCGGCTGATGCTTTACAAGCTGCGCGCCAAGGCCGAGATCGCGAAGCAGGATCAAGTGCTTGTGACGGTTGCGTGGGGCGATGATTCAAGCGCCTCACCTTCTGATTCAACGACACTTGCCGATGCCCGCTTCCGCGATGTGGTTGTGAGCCGTTCCTATGGCGGCGCATCCGTAGGTGGCGATCCGGCTGCGTGGCAGGCGCTCCGCATCGCCAACGGCATTGCCGAAAGCGGTTCCGATTATCAGCTCGGCGATGCCTTCCCGCACGACGTGCTGCTCGACGAGACCGGCGGCGTCGGCTTCAAGAAAGGCTGCTATGTCGGCCAGGAAGTGGTCTCGCGCATGCAGCATCGCGGCACCGCCAGGCGGCGCGTGCTGATCGTTTCGGCCGACCATGCCTTGCCCGCGCCGGGCTCGGAGCTGACGGTTGCGGGGCGGCCGGTCGGCACGCTCGGTTCCAGCGCGGGCACGGCCGGACTCGCCATTGCCCGCATCGACCGGGTCAAGGCGGCGCTCGACGCTGGCCAGCCGGTACTGGCCGGTGATGTCACCGTCTCGCTCGCCATCCCGTCCTGGGCGAAGTTCAGCTTTCCCAGGGAAGCCATCGGCGCGGAGGACGCCTGATGGCTGCCGATCGCGTCGGAGCGCCACCGCGCGCGTGGCAGCGCATGCTGTCGGGGCGGCGGCTCGACCTGCTAGATCCCTCGCCGCTCGACATCGAAATCTCCGACATCGCCCACGGGCTTGCCCGCGTCGCCCGCTGGAACGGGCAGACCCGCGGCGATCACGCCTTTTCGGTCGCCCAGCATTCGCTGCTGGTCGAGGCGCTGTTCAGCGAGTTGCAGCCGGACGCCTCGGCCAATGCTCAGTTGGCAGCACTGCTGCATGACGCGCCGGAATATGTCATCGGCGACATGATCTCGCCGTTCAAATCGGTAATGGGCGGCTCCTACAAGGAGTGTGAGCTGCGTCTCCAGCGCGCCATCCATCAGCGCTTTTCGCTGCCGCCCGAACTCGGCGTCGGCTTGCGCAAGGAGATCAAGCGCGCCGACCAGATCGCCGCCTATTACGAGGCGACGCTGCTTGCCGGTTTCTCGACCGCGGAAGCAACCGAGTTCTTTGGCCGGCCGCGCGGGTTCAATGCCGACCGCTTCGACTTTAAGCCGCACTCGGTGACCTCGGCGCAAGCTGCCTTCCTCAAACGCTACGCAACGCTTGAAAAGCAACGCCAGGCAACGGTTGCCGTGCATTCGGCGCAGTGAACATACGCTAAATTAACCAGCGGTAACCACAGTACCGGGTTTCGATCACGGTCAGCAGGCACGCCTCATGTCCGTTGCGCACGTCAAGGGTGGTTCGCCCGTCCGCAGACGGGGAGCCGGAGGCGTCGCCGCGCCACGGCAGATCGCCGACGAACTGCGCCACCAGAACGAGCGCTTTTCCGCGGCCGTCGAGAATATGTCGCATGGGCTGTGCATGTTCGACGCCGACGAGCGGATGATCATCTGCAACGGCAACTATATCAGCATCTTCTCCCTCGACGCGAAGATCGTGCGGCCCGGCATCGCGTTCCTGGACATTCTAAAGCACAGCGTCGACATCGGTGTCGCCTCACAGAGCGCCGAAGACCTGTATGCCATCCGCAAGCCCTATATCGAGCGCGCGCAAGCCTCGACCTACGAGGAAATACTGTCGGACGGACGCATCGTTTCCATCACGCACCGGCCGCTGGCCTCAGGCGGCTGGGTGTCGATCTATGAGGACATTACGGAGCAAAGGCGGGCCGAGCAGGAACTGAAGGAGCAGCACCGCCGCTTCGATGCGGCGCTCGCCAACATGTCGCAAGGCCTGTTGATGTACGACGCCGAAGGCACGCTGATCGTGCGCAACCAGCGCTTCCTCGACCTCTACAAGGTCACGCCTGACGACTTCCCGCTCGGCATGAGCCAGCGCGCCCTGCTCGAACAGATGGTGCGACTGCGCATCTATCCGTCGATGGACATCGACGGCGAGATCGCCAACACCAGAGCCAGCCTGCAGGCCGGTGAGGAGCGTTCGACAGACCGCAGCCTTGCCGATGGCCGAACGCTGCTGGTTGCGCGCCGGCCGCTTACCGGTGGCGGCTGGGTGGCGACCTTCGAAGACATCACCGAGCGCCGGCGCGCCGAAGAGCGCATGAGCCACCTTGCCCATTACGACACGCTGACCGACCTGCCCAACCGCTCGATGTTTCGCGAACGGCTCGACCAGGCGATGACCGGCGATACACCGTTGGCGATCTTCTCGCTCGACCTCGATCGCTTCAAGGCCGTTAACGACACCTGGGGACACCCGGCCGGTGACTGGCTGCTGAAATGCGTGGCGGAGCGGTTGCGGCACAGCCTGCGCAGCGACACCGATGTGGTCGCCCGCCTCGGTGGCGACGAGTTCGCCATCCTGCAGTTCAATCCCAAAGGCGCCACCGATGCGGAACAACTGGCAAAACGCATCGTCGCTGTCGTCAGCCAGCCGTTTCGCGACAAGGGCCGCGACATGCATGTCGGCATCAGCCTTGGCATCGCGCTGTATCCCGGTGACGGCAAGGACGCCGACACGCTTTTGAAGAACGCCGACATGGCGCTTTACAGCGGCAAGAGCGAAGGCCGCAACGTCTACCGCTTTTTCGAGCCCGGCATGGATGCCTTGGTGCGGGCGCGCCTGGCGCTCGAAACCGATCTCGAGACGGCACTGAAACGGCGGGAGTTCGTGCTGGAGTTCCAGCCGATCACCAACATCGCGTCGGGCAAGATCGTCGGCGCCGAAGCGTTGATGCGGTGGAATTCACCGACGCGCGGCCTGGTGGCGCCCGACGATTTCATCGCAGCCGCCGAAGACAGCGGGCTGATCGTTCCGCTGGGCGAATGGGCGCTGAAACAGGCCTGCAGCGTGGCCGCCGGCTGGCCGCCTGGAATGCGCATCGCCGTCAATGTCTCGGCAGTGCAGATCAGAAGCGCCGACTTTGCCCGCAGCGTGATTTCGGCGCTGGCCGTTTCCGGTGTGCCGGCCAGCCGGCTCGAACTGGAAATCACCGAGACCGTGCTGATGGATGAGAGCGAGACGGTGCTGAAGACGCTGAGGCAGCTGCGCGAACTCGGTATCCGCATCGCGCTCGATGATTTCGGCACCGGCTATTCGTCGCTCGGCTATCTCAGGCGTTTTCCCGTCGACAAGATCAAGATCGACCGCTCCTTCATCCACGATATCGACAACAAGGACACGGCGGCGATCGTGCGCACGATCATCGGGCTTGGTGCCGAACTTGGCATCACCGTCACCGCCGAAGGCGTCGAGACCGAAGCGCAGCTCGACATATTGCGCAAGGCTGGCTGCGTCGAGGCGCAGGGCTTTCTGATCGGCATGCCGTCAAAGGCCGCCGACATGGCTCGACTTCTCAAGACGAGGGCAGCGTCCCGGCGCGCCTGAACATCCCCGGCGTCATTCCATGCGCGGCGCGGAAGGTGCGCGAGAGATGGCTTTGGTCGGAGAAGCCGGCCGCAAAGGCGGCACCGGCGAGATCTGAACCTTGCCGGATCAGCAGATCGGCACGGCGCAGCCTGCGGTCACGGATGAAGGCAGCAGGGGTGAGACCCAGCACTTTCCTGAAATCGCGGATAACTTGAAAGCGCGTCACGCCTGCGGCTTCAGCGAGCCGCTGCAAATCGAGGTCCGAGTTCAGATGGTCTTCGATGACCTGTTCATAGACCCGGAGCCGGCTTTTCGATCCGAAGCTTTCGACCGCCTCGCGCCGCCGGCCGCCCCAATCGCCATGGCGCAGGATGAGCTTGCGCAAGGCGATCAGCATGGATGTTTCGGCGCTGGTGGCATCATTCGATGTCGAAGCCAAGTGCGCGACGCCTACTGCCTGGACGAGATCGGCATCATCGACGATCGCTTGCGAAAACAACGGCGGGCGATCCTGCCCGAGCTCGTCCGCGATCGCACCCATGAGCGAGGCCGACGGATAGAAGGTGCGGTAAGCCCAACCCTAGTCGGCACCCGCCTCGCCGTCATGCCATATCTCCGGATCGACGAGCAGAACCGTGCCCGACGGCGCGAGGACAGTCTCGTTGCCGATGCGGACCCGCTCGCACCCTTGCGTGATCAGGGCGACGACATAGGTCGGGTGCGTGTGCAGCTGGTAGCGATGCCGCGTGAAGCGCGCCTTGAGCATGCCAAGATCGCGAAAGCGCGGATGACGCCAGAACTGCGTCGTCTCCTGAGGCTGTTGAATTCCAGACACGGTCAATCCTGTTCAAGACGCTGCCGGCGCAAAACCTTTACGTGCTGGCATCGACAAGGCCGAATTTAGGATAGCCGGCAAGGAGAGCGCAATGCTGCACAACGACCCCATCGCCGCCCTCACCCCGCAGGTGGTGGAATGGCGGCATCACATCCACGCCAACCCCGAACTCGGTTTCCAAGAGTATGAGACCGTGCGCTTCGTCGCCGACAAGCTGCGCACCTTCGGGCTCGACGAGGTTCATGAAGGCATAGGCGGCACCGGCGTGGTTGGCGTCCTCAGAGGACGGCCAGGCGTGCGCGCCATCGGGCTTCGGGCCGAACTCGATGCCTTGCCCGTGCTGGAGAAGACAGGATTGCCATATGCGTCGAAGAAAGACGGCGTGATGCATGCCTGCGGCCACGACGGGCACATCGCGATGCTGCTCGGCGCCGCCAAGCTGCTCGCCGACAACAGAGCCTTCGACGGCACCGTCTGTTTCATCTTCCAGCCGGCGGAAGAAAATGAAGGCGGCGCCATGCGGATGATCGAGGACGGACTGTTCGAGCGCTTCCCCGTGGAAGCCGTCTACGCCGTCCACAACTGGCCGGGGCTGCCGCTCGGAAAGATCGCGGCCCGTGCCGGGTCGATGATGGCGGCCGTCGACACTTTCGAACTGAACTTTGAGGGGACCGGCGCGCATGCCGCCATGCCGCAGCTAGGCGACGATCCCGTGCTCGCGGCCGGCGCCTTCGTTCAAGCCGTGCAGCGCATCGTCAGCCGTTCGGTCGACCCGCAAATGGCGCTGGTCGTTTCGATCACCCAGATCCATGGCGGCAATGTCGGCAACATCGTGCCGGGCAAGGTCTGGCTGCAGGGAACCTGCCGCTTCTTCGAGCCCACTTTGTCGGACCATTGCGAAAGGCTGATCGGCGACATCGCGCAAGGCATTGCCTCGGCGCATGCCCTCACCGCCAAGCTCGCCTACAAGAAAGGCTACCCGCCGCTGGTCAACACGTCGGCTGCCACTGACCGGGCCGTCCAGGCGGCAACCGCGGTTGTCGGCCGCGAGCAGGTCGAGACCGCATTCAACCCGAGCCTCGGCTGCGAGGATTTTGCCTACATGGTCCGCGAAGCCGGCGGCTGCTATGCCTGGGTCGGCGCAGGAGCGGTCAGACCGGGCGAAGGGCTGCACGGCGATCGCTATGTCTTCAACGACGCCATCGTCCCCACCGTGCTCCGCTATTTCGTCACGCTCGTTGAGCAGACGCTACGCTGACGGCCGAGCGCCTCAGCGCAAGGTCTCGACGTATTTCTCGTGGAAGCTGACATAGCCGGGTTCGACGACTTTGAGATGGCGCTCGATCAGCTGGTGGAAGGCCGGCAGCTGATGGAAGGGCACGCCGGGATAGGCGTGGTGCTCGGCGTGATACGGCATGTTCCAGGCGACTTTGCGCACCAGCCAGTTGGTCAGCGTGGTGCGGGTGTTTTCCAGCATGTTGGCGACAAGCGGGCAGCGGCCATGCTCGGCCAGCAGATAGAGCCTGAGGAAGGGCTGGCCGAGCAGCGCCGGCACGATCCAGACATAGAGCAGTACACTTGCCTCGAACCACAGGGCTAGCGCGGCGACCACGACATAGAAAGCGATCATGGCGCGGGCTTCAGTGCGCACCTTGGGCAGGCCTTTCGGCGGCACGTAGCTGTCGTGGCAGCCGCCAATCGCGTTGGTGTAGAGTGTCTGCAAATGCCCCCACCACACCGGCAGGCCCGAGACGTGGACGATGTATTGCCGCATCGTCTCCGGTTTCGGGAAGGCGAGTTCCGGATCGGTCTCTGGATCCTGGGTGAAACGGTGATGGGCGAAGTGGAAATAGCGAAACCAGTCGGCGGGCAGCGCGATCGCCAGGCTGCAGACCCTTGCGGCGGCATCGTTGAGCCACTGCGTCTCGAACGCCGTCCTGTGCACCGTCTCATGCAGCAGCGTGAACAGGAAGACGATAAGAATGCCTTGCGGCAACATCAACAGCGGCCAGTACGACACCTTGGCCGCAATCAGCCCGCCGATAGCCACAATCGCGCCGAGATGGAAGGCGAGTTGGACCAGACCCGGCCCGTCCGACTTGCCGGTCAGGCGGCTGCGCTGCTCATTGGTCAGGAACGCGATGACGTCGCGATGGTCTCTGGGTTCAAACTGGGCCGATACGGTCATGGCGCCAAGCTACTCGAATAAGAAAGCTTTCGAAAGACGAGGATTTCTGCGACACAGATAAGCTGACCTTACCTATCGGATCACCCAATGACCGCGCTTCCTTCCCTGAGAGGACTTCAAGCCTTCGAGGCGGCGGCGCGCTCGGGGAGTTTCGCCGCAGCGGCGGATGAGCTCTCGATCTCGGCGGCTGCGGTCAGCCAGCTCATTCGCACCGTCGAGGAGCAGATGGGTCGAAAACTGTTCCATCGCGTCAACCGCCGCGTGGTGCTGACGGAAGCCGGCGTCGAGATGCTGCCCCGGCTGACCCTGGCTTTTCGGGAGATCGGCAGCATCGCGCGTGGCAGCGATGCCTTCCGCCCGCGGCTTGTCGTATCGGTGCCGCCGTCCATGGCGATGGGCTGGCTTTCCGAACGCCTCGCCGGCTTTGTCGCCAGCCACGGCGCCGTCGACATATCCCTGCGCGGCGATGACGATCCGGTGCCGTTCGACCGCGAACTGATCGACATCCGGCTGTCCTTCGGCCCGCACTATCGTGAACACCCGAGCGAGGAGATCGTCAGGGACGCCGTCTACCCCGTCTGCGCGCCAGAACTCACCGCCAAAACCGACAGCCTCGCCGGCCTGCCACTGATTCACACCGACTGGGGACCGACCGGCGCGTCGTTTCCGTCTTGGCGCACCTGGTTCGAGGCGGCGGGCATAGAGCCCGGCCGCGCAGTGCAGCGCGGACTGTCGGCGAACTCGTCGCGGGCAGCGCTCGACCTTGCCATTTCAGGGCTGGGCGCGGCGCTGGCGCAAGGCATTTATTGCGCCGGGGCGCTGGAAGAGGGCCGTTTGGTCCGGGCTAATGCCCTATCGATCGCGCTGCGTCAGCCATATTGCCTGACGATCCCCGAACGCAGTGCAAGGCGCGACCTGGTGGCGGCGTTTCGCAATTGGCTGATTGAGGAATGCCGGCGGTCGGTGGGTTCGCCGGTGCTCGGCTGATGGCCCGAGCTGCTCAGAGATGGCCGGCCAGTGCGGCGACCATGTCCTTGTTCGTCGCCACGGGAATGATCTCGAACTCCACCAGGTCAGACCATTCGATGACCCAGCGCTGCAGCAGCGTGACGTCATCGGCCTCGACCAGCAGGAAGCAGCGGCTCATATCAGCCGCGATCCAGGAGTGGTGCACGACAAGCGCGTCCGGCTTCAATCTGCCGCGCTCGCCGAAACGGCGGTAGATCTCCTTGCGGTCGCAGCCGGTGAAATCCTCGATGACGATGAACTGCATTTTTCCCCCTCGGTTGAATTGCCGCCCGGGACGGCAAACTAACGCCCGGGACGGTCCAGCCGCTCCAGGAACCATTGCGTCAGCCGCACCCAGACTTCGTCCTTTTCGCCGGAATCCTCCCAGCCATGGTCGAGGTTCGGGTTGTCGTTGACCTCGATGACGAAGACGCCATCCTTGGTTTCCTTGAGATCGACGCCGTAAAGCCCGTCGCCGATGCAGCGCGCCGCCTTCACCGCGGTGTCGACGACATGCGGCGGCGTCTCTTTCAGCGTGAAGGTCTTGATGCCGCCCTGGTCGGGCTTGCCGCTGGCCTTGTGGTTGACGATCTGCCAGTGTTTTTTCGCCATCAGATAATGCACGGCAAACAGCGGCTGCCCGCCGAGCACGCCGACGCGCCAGTCATATTCGGTCGGGATGAATTTCTGCGCGATCAGGAGATCGGAATCCTCCAGCCACTCGGTGGCGAGCGTCTTCAGTTCTTCGAAGTTGCCGCATTTCTTGACGCCGCGCGAGAACGATGAATCCGGGATCTTCAGCACCAGCGGAAAGCCCAGCGTCTGCGCCGCCAGTTCGAGGTCCGAGGTGCCGGCTATCATCACCGTCGGCGGCACCGGCACCTTGTTGTAGGCCATCAGTTCGTTGAGATAGACCTTGTTGGTGCAGCGGATCATCGACAGCGGGTCGTCTATCACCGGCATGCCTTCCTGCTGGGCGCGGCGCGCGAAGCGGTAGGTGTGGTTTGAGATCGAGGTGGTCTCGCGGATGAACAGCGCGTCGTAATTGGCGAGCTTGGCCAGGTCCCTCCTGGTGATCGGCTCGATTTCGACGCCCATCTTTTCGGCGATCTTGGCCCAGTAACGCAGCGAGGAAATCTCCGACGGCGGCAGTTCTTCATGCGGATCGACCAGCGTGGCGAAGGTGTAGCGTGCCGGCGTGCGGCCCTTGGTGTCGCGCCACTCGCGGTTGGTGTACGTCTCGAGCGCCTGCACGAATAAGGCTTCTTCCTCCTCGGCCATCCTGGCCAGCGGCAGGAAGCCGATCTTGCGGATCGAAGCCCATTCGGCGCTGTCCTTGATGTGAACCTCAAGCGCCGGAGCGCGGAACCAGTCGAACAACAGCTTGGCGAAGCGGTCCCAGACCTTCGACGGTCCGATGCCGAAGAAGATGCAGATTTTTTGCGGGAAAACGCCTCCGAGATCCTTGCGGCACTTGTTGAGCGCCAGCTCCAGTTCCGGCAGCGCGTGCTCGTAGAGCTTGCGCTCGGACAGGTCGATCATCGTCTCGACCGTCGGGATGACCTTGTGGCCGCGCGAACCGGCGAGCAGAGAGGCATAATAGCCGCGGCTCTGGTAGGCGTAATTGTTCGACAGGTTGATGACCTTCGGCTGCTGGCCCCGAAACAGCGCCGGATGCGCAAGATAGTCACGGTTGGTGATGATCTTGTGCGGCGTCGCCGCCGGGTCGAGATCGTTCTGACGGCCGGTGAGGATGACCCAGGTCATTGTTATCAGCGTTTCCCAAGAGTGATGGCAGCACGCAGTCCGTCGCGGCCGAATTGCGCCATGTTCATGAAGATGCCGTGCGGCACGGGAATGTTGGCGGCATCGAGGATGGTCTCCTGTCTTTCGTCCTCGACCCAGGGATCGTGGATCAGGATGTGGTCGCCATCGTCGCCGATAGCCAGCACCCAATGCGGCACCTTCTTGCCGAACATCAGGAAGCCGCTGATCAGCACCAGCACCAGTTTTCCCTGAGCCAGGGCGCCGCGTATATCGTCGATGGTGAACGGACGGTAATTCACCGGGATGCCGTATAGTTCCGCGCGGCGGCGAAAGTCCACCTGGGCAAGTTCCATCACCCGGCGCTTGTCGTCGCTGCGCACCGATTGCAAGAACAGCGCGCCATAGAAGGACACGAAGATTTCCGCCGCAAGCCCGCTTTCGTAGCCGGAAACCGCAAGGCCGAAGGGCTCGCAGCCGCCGGGGCCGGACATCATGAACACGGTCGTTGCCTCGCGCCATAGGCGGATTTCCATGACCGGATCGGGCACGAAGCCCGAATCGAAATTGGCCATCGCCATCATCAGGCAGCATGGACCGCAGGTGAACTCGCAGGTCTGCTGGTAGAACGGGACTTTGGTGGCGACCGGAATATCGCCGCGCAAGGTCTTTTCGTAGCGCAGCGCGGTGGCGCCATCCTCGTAATAGTGAGGCTCGCGACCGATCTTGCGGTAGCCGCTCTGCTCATAGATGCCGATGGCGCGAAGATTGTCCTCGCGCACTTCGAGACGCAACATCATGCGGTCGTGCTCGAAGGCAGCTTCTTCGGCCGCTGCAAGCAGCATGCGGCCAATGCCGCGGCCCCTGAAAAACGGGCTGGTGGCAAGCGAATAGAGCCGGGCGACGCCGCTGCCCTTGCGAAACAGCACGATGGCGTAGCCGGCGACACGACCATCGCTTTCGGCGACCAGCATCTCGGCTGTCTCGCGTTCGATCAACAGGCGGAAGGAGCGCCGGGAAATGCGGTCACTGGAAAAGACCGCCTTCTCGATGGCGGCGAGGTCATCGACGTCGGACGCGCGGGCCTTGCGAATCTCGGCAGGCATGCGGGTTTGGAAAACCTCGATTGGGTGGAGGAAAAGGCCGCGGTCAAAAACGTCGCAAACATCAGCCGAAACGCCGATATCCATCAAGCGCTATCGCACTTCGAATAGGGCCGAATTGTGACACTTTCTACCCCGGCGCATTCCCGAAACGGAATGCGCTTAACTGGCGATACCAGCCAGAAGCTGACCGTAGGCCCGCTTGGCGACCGCAGCCAGTTGCTCGCGCGGCAGCGAGCCGACGACGGCGCAGGCATAGCCCTTGTCCAGCCAGTAGACCGCCTCGGGGCCGTCGGCCTCGGCCATGTAGGTGCCCTTGGACTTGGCTGAGGAATCAGCGGTAACGAACAAGGAGATGCGCTGACCCTTGGCGTCCTCGTAAAGCAGCATCGCTGCCTTGCCCTGGCCGGCCGGCAGCAGCCGGCCGCCAACCAGCTGGAAGCCTTCCGCCACCAGATCCGGCGCCACCAGTTTCAGGCCGACGCGGTTGGACAGCCAGGTCTGCAGGTGATCCTTGTCGCTTGCCGGCACTTCCACCGCATGGCGCTGTTCGGCGGCATAGATGACATGGGCGGCGATCGCCTCTTCGGCCAGTTGGTCATCGGCGCCATCTTCCCTGCCGATGCCGTCGATGCCGGCAAAATAGCCGCCAAGACCGCCGATGACGAGCACTGCGGCCGCCGCGGCCGCAAGCCACCAGCGCGACTGCCGCGCCGCCGCCTTGGTCGCGCCTTCACCGCTAACGATCTGCTTGAACAGCACCGGCACGGGCTCGTCGAGCACACCGGCAAAGGCGGCGCGCAACGCGGCGCGGTCGGCGGTGTAGCGGGCGCTTTTCGCCTTCATTTCGGGATTGGCGTCGATCCAGGCGTCGTAGGCGGCGCGCTCGTCGCCCGGCAGCTCGCCGTCGAGAGCCATGTGGATATCGCGTTCGGAAAAATCGCGGCGGGTCATTTCTCGACGATCCTTATCGAGCGGCGGCGCGCCGTGTCATCGAGCAGGCTGCGCAGCTCCTCGCGTCCGCGCGCTATGCGCGACATCAGCGTGCCGGCGGGCACGCCGAGAATGTTGGCGGCTTCGGCATAGGAGAATCCTTCGATGGCGACCATGACTAGAGCGGCGCGGCGGTCGGGGCTGATCGCCTGCAATGCGTCGATGATCTCGCGCGAGGCGGCGTTCTCGGCCTGCTCGGCGGGGACTGCCTGCGCCTCGTTTGCGTCAAGCGGCAGGATCGCCGCCTCACCGCGCCGGTTCACCTTGCGCATCTGATCGATGAACAAATGATGCATGATCGTAAACAGCCACCTCCGGGGGCTTTCTCCCGTCTGCCAGCTTTCAAGCCGCAAGAGCGCTCGTTCGAGGCAATCCTGGACGAGATCGTCAGCGGATTCGCGGTCGCGCAGAAGCGAGCGTGCGTAGCGGCGCAGGCGCGGTATTTCGCCAAGGATTGCTGCCTTCTTTTCGTCCATGACCGCTGGTTCTGAGGTCGCCCTTGTTTAACCCGATTGAACGCGCCTTCCCGGCGCGGCGCAAGCGGCCAGCGCGAAGCGGTCTGCCGCCCCGGTCACCCAAGCAGTGAGATAACGAGTTGATCGGCTAAATTATTCCCCGCAATCAACAAAAGGGCCGAATTATCCTAAATCGGTCTGTGCAAAATCATGGCCTTTGTATAGCAGTGGAAGATCGCGGCTTTTCGCGCAGGCGTAAGCAAAACAGTCCCCGAGATTCAGATCCGCCTTGTGGCCAACGGCTTTGCCGTAACGGGCACTCGCGTCAATGGCCCGAGAGCCGATGTTGTCGTCAATGGCCAGACTCTCTCCCATGATCTCCACAATGAACTCATCGATCAGATCGCGGGCATGGAGAAGGGCTTCAGCGCTGGGTCTGCGCGGGCCGGCGCCGGCCCTTGCCAATGCCTGTGTTGCTTCGAAGTGAACCAACGGAGAAACCCAGACCTGCCCGGAAAAACCGGATAGCTGCTTCAGCAATTCCTCCCACCCAGGTTCCTGGTTGAGAATGGCGACGATCACCGACGCGTCGACAAACATCAGTCTTCCCACATCTCGTCGGTGAACTTCTTCATATCGAAATCGGGATTGGGCAGGCCAAGCTTCCTGGCCCTGTCCTGAAGACTGGCGATCCGATCGCGCAGCGGCACCTTCGCCCGATTGCGCTCAAGTTCGTGCACGAGCGCGACCCGCACCGCCTCCGTTTTGCTCGGAGCGTTCGTCTCGCGTTGCAATCTGCTGGCCAGCGCATCCACTTCGTCGTCGCGGATATAGAGCGGCATCGAATATCCTCCGTTGGATATTGATATATTCCATCTCGTATATCACTTCAAGTTGCAGCGTTGGCCTCCCTCGCCGCCCGCGTCAGCAGCCGCTGGTAGAACAGGCCGATGCCGATCAGCACGGCGCCAAGACCGATGAAGGACAGCGCCCTGAGCACGCCTTCCAGTTCCGACATGTCGAACAGGAAGACTTTTACCACGGCAATCGCGATCAGCGCCGCCGAGGCGATGCGCAGCACCTGCGACTTCAGCCAGACGCCGGCGGTGAGCAGCACGACGCCAATGACCAGCCAGAGCGCCGAATAGGTGTAGGTCTCGAGCTGGCCGAGGCCGCTCCACAGGCCGATGAACTCGCCCTTGAACACGCGCCTGACCGACAGTGTGGCGTAGGCGAAGACAAGCAATGCCGCCACCACCGCCAGCATCTGCGCATACCATGGCGGCCGCTTGTCCCTGGCATAGAGCGCCAGCCCGCCGACAGCGATGGCCGGCAGGAGATAAGCCAGGAACAAGAGGTTGAACACCGGGATCTGGCCGGTCGATTCGTCGGTGAACAGCGGATTGAGCACCAGGAAATGCTGGAGGACGATGAAGGCGACCGAGAGCACGCCGGCAGCCATCGAGCCGTAGCGCAGCACAGAGCTTGGCGAGCGCATGTCGATGGCCACCAGTATCGCGCCGGCGCCGATGGCGATCAGCGTATAGATCGCCTGTTCGGCGAGCGTCACCGGACCGGTGTCGATGACGCCGCCATGCATGGCGTGGCGCACCAGCATGGCGACGGTGAGCAGCGCAAACAGGGCTGCACCCGCCTCCATCGCTAGGCGCGGCCGGCCATTACCAGCTGTTGGTAGTGCGGGGGTGGTACGCGCGAGTTGCCAGGCGGCAAAGCCGAAGGCTAGCGCCGGTACGCCGTATCCCGGCAGCAGCCAGTTGAACACCCGCGTCGTCGTCAGGAACTCGGCGCCGACGATGGTCGGATCGAAGGCGACGCGGCCCAGCACGGCAACGACCGCGCCGACCGAAATCCAGCCAAGCACCGGATAGCTGCGCCACCGCGTCGCCAGCGCCGGCACGATGGCGGCAACGCCGGCAAGAATGGTCGTCCAGCCGGATCCGAAGGCCATGTGCAGCATCAGCAGGCCGGCCAGAGCCGAGCCGCAAAGCGCGAAGGAGACGGCGATGTCGCCCTTGAGCGGCGGCTGTTCGGCGCGCGCGATCCATTCGCCACCGGCAGCGAAGACAACAACCAGAAGGGCAGCTATCTCTGCGTAGACAAGGTCGCGGTCGAGATTGCCGTAGGCAAGCCACAGCGTCAGCAGAATAAGCAGCGGCGCAGCGACGCCCCATGCCGCCCAGCATGCCGCGCGGACCCGTGCTGAGGCGGCGAAGCGGCGTGCGGCCCAGAAGCAGGCGCCGATGAAGACCAGGCCGAGGCCAATGCCGATGCGCAGCGTCAACGGATTTCCGGCCGCCACCGGCATGCCGTCAAAGCCGATATTCCCCTGGGTTATGTCGGAGCCGATGGTGGTGGGCGGAATGATGCCGAGATGGATCATCACGCTCACCACGCCGGCGGCATGCAGCAGCGGCAGCGCGCGCGGCCGGTAGAGTGCGGTGGCGACAAGGGCGACGAGGACGAAGGCGCCCGGCAAGGCGCCACCGGCGGCGACCAGCGTCGTGTCGACGGACAGGCCTAGCGCTGAAAACGCAACGAAAACGCCTGGCACGATCGAGGGCCAGTCGAAGCCGGTCTTCGCCGTCTCCGCTTCGCTGTCACGTGTGCCCAGCCAGACAAAGGCAAGCACCGCCAGCGTCACCGCGTCGATGAACAGGATGACGGCAAGGTCGGCGACTAGCGTGCTCATCATGTAGACGATGGTCCAGGCGCCGGTGCCGAAGAAGGCCGCCGCAATCAGGAATTTCCAGTCGCGAATGCGGGCGATCACGGCTGTAGCGGCAAGCACGATCGCCAGGTAGACGAACAGCGCCCATGGGTTGGGCGCCTGCGAGGACACAAGCGCCGGCGTCGCCATCGAGCCGACGAGACCGATGCCGGCCAGGGCCTGGCCGTGGACGAGGGCGGCGACAATGGTCGCCACGCCGATGGCGCCGAGCACGGTGAAGGCGAAGGCCGGCCCGACGAAACCGTAAATGGCATGCGCGGCATAGACCGTACCGAACAGGATGAAGGCGCCGGCAGCCGTCAGGATCGCCGGAATATAGGCGCCTGCAGCCCCTTGCACCGGCACCTTGAAGCCGGTGCGGCGGATGAACTCGCCGCCGCCGATCAGCACCAGGCCGAGCAGCGCCGCCAGGGACAGCCGCACTTCAGGGCCGAAAATGCCGGCCTCGATGGTGTAGCGGATCAGGAACAGGCCGCCCAGGGCCAGCGCGACGCCGCCGACCCAGACCGCCCAACGGGTGCCGAGCGCCGTTTCGACCTCTGACTGGCGGGCTGCCTTCGACGTGGCGGCAGGCGCGGATCCGGTGAATGCCGCCTTGGCCGCGGCCGACAGTTCTGGCACGGCCTCGCTGGTGGCCGCATCGGCTTCGGCGGCCGGTGCCTGGGCATGTGCCGCGTCTGCTGTTGTTGGCGAAGCTATGTCGGCAACTGGTGCGCTAGCGTGAGCGGCATCCGCCGGTGCGCTTGCAGCCTGCTCGGCCGGTTTGGCAACGGGCGGTGTCGCATGCACTCCGGACAGAACCAGGCTGCGCAGCGCTCCGAGCTCGCGCTCGATCAGACTGACGCGGCCCTGCTGGCGCAAGACGAGGACAAAAAGCACGATAACGACGACGGCGCCAATCAGGCTTTCAAACATGGCGGTTCCCCCAAACCAGGCCAGTTTTCACTGACAATTGCGGCGGCCACACGGCCACCCCAGACGGCTATTCAAGTCACGCCACCGCAATGGTGGCCGAAAAGAAGTTATCGAGCATGTTTCGTCGGCAAATTCCAGCGGCCTACGGTCTTTATCCTCACCCATCATCTGAGATAGCCAGGAATGGCATGCCGCCGCCACTTGCCCAGGAGCCATGCTATCCTCGGATGAACTACGAGGAAATCGAATGCCGAAACGAAGTGCAGGGCTGCTGATCCACCGGACAAGGGCCGGCATTCTCGAATTTCTGCTCGTCCATCCCGGCGGCCCGTTCTGGGCAAGGAAGGATGAAGGCGCTTGGTCGATCCCCAAGGGCCTCGTCGAGGACAATGAAGATGAGTTGGCCGCCGCCCGGCGCGAGGCTGGGGAAGAACTCGGAGTCAGCATCGATGGCGATTTCGAACCTGTCGGCAGCTATCGGCAAGCCGGCGGCAAGATCGTCATCGCCTGGAGTGTCGAAGCCGATTTCGATCCCGATGCCGTTAAAAGCAACATGTTCACGATGGAATGGCCGCCCAGGTCAGGCGTGACGAGGGAATTTCCCGAAATCGACAGGGCCGGCTGGTTTTCCTTCGCCGAGGCCAGCCTCAAGATCCTCGGCGGTCAGCGCGCCATCCTCGATGATTTCATGGAGCATCGCAAAGCCGGCTGAGGCTCTTGCCCTACGAGTACCCCCACCCTAACCCTCCCCACAAGGGGGAGGGAATGCTCCCGCATGCAGCTTTTGGTGTGAACCTGGACGGTTTGCGGAGGTCAGCACCCACCGAGTCTCCCTCCCCCTTCTGGCGCAGCGTCTGCCGTAAGGGCGGCCTTGCCGCCCGAATGATGCTTGCGCAAGGCGGCGAGGAAGCCGGCACGGGCATCGGGCTGTTCGATGCCGCGCGGCTCGTAGACATGGCGGGTGAAAAAGAAACCGGTCAGATGGAAGGCGTCCTCGAGTGCCGCGTGGTCCGCCCGCAAGCCGGAGCCGCGCCGCAGGAAGGCCGGCAGCGCCAGCATCTTGTCGCGCCATGGCGCGCCGGCCTGGCGCGAAACCGCGCGGCCGGATTTCGGCGAGACATAGGCCAGATCCTGCCTGGCGCCGGTCGCCGCGCACTGGCTGAGATCGAGGCCGAAACCGAGTTCGTCGAGGATGAGCAGTTCGAAGCGCGCCACCAGTTCGCCGGCGGCATCCGAATCGTCCAGATGGGCGATCATCACGGCAAGCGTCTCATACAGGCCGCCATGGGCGTCGCGCTCCGGCAGGAGCCTGAGATGCGCGGCCATGGTCTGCAGGCCGTAGACGGCGACTGCGCTGTCCATCAACCGGGCGGCATTCATCTCGATCGCCTCGGCCTGGAAGGTGCCGAGATGCTCGTCGAGGCGTGCCCGCCACAAAAGGTCGACGCGGTTGCCGGGCTGCAGCACCGGCTGCTGCTTGCGCGAGCGCCCTCCGCGCACCAGGCCGAGATGGCGGCCATGCGCACGCGTCATTACCTCGAGAATGGCGCTGGTTTCGCCATGCTTGCGGGTGCCGAGTATGATTCCCTCGTCGCGCCATTCCATGGCAGGAGCTTGTCACCGGTTGCTTGGCTAAATCAAGGTTTTGGCGCGCCGCGTGCGATCTGTGCTGACATTGGATCCCCACACATCGTCGAAAGGCTCTGATCACGCGAATTCCCGGTGATCGGCCAGGACGTCGTCGATGACGCGGCGCGATCGTTCCGCCTCGGCCTGGTTGGCGTCGTGTCCGGCAACGGTGATCAGCGCTTTCCACAGCGTCCAGCCGCGGCCGCGCGCCCAGGTCGCTTCATCGACGTCGATGGCAGCCCGGAATGCCTCCCGGCTCTCGCCCTGGAAGAATGTCCAGGCGATCGCCAGGTCGCAAGAGGGATCGCCGATGCCTGAGGTGCCGAAGTCGATGATGGCGCTCAAACGGCCGTTTTGGACCAGAAGGTTGCCCCAGGCGACGTCGCCGTGAAACCAGACGGGCGACCCTTGCCAGGTGGCGGCAAGGGCCGCATCCCAGACAGCGGTGGCCGCCTGGGTGTCGATCTGCCCCTCCAGCGCCTGGAGTGCTTCCCTTGTCTGGTTGTCATACACGCTCGGCGATCCGCCGCGGAAGAAATTGTGCTGGCCCGCGGGCGGCCCGCCCGCCGGATCGATCCGCCGGAGCGCAATGAGGAACTTGGCCAGATCGACCGCGAACTGTGGGCGATCGGCGATTTCGGCGGTCTTGGCTGTTTCGCCGTCGATCCAGCGGTAGACGGACCATTGCCAGGGGTAGTCCTCCCCAGGCTCGCCCATCGCCAGTGGAACCGGGATCGGCAGCGGCAGAAGCGGCGCCAGCCTGGGCAGCCAGCGGTGCTCTTTTTCGACCTGCAAGGCATATGGTGCGGCACTCGGCAGCCGCAGAGTCATATCATTGCCGAGGTGGAAGGTTCGGTTGTCCCAACCGCCAAACGTCACCGGGCTCACCGGCAGATGCCGCCATTGCGGAAACTGCGCGTTGACCAGCCGGCGCACGAGATCGGTATCGATGGTCGGTTTTGGATCAGGCATGTCATCGTCTCAAACTGCCGGAGCGGCATTTCTAGACGATGAAGCTCAATGGGGAAACTCAAGCCCCATCTCACGGTAGCGTTCGGGGTCGTCGCCCCAGTTTTCACGCACTTTGACGAACAAGAACAGGTGCACTTTCTGCTCGAGAATGCCGGCTATTTCCATGCGCGCCGACTGGCCGATGGCGCGGATGGTCTCGCCCTTGTGGCCGAGCACGATCTTCTTCTGGCTGTCGCGCTCGACATAGATGGTCTGGTCGATGCGCACCGAGCCGTCCGGTTTCTCTTCCCATTTCTCGGTCTCGATATGCGAGGAATAGGGCAACTCCTGATGCAGCCGCAGATACAGCTTCTCGCGGGTGATCTCGGCGGCCAGTTGGCGCATCGGCAGGTCCGAGATCTGGTCTTCCGGATAGTACCAGGGGCCGACCGGCAGCGCTTGCGCGAGATAGTCGAGCAAATCCTTGCAGCCGGAGCCGGTCAGCGCCGAGACCATGAAGGTGCGCTTGAACGGCACCTTTTCGTTTGCTGCCGCAGCCAGGGCCAGCAGCGCCTCGTGCTTGACCCGGTCGACCTTGTTGAGGATCAGCACCATCGGCTGGCGGACGTCCTTCAGCCGCTCGAGGATGGCGTCGGCGTCACCCCTGATGCCGCGCTCGGCATCGATCAGCAGAAGCACGATATCGGCGTCCTTGGCGCCACCCCAGGCGGTGGTCACCATCGCGGTGTCGAGCCGGCGCTTCGGCTTGAAGATGCCGGGCGTATCGACAAAGACGATCTGCGCGTTGTCATGCGTGGCGATGCCGCGCACGATGGCGCGGGTGGTCTGCACCTTGTGGGTGACGATCGACACCTTGGCGCCGACCAGTTGGTTGACCAGCGTCGACTTGCCGGCATTGGGCGCCCCAATCAGGGCAACGAAGCCGGAATGCGTGGCCTCCGCTGCCGGAGGGAGATCTTCGCTGCCGGTCACGCCGCACTCCCTTGGTTGGCCCAGATGCCCTCGCGCATAAGAAACGCCGATGCCGCCGCTTCTTCGGCTGCGCGGCGAGAGCCGCCCGTGCCGCTTGCCGGCGCAAAACCGCCGACCTTCACGGACACCGTGAAAACCGGTTGATGTTCAGGTCCCTCGCGTTTCTCGATCGCGTATTCGGGCCTGACATCGCTGGTCTTGGCGATCCATTCCTGCAGGTCGGATTTCGGATTGGGCGGCTTGGCCACCACCTTTTGCGAGCGCGGCTCCCAGTAACGCAGGACGAATTGCCTTGCGGCATCGAGGCCGCCGTCGATATAGACCGCCGCGATCAGCGCCTCGACCGCATCCGCCAGATAGTTTCCGCCCGAGCCGCGCGAGCGCGCCTTCAAGGCAGCGTCGGCCCGAACCAGATCTTCGAGCTGCATTTCAATGCCGATCTCGGAGCATGTCCGC
This sequence comes from Mesorhizobium sp. M0802, assembly GCF_040320115.1. Lineage (NCBI taxonomy): Bacteria > Pseudomonadati > Pseudomonadota > Alphaproteobacteria > Hyphomicrobiales > Phyllobacteriaceae > Mesorhizobium > Mesorhizobium sp. M0802. Next base: position 53,488 of record NZ_JAMYOY010000011.1, read on the forward strand.
GCATCGACCAGGGCATTGAAGCGCGGGGCGATTTCACCTTCCGGCGCTTCAGGAAACTTTTCGAAAAGCAGGTCGGCAACGATCAGGCCGAGCACGCGGTCGCCAAGGAATTCGAGGCGCTGGTTGTTGCTGCTTGCCTTGACCGCACTGGAATGGGTCAGCGCGGTCTCGAGCAAACGGACATCCCGGAAGGAATGGCCGGTTTTGGCTGTCACCAAATCGGCCAGAGTTTCACCCGTCGGGCGCTTCAAAGCCATCAATTCACGAAATGGAACAGGCGCGACAGGCGCACCAGCGACGGCCATTTCCAGATCTCGAGCGGGCTCGCCTTCCCGGCGATCGAGAAGAAGACGATGTTAGCGCGGCCGACAAGGTTCTCCGCCGGCACGTAGCCGACGCTGAGGCGGCTGTCGGAGGAATTGTCGCGGTTGTCGCCCATCATGAAATAGTTGCCGGGGGGCACGACGAACTCGCGGGTGTTGTCGGTGATCGAATTCGGTGTCAGGTCGAGCGTGTCGTAGCTGACGCCGTTGGGCAGGGTCTCGCGATAGACGTCGACCGGCTCAGGCACTTCCGTGATATCAGGATTTTGGATCTGGCCGGTTTTCACACGAGGCACGCCCTGGCCGTTGATGAACAATTGGCCGTCCTTCATCTGGATCTTGTCCCCCGGCAGGCCGACGACGCGCTTGATGTAGTCGAGCGACGGATCCGGCGGGAACTTGAAGACCACCACGTCGCCGCGCTTCGGATCGGAACCCCAGATGCGGCCGGAAAAGATGTCGGGGCCGAATGGCAGCGAATAACGCGAGAAGCCGTAGGACCATTTGGTGACGAACAGATAGTCGCCTTCGAGCAAGGTCGGCCGCATAGAGCCGGACGGGATCGAGAAGGGCTGGAATAGCAACGTGCGGATGACCATGGCCAGCAGCAAAGCCTGGATGATGACGCTGACGATTTCGCCAAGCCCGCCGGATTTCTTCTCGGATTTTTCAGCCACGCTCATGTCGTCCTCGATTGTGCGTTGGATGGTATAGAGTCTCGGCGCGCGCTGGGCAACGTCAAGTCGGCGTTAGATAGCGGTCGTCTGATGCAATCAATGTGGCGCTTGTTCGGCGGGCAACGCCTCGATGATCACAAAGGCTTGAGCAAGCGGGAAATCATCGGTGATTGTGAGGTGGATCGCCGCTCTGTGCCCCTGTGGCAGGATTTTGGCCAGCCGTGCCGCCGCTCCCCCGGTCAGCGCCATCGTCGGCGCGCCGCTGGGCAGGTTGGCGACCCCCATGTCGCGCCAGAACACGCCCTGCGCCAGGCCGGTGCCAAGCGCCTTGGCGCAGGCCTCCTTGGCGGCGAAGCGCTTGGCATAGGAGGCTGCGCGGCCCTTGCGGCCTTCCGAGCGGACCTGTTCGACCTCGGTGTAGATGCGCTGGATGAAGCGCTGACCATGCCGTTCCAGCGACTTTTCGATGCGTCTGATGTCGATCAGGTCGCTGCCGATGCCGATGATCATTCCGCCGGAACTTCCCGTCCGCGGTGCTCGGCCTTATGCGCCCGCTCTGCCATGCGCTTCCTGCGCTGCTCGCGAAAGGCTGTCATCCCCCAGCGGGTGATACCGTAGAAGATCAGCCCGAAGATCAGGCCGAGCGGCACAGCGCCGATCAGCATCGGCTCGAGCACCGGATGCCACAGTTTTGCAAACGACAGCGTGTGCATCATCTCACCAAGATGCGCAGGCGGTCCGTTCTTGGGCAGGCGTTCATGCAGGATCAGCTTGCCGACTTCCCAGGACGCTCCCCACAGCAGCGGGAAAGTCAGCGGATTGCCGAAGAATACCGCGCCGAGGGCGGCGGCCACCAGATTGCCGGCGACCACCCAGCAGAGCACGGCGGCGACGGCGAAATGGAAGCCGAGCGGAAAGAAGGAGGCGAAAACGCCGGCCGCGACGCCGGCCGCGACCGCATGCGGTGTCGCCTTCAGCCGCAGGATGCGCTTGGAGAAATATTGCAACGAGCGCGAAAACGAGCGGCGCGGCCACAGATAGGTACGCACCCGCTCCAGAATGCCATCAGGCTTTCGGCGTCGAAAAAGCACTCTGTTCCAGTTCCCGGTTCGTCACGCCCAAATTGCAACCATCCCTGGCCGGGCGCGGTCGCTCCATCTTGCGCTTCGAGGGCGCAGAAAGGCAACAACGACTTTGATATAGCGACTGCCTTGCGGCGGAACAATGAAACGCCGCCGCGATGGTCTGCCGCAGGCGGGTAACGATGGTCTGCCGCAGGCGGGTAACAAGAGCGCCATTGGGGCGAAACTGAGGACAATATCGATGAAAGCTCCCTGACGACGGCAATGTCCGCGCGAAGACGACGCCGAGGCGGATAGACTATTCCCGATATTCGCTGACTTCGACCAAATTGCTGTCCGGATCGCGGAAATAGACCGACATCATCTTACCGCGGGCGCCGGTGCGCTCGACCGGGCCGACTTCGATGGCAACGCCGTTGGCTTCCAGACTGGCGCAAATCTCGGCAAGCGGCCTTGCGGCGATCAGGCAGAAATCGCCGGACCCAGGCATCGGCGTCTTGGCTTTCGGTTCGAAAGTGTGCGTTGCCTGATGCAGATTGATCTTCTGCGATCCGAACAGCAACCCCGTCGGCCGGTTCGGCTCGTCGAGGCGCTTGAGGCCAAGCACCCGCTGGTAGAAGGCGCAGCTGTCCTCCACCGAGCGGACCGTCAGCACGAAATGATCGATGCCGGCGATCATGGTGATGTCCCCTAAATGTTGCGGCTACCCGGCTTGATCGCCGGGATGGCGGCAAGTTCCGGCGGCAGGCGGTCGGCGGGATAGGCCGGCACCTCATATTCGGCAAGCGCGATCAGCGGCACGCCGACATTGGTCTTGCCGGCCGAGCGGTCGATGATGCAGGCCGCCGCCACGACCTCGGCGCCAATCGCGCGCAGGCAGTCGATGGTTTCGCGGATCGAAAGACCAGTGGTGACGATGTCCTCGACGATGACGACGCGCGATCCCGGCGCGATCTCGAAGCGGCGCAGCCTGAACTCGCCGCCTTCGCGCTCGACCCAAATGGCAGGTACGCCGAGATGGCGCGATGTTTCATAGGCTGGGATCAGGCCGCCGATCGCCGGGCCGACGACATAGTCGATCTTGCCAGGCACCGCCTTGCGGATCTTTTCGGCCAGCGCCTTGCACAGGCGCTCGGTCTTGTCGGCATGCATGAAGACGCGCGCCTTCTGCAAGAAGACCGGGCTGCGCAGGCCGGACGTCAGGATGAAATGCCCCTCCAGAACAGCGCCCGCCTCGCGGAAAATGCCCAGCACCTCGTCGGTATTCATAACTCGCCCCATGTCCATGGTGAATGGTGAATGGTGAATGGTAGTGAGAGCGCCTTCTTTCACTATTCACTATTCACTATTCACCCATTCACACGCCGCGCATCGCTGACGCTCGAACTATCCTTGAGCTGCGACAACAGCCGGTTGAGGTGCTTCAGATCCCAGACTTCGAGATCGATCAGCATTTCGGTGAAGTCGGGCGCGGTGCGCACCATCGACAGCGTATGAATGTTGGCGTCGTTGGAGGCAACGACCTGGGCGATATCGGCGAGCGAGCCCGGCGCGTTGATGGCGGTGACCGAGACGCGCGCCGGAAAGCGCTCCTTGGTCTGCTCGTCAATGTCCCAGCGCACGTCGATCCAGCGCTCCGGCTGGTCGTCGAAGGCCTGCAGCGCCGGCGACTGGATGGGATAGATGGTGATGCCGGTGCCCGGCTGGACGATGCCGACGATGCGGTCGCCAGGCACGGCCCCTTCCGGCGCGAAACGCACCGGCAGGTCGCCGCGCACGCCGCGGATCGGCACCGCGCCATCGCGCGGCTGGTCCTTGTCCTTGCGCGCGGCTCGGGTGCCGGGCATCTGGAACAGCATGCCGGCGGCGTTGCGGATCTTCGACCAGCCCTCCTCGCGCTGCTTGGGGGCGCTGACGGTGACGCGCTCGTCCTTGTAGTCTGGGAAGACGGCCTTCATGACGTCAGTCGAGGCAAGTTCGCCGCGCCCGACCGAGGCCAGCACATCTTCGCTGTCCTTGCGCGCCAGCCGGTGCAGCACCGGCTTCAGGCTTTCCTTGGTGAAGGTCTTGCCGGCGCGCTCGAAGGCGCGCTCGAGAATGCGGGCACCAAGACCTGAATATTGCTTGCGAATGGCGTTCTTGGTGGCGCGGCGGATGGCTGAACGCGCCTTGCCGGTGACCACCACCGACTCCCAGGCCGCCGGCGGCACTTGCGCCTTGGAGCGGATGATCTCAACCTCGTCGCCGTTCTTCAGTTCCGTCATCAGCGGCATGATGCGGCCGTTGACCTTGGCGCCGACGCAGGTATCGCCGACATCGGTGTGCACGGCATAGGCGAAGTCGATGGGCGTGGCGCCGCGCGGCAGCGCAATCAGCATGCCTTTCGGCGTGAAGCAGAATACCTGGTCCTGGAACAGCTCCAGCTTGGTATTTTCGAGGAAGTCTTCCGGGTTGTCGCCTTCCGCCAGTTGCTCGATGGTGCGCCGCAGCCAGGCATAGGCGTTGGTCTCCTTCGAGATCGCATGGGCGGCACCGTTCGTCTTGCCGCCGGTGTCCTTGTAGATCGAATGGGCGGCGACGCCATATTCGGCGATCTTGTTCATCTCGCGGGTGCGGATCTGCAGTTCGACGCGCTGGCGCGATGGGCCGACAATGGTGGTGTGGATCGAACGGTAGTCGTTCTGCTTGGGCGTCGAGATGTAATCCTTGAAGCGGCCAGGTACCATCGACCATGTGGTGTGAATGGCGCCGAGCGCGCGGTAACAGTCTTCGACGCTGTCGACGACGACGCGGAAGCCGAAGATGTCCGAGAGCTGCTCGAAGGACAGCGCCTTGGCCTCCATCTTGCGGAACACCGACCACGGCTTCTTCTGCCGGCTCTTCACCCCGGCATTGATGGCATGCTTCTCGAACAGCGCCGACAGCGCCTTTTCGATGTCGGTCAGCACACCCTTGTTGCGCTCGAATATCTCGGCAAGCCGCGCGGTGACGGCGCGGTAGGCTTCCGGATTGATGAAGCGGAAGGCGATCTCTTCCAGTTCCTCGCGCATGCCTTGCATGCCCATGCGCCCGGCCAGCGGCGCGTAGATGTCCATCGTCTCCTCGGCGATGCGCAGGCGCTTGGCCTCGGGCATGTGGTCGAGGGTGCGCATGTTGTGCAAACGGTCGGCGAGCTTGACCAGCAGAACGCGGACATCCTCCGAGATTGCCAGCAACAGCTTGCGCAGGTTTTCCGCCTGCTCGGCCTTCTTGGAGACGAGATCGAGCTTCTTCAGCTTGGTCAGGCCTTCGACCAGCTTGCCCATTTCGGGGCCGAACAGATCGTCGATCTCGGCCCGCGTCGCGGTGGTGTCCTCGATCGTGTCGTGCAGCAAGGCGACAGCGATCGTCGCCTCATCCATGTGCATTTCAGTGAGGATGGCGGCGACTTCGAGCGGATGCGAGAAATAGGGATCGCCGGAAGCGCGCTTCTGGTGGCCATGCTTCTGCATGGCGTAGACATAGGCCTTGTTGAGCAGCGCCTCGTTGACGTCAGGCTTGTAGCGCGCAACGCGCTCGACAAGCTCATACTGACGCATCATGGGCGGGTTCTCACGGTGCTGAAATGATTGATGCGCCGCACTGATGTACGGCGCATCTCATAGATAACCACGAAACACACGGGACGGAAGTGCCGGAACCATATTCCCGGCAGGTCCAGGGCAGCGATTAGTAGTCGTCGCTCTTTTCCGGGGGAACCAGGCCCTCGATGCCGGCCAAAAGGTCTTCCTCGGTCATGCGATCGAAGGTGACGTTTTCTTCCGCGTCGTCGGCGTCGGTAGCTGCAACTGCGTTGCCGGTCTGGTCGGCGATCGCCTCGCCGTCGGCCTCGGGCTCGTCAACCTCGACATGCTTCTGCAGCGAGTGGATCAGATCTTCCTTGAGGTCGTCGGGCGACAGCGTCTCGTCGGCGATCTCGCGCAGCGCCACGACCGGGTTCTTGTCGTTGTCGCGCGGCACGGTGATCGGCGCGCCCTGGCTGATCTGGCGGGCGCGATGGCCGGCAAGCAGCACGAGCTCGAAGCGGTTGTCGACCTTGTCGATGCAGTCTTCAACGGTTACGCGGGCCATTGATTGCCCCTTTCATGCCTGGATTTGATGGAAAACAGGCGCGGTCCATAACCCGAACGCCGCCAAAATACAAGCATTATGGCTCTGTGGCCCCATGGGCTGGCGAATGCCAGCTTCTGGCGCCGCTGAATGCCTTGCCGGCGAAGCCCGCCTACCGGGCGACGACACGGCTCCGATCACAATTGCTTGCAGTGCGCCCGGCACCCTTGGATTGCCGTAAAACTGGCGCTATCTCGGTTGACGAAAGGTCAGCCGGTTTATTTACGAGCCGAGCGATATAAACGACCCATTTCGATTAGTCCGCCACCTATTTCCAAAAAGGAATATTGCCATGTTCGACCCCCGTGAAAAAATCGCTCTTTTCATAGACGGCGCCAATCTTTACGCTACGTCGCGCGCACTCGGCTTCGACATAGACTACCGCAAACTGCTATCCAGCTTCCAAAAGCGCGGCTATCTGCTGCGGGCCTATTACTACACCGCTCTGGTCGAGGATCAGGAATACTCTTCGATCCGTCCCCTGATCGACTGGCTCGACTATAATGGCTTCAAGGTGGTGACCAAGCCGGCCAAGGAGTTCACCGACTCGACCGGCCGCCGCAAGATCAAGGGCAATATGGACATCGAACTGACCGTCGATGCGCTCGAACTTGCCGATGTTGTCGACCACTATGTCATCTTCTCCGGCGACGGCGACTTCCGCACACTGGTCGAAGCGCTGCAGCGGCGCGGCCGCAAGGTCTCGATCGTCTCCACCATGGCCTCGCAACCACCGATGATCTCGGACGATCTGCGCCGCCAGGCCGACCATTTCATCGATTTGACCTCGCTGAAGAACGAGGTCGGCCGGGATCCCTCCGAACGGCCGGTGCGCAGGCCCGAGCCGGCCGAAGTCGAAGAGGAAGACTATTGACGGCGGCGGCCTTGGACGCCGCTCCCGAACCCGACCGCGACTGCCCGCTCTGCCCGCGCCTGCATGATTTCATCGCAGACTGGCGGCAGCGCGAGCCGTCGTGGTTCAATGCGCCGGTGCCGACTTTCCTGCCGCCTGATGGCGAGGACGCCGTCGAGCTGCTGATCGTCGGGCTGGCGCCCGGCCTGCGCGGCGCCAACCGCACCGGGCGACCGTTCACCGGCGACTATGCCGGCGACCTGCTCTACTCAACGATGATCGCTCACGGTCTTGCCCGCGGCGAGTTCAAGGCGCGGCCGGATGACGGGCTCGAACTGATCGGCACCGCGATCACCAATGCGGTGCGCTGCGTGCCGCCGGAGAACAAGCCGGTCGGCGCCGAGATCGCCACTTGCCGCAGCTTTCTGGTGCCGACGATCGCGCGCTTTCCAAAATTGCGCGCCGTGCTCGCGCTGGGCTCGATCGCCCACCAGTCGACCGTCAGGGCGCTGGGCCAACGCGTCGCCGCCTATCCGTTCAAGCACGGCGGTCAGTTGCCGGCCGGCGGCGTCACGCTGTTTTCCAGCTATCATTGCTCGCGCTACAACACAAACACCGGTGTTTTGACCGAACCCATGTTTGTCAAGGTGTTCAGCGACATCGCCGCCTTCCTGCGCAATTAACGCCTTCAGAACCCCGCCAGCACGATCTTGCCCTTGGCTTGCCCGGGCGGATGACGAAGCTTGCCGAAAGGCAGGCACGACGAGACAGGCGCTCTCCAAAGCCTTGAGCGGCGACGGGAACCCGGAATTGCGACAATCATGAAAGTCCCGGAAGCGCTCGGTCTGAAACCGACCTTCGTTAGCGCGCAGACTGGCCGGAACGCTGGGTAGGGCCGATCAGCGCCGCGATGTTTGGTTCCAATCTCGCGCCGGTCGAGCACGCCAGGTCAAGGCGCGGCAAACAACTCAGCCAGCTTCTCCTGCCCGCCCTTCAGCACATTCAGATCGACATCGCCCTCGATCCCGTCGACACGGCCCATATTGTGGTACTGCCAGTAAATCCAGCCGTCCTCGCTCGGCTTGAACGCCAGCGAGCGCAGCCAGCGCTGCCGCACAGCCATCTGTCCGGCATAGGCGTCCTCAGCCTCGTCGGTCAGGTAGATGATCGCCGGCTTGCCGAACGCAGTTTCAACCGGTCCGAGGAAGGCCTGGAGTTCCGCGCTCAGCTGTTCCGGCGACGGGCGTTGCGGGCAGTTGCCGCCGAATTCGATGTCGACGACCGGTGGCAGCAGCGGCTGGTCGTGCGGCACCACCGCGATGAAATTTTTCGCCTGGTCGGCGCCCGGCCGGCAGAAGGTGAAGAAGTGATAGGCGCCGACGGCGAGGCCGGCCGCGCGCGCCTCGCGCAGATTCTTGGCGAAGGCATCGTCGACATGGTCGCCGCCCTCGGTCGCCTTTATGACCGCGAAGGCGACATCGTCGGCGGCAACGCGCCGCCAGTCGATCTCACCCTGATGATGGGAAACGTCGATACCCCTGACCGGATAGCTGTCACGATCCGGCGAGAAGGCCCGGAAATAGAAGAAGCCGCCTGCCCCGACAAGACCCGCAAAGACCAGACTGGCCGCACCCCAGAGGATGATCCGGTTCTTCAAGCCTACCCCCATCGTGTTTTGCTGCTGCAGCTGTTCGAAACCTGAAAGCCGACGTCTGGCTTTTCTGGGACTGCTCGAGGTTCTTAGCCCCGTTCCTTCATGAGCCGGCCCTTTTCGCGCGACCAGTCGCGCTGCTTTTCGCTCTCGCGCTTGTCGTGCAGTTTCTTACCGCGGCCGACGGCGAGCAGCAGCTTGGCACGGCCCTGGTCGTTGAAGTAGATTTTCAGCGGCACCAGCGTCATGCCTTCGCGATCGATGCTCTGCGCCAGTTTTGCCATCTCGCGCTTGTTGAGCAGCAGCTTGCGGCGCCGCCTGGGCTCGTGGTTGAAGCGGTTGGCCTGCAGATATTCCGGCAGATAGGAGTTGATCAGCCAGATCTCGCCGCCCTCGACCGAGGCGTAGCTGTCCTGGATGTTGGCCTGACCCTGGCGCAACGACTTGACCTCGGTGCCGGTCAGCACAAGGCCGGCCTCGACCGTGTCGAGCACCTCATAGGAAAACCGCGCCTTGCGGTTTTCCGCAACGGTCTTGTTGTTGGGATCGGCTTTTCTGACCTGGTTCATGATGCGGAGAGGTGGCGCCTCATCCTTAATTTATCAAGCCGGCGTGTTTCATCGCCGCATCGATCTTCTCGGCGGTCGACGCCTCGATGGTCACCAGCGGCGAGCGCACCACGTTCTCGACCTTGCCAATTTTCGACAGCGCGTATTTGACGCCGCACAGGCCGGGCTCGAGGAAGATGGCCTTGTGCAGCGGCAGCAGACGGTCCTGCAATTCCAGCGCCTTGGCGCTGTCACCGGACAGTGTGGCTTCCTGGAATTCGGCGCACAGCCGCGGCGCGACATTCGACGTCACCGAGATGCAGCCGACACCGCCATGAGCGTTGAAGCCGAGGGCAGAGGCATCCTCACCTGAAAGCTGGATGAACTCCTTGCCGCAGGTGGCGCGCTGTTCGGACACGCGCTCGACCTTGCCGGTGGCATCCTTGACGCCGACGATGTTCTTGAAGTCGTGCGCCAGCCTGCCCATCGTCTCCGGCATCATGTCGATCACCGAGCGCGGCGGGATGTTGTAAATGATGATCGGCAGCTTGGTCGCCCTGGCGACGGCAGCGAAATGCTCGTACAAGCCGCGCTGTGTTGGCTTGTTGTAATAAGGCGTGACGACCAGAGCGGCGTCGGCGCCCGCCTGCTCGGCATACTGCACCAGACCGACCGCTTCAGCGGTGTTGTTGGAGCCGGCGCCGGCGACGACCGGAGCGCGGCCCTTGGCCACATCGATGCAGACCTTGACGACATGGCGATGCTCGTCATGCGACAGCGTCGGCGACTCACCGGTGGTGCCGACCGGGACGAGGCCCGTCGTGCCCTCGCCAAGTTGCCATTCGACGAAAGCGCGAAAGGCTTTCTCGTCGAAACGTCCGCTCTTTTCGAACGGCGTCACGAGCGCAGTAAGCGAGCCTCTCAGCATGTCGTCCAACTCCTTGGGACTTGTTTGTTTATGCATGTCGTCGTCCCAAAACCGGTTCCCGCTTTTGGGCGACTGCATCGGGCGCCTTCTAGCCGAAAGCGAAGCCGCGCACCATAGTCTCGACACTGTTGCGCGGCAAGCATGCCGATGGTGCCAGCAAGCGCAATTCGAACGGCCTGGATAACCCTTTGTTTACGGGCTCTTCACGACCTAAGTCTAGGCTCTCGGGCACCTGGGCTTGCCATCTAAAGTGCCGCAACAGGGAAAGATCAGGATCATGCCGGCCGGTCGGCCACTCCGCTTCATATTGCTTGGCGCCGTTGCCCTGCTGATAGTGGGGACGGCGGCAAACGAGAGCGTCGACGAGCAGACGACCTCATCGATCCCGATGCCCGACATGCAAGACAGAGCGGAGACCGATGCGCCCTCCCCCAGCATCGTCGTGCTGAAAAGCGGTCTCGACGCATTGGCGACCGGCGATATCGCCGCGGCGCGAGCCGTGCGCGAAACATTGCCGGCCAATTCGCTGGACCGCCATATCCTGGCCTGGGCAATCGCGCTCTATGGCGGCGACCGTGTGCCGAGCAGCGAGATTGCCGATACCGCAAAGATGTTGCCGAATTGGCCGGGCACCATCGCTCTGCGCAAGAACAGCGAGCGCGCGCTTTATCGCGAAAACCCCTCGCCGCAGACCGTGGTGAAAGCCTTTGACGGCAGCCAGCCGCTGACCTTTCAAGGCGTGGTCATCCTTGCCCGTTCTTATGTAGCTCTTGGCAACACCAAGGCTGCGCTTTCCGTGCTGTCGCCATTCTGGCGCACCGAGAAACTGGAAGCCAGGGACGAGGCGGCCGTCATCAAGGAGTTCGGCGCCATCATTCCGGCTGCCGACCATCGTTTCCGCATGGAGCGGATGTTTTATGCCGACCGGGAGAATTCGGCGCTGCGGGTCGCAGCCCTTGCCGGCGCGCAACCGCTGGCCGATGCCTGGGCCGCCGCCTCGCGTGGCGACAAGAACGCGGCCAAGCTGTTGAAAGCGGTGCCTGCCGCGCAGCAATCGGCCGGCTATTTCTTCGCGCAAGCCGAATATCTGCGCAAGCAGCGGAAGTTTGCGGACGCCGCCGCGGTGATGATGAAAGCGCCAACGAACCGCGACGCGCTGGTCGATCCCGATGCCTGGTGGGTCGAGCGCCGCGTGCTGTCGCGCGCACTGGTCGACCAGGGCGACTGGAAGACCGCCTACAAGATCGTTGCCGCGCATGCCGCCGAAAGCCCCGCCAGCGCCGCCGAGGCCGAATTCCACGCCGGCTGGTATGCGTTGCGCGGCCTCAACGATCCTGCGACGGCCTCGACCCATTTTGCCCGCATCGCCGATCTCGCGCAGGGACCGATGTCGCTGTCACGCGCCTATTACTGGCTTGGCCGCGCGGCGGAAGTCGGCGGTCCCGGCAATGCGAAGGATTATTTCACCAAGGCGGCAGCCTATGGCACCACTTTCTACGGGCAGTTGGCGGCGGAACGGGTTGGCTTGCGCACGCTGAACATCGTCTATCCCGAGCCAAGCACTGCCGACCGCCAAAGCTTTGACGGCCGCGAAGCCGTCAGCGCCATCAAGCGGCTGCAGGAGGCGGGCTACGACCGCTATGCCGAGACGCTTTACCGCGACCTCGCCGGGCAGTTGACCAGCCCCGGCGAGCTGGCGCTGCTTGCGCTGCTGGCGGAAAAGCAGGGCAATCATTTCATGGCGCTGAAGATCGGCAAGATCGCCGGCGCGCGCGGCATCGATGTCGGCGCGCTGTCGCATCCGCTGGGCGTCATTCCCGACACCGCCGACATTTCCGGCTCGGGCAAGGCGCTGGCCTACGCGATCGCCCGCCAGGAAAGCGAATTCAATGTCGGCGCCGTCTCCAGCGCCGGCGCGCGCGGCCTGCTGCAGCTGATGCCGGGCACCGCCAAGCAATTGGCGAAGAAGGCAGGACTGAGCTTTTCCCAGGATCGGCTGACCAGCGATGCCGGCTACAATGCGACGTTGGGGGCTGCCTTCCTCGGCGAGCAGCTCGACCGCTTCGGCGGCTCCTATGTGCTGACCTTCGCCGGCTACAATGCCGGCCCCAACCGCGCCAGCCAATGGGTAGCCAAGTACGGCGACCCGCGCGGCAAGGGCATCGACGCCGTCGTCGACTGGATCGAGCGGATTCCCTACACCGAAACAAGAAGTTACGTGCAGCGCGTGATGGAGAATTACGAGGTCTACAAGATGCGTATTTCGGGGAAGTACGACATCGTTGGGGATTTGGTGAACGGGCGGGGTTGAGGCGGCAGAGCTGTCGCCATGGGCAGACGTTGGCGATCCTTCGCGCCCCCCTCTGGCCTGCCGGCCATCTCCCCCACGAGTGGGGAGATCAGCTGTCGTTGCCGATTTCGCCAATCTCCAACGTCGAAGGAAGGGCGTAGCGCCTGAACCGCCAATCTCCCCCCTCGTGGGGGAGATGTCCGGCAGGACAGAGGGGGGCGCTGTCCCTCCGACATTTCCAAGAGTGTCAGCTTGCCGACAACCCTCGATTTGACCGCTCCCACCCTCGCCTGTAGCAGACGGAGACAATCCGGCCAGGGAGTCCTTTCAATATGTCGAGCACCGACGGCTTTTCCGATTTCTTCTACACAGCGCCGGACGGCCTCAGACTTCACGCTCGCATCTACGGTGAGACAAACTCGGGAAACTGGCCGGTGGTCTGCCTGCCCGGCCTGACCCGCAACGCGCGCGACTTTCATGAGTTGGCGCTTTATTTGTCACAGCGGGCCGACAATCCGCGCAAGGTCATCGCCTTCGACTACCGTGGCCGCGGCCAGTCCGCTTACGACCCTGATATCGGCCACTACACTATCGGCATCGAGGCCGGCGATGTCCTCGACGGGCTGGCTGCCCTGGACGTCGAGGAAGCGGCCTTCGTCGGCACATCGCGTGGCGGACTGATCATCCACGTGCTCGGCGCGCTGCGGCCAGCCATACTGAAAGCCATAGTGCTGAACGACATCGGACCCGTGATCGAGGCCGCGGGGCTGGCCCATATCCAAACCTATCTCGACCCGGCACCGAAACCGAAGAGCCGCCATGAGGCGATCGATGCGCAACGCGTCGCGCACGGCGCGGATTTTCCCGCTCTGACCGCGGCGGATTGGGAGCGGATGGTGTCGGCCCTCTACCGCGAGACGGACGAAGGCCTCCTGTTGCCGGATTTCGACCCCCAACTGGTCGAGACGGTGGCGGGCCTCGACCTCAGCAAGCCGTTGCCGGATCTGTGGCCACAGTTCGAGGCGCTGGCGGCGATACCTTTGCTTGCCATTCGCGGCGCCAACTCGAAACTCTTGTCGGCCGACACACTCGACGAGATGCAAAAGCGTCATCCCGGCATGGAAGCGACCACCGTCGAGGGCCAAGGCCATGCCCCCTTCCTGGAGACAGGCAACCTGCCGGGCGCTATCGCGGCCTTCCTGGATGGAGTACTAAATACGGCCCAGGAAAAGTAAACCCCAAGATCAAATATGATCCTGGGGTTGCCATGCAGTATATGAAAGCCTTGGGCAACTATTTGGCTTTCGAGCTTTTCCGGGGCGTCTTGGGTGCCTTCGCAGCTGCCGCTTTGCTCTTTTGGGCAGGTGCCGGCACTGAGGCCGTGGTCAGCGGCGATGCGAAGGCGGAGTTTTTTCCATCGCCGGATAACCCCTCGCCGCGGGGCGTTTCCAGCACGACAACGCAGCCGTCGAGATCGTTGGTGGCCAGATGCGCATAGCGCATGGTCATCGAAAGCGTCTGGTGGCCGAGCCACATCTGCACGCGGCGGATGTCGATGCCGCCCTGGACCAGACGTGAGGCACAGGTGTGACGCAAGATATGCGGCACCACCTGGTCGTCGGCGCCGAGGCCGACTTCGGCCTTGGCATCGTTCCAGATGGCGCGAAACTGCGCCTGGCTGAGTTTGGTGAACGGACCTTTGGGCCGGCGGCCCTCTGAGGGCGGCAGTTTGATCACCTCTTTGACCCGCTCGGTCATCGGGATGGTGCGGCTGCGGCCGGATTTGGTGATCCAGAACGAGACGCGGTGTTCCTGGATGTCGTTCCAGATCAGTCCGAGCGCCTCGCCGAGACGGCATCCGGTGTCCACGAGAAAGCATGAAAGACGGTAGGCATCCTCGCTGCGGGTCCTGATGGCGGCGAACAGCCTTGCTTCTTCGTCCCTTTCGAGGAAACGTATCCGTCCCGCCCGCTCCTTCTGGCGGCGGAACTCGGGCAGGCTGTGGATATCCCCCATCTTGTAAGCCTTGCGCAGCAGTTTGCTGAGGGCAGCCATCTTTCGATTGATGGTTGCGTTGCTGTTGCCGCGCTGGCGCAAGGTGCCGATAAGGTTGTCAAGGGTGCTCTGGTCGAAGGCGCTGAACCGTTCTCCAAGGAGAATCTCGTCTATTTCGCCGATGAAGGAGCTGACATTGTACTTATGTCGCCCATCATCCCAGAGTATGTCTCGGTACGCTGAAAAAAGCTCTCCGACCCGGTGCGACTTTACTTCTCTGATCTTGTTGTAGCTGTATTTTATCTTCGCATTTTGAGAAGAGAACATTGAGAAATGTTCGGAGGGGTCGCCCTCTTGTATCGCTTCGATGGTCATAAATTGCCACACCCCCGAGTGGATAGAGTCAGACCTACCCGCTTGGAAGCGTCCTTTCAAGAGATTTAATCACGCAGTTGTGAATTCATCCACCATCAGCGGATCCCACGAACTCACCCTACGGACTGTTCAGCTGCCGATTCCCCCTGTTCCTTCTGCTTGTCTTGACCCAGTCACGAAACAAAACAGCCCGGGCGTTGAATCGCCCGGGCTGGTATTCACCTGTTTAAAGCTAGCCCTTAGAACGAGCGCTGGAAGCGGAGCATGCCGCCAATGGCGTCGTCATCGCGGGCATCGGTCCAATCGGAGTCGCCAACGTTGATGTAGTCGACTTCGGCCGTGACCGTGAAGCCGGGGACGACGTCATAGGCGATGTTCGCCGCGGCGCCGAAGTTCTTGTCCTCGTCATACGAAAGCTGGACGTTGAACGAGGTCTTCTCGTTGATGGTGTAGGTGCCACCACCCCAGACTGCCCAGTTGCCGCCCCACTGCTTGTAGAAGCCGCGGCCGCCGGCCGGGATTGCCCAGGTCGGATCCGACAGATTGTCGTCGGTGCCGTAGCCGCCAATGATGAACAGCGACAGGTTCTGCATCGGGGTGACGTCCAAACGCACCTTGCCGGCTACTTCTTCATAGTTGCTGTCGTAAGCAATGACGCCGGTGATGGCGCCCCAGCCCTGCGTATACTTCAGACCGCCGACGACATGCGGAACATAGCTGTCGATGGTGCCGACGACGCCAGCGCCTTCTTCGAGCGAGAGGACGGCGGAGAAGCCGTTGCCCGCATCGAAATAGTACTGGATGACGTTGGTGTCGAAGCCGCCGTAGGGGACCAGCGTATCCTGGATGACGTTGCCGGCATAGCCGATGAACGTATTGAAGGCCGATTCGTCCTTACCAACGCGCAAGCCACCGAGCTGGATCCAGGCGAAGTTCAGCGAAACGCTCTTCATGCCGGCCGGATTGCTATCGAAAGCGGTTTCATCGACGAGGGGTGTGGCCGGATCATCAGCGATGTTGGTGGCGTACCGATTGTTGTTGCCGAAGTTGAAGCGGGTCTCGGTGTAGGTCTTCAAGGTGCCGAGTTCGGTTTCCTGGCCGGTCCAGGTCTTGAAGGTGGCGCGGGCATTCTTGTACCAGGTGTCCTGCGCGTCACCATCTTCGTGGTCGAGCGACTCCGCACCCGTGAATGCGCCGACGTCGCCGGCGCCGATATCGTAGCGGACATAGCCGCCGATGCGCAGGCAGGTTTCGGTGCCGGGAATGTAGAAGTAGCCCGAGCCGTAAACGTCGCAAATCTTGACGTATTCAGCCGGTTCCGGCTCGGCGACGACGACGGCGTCGGCGGCGCGCGCACCGGAAACTGCGATCAGGGCCGCAGCGGAGCCGAGGAGAAGGCTCTTAATGTTCATTTTCTGACCTCCAGTCAAAAGTTAAAAAACGGGTCTGGGTATTCTTTGCTGAAGGACAGCGTTCCCTGCCCCATCCCCACTACCGAAAAAGATGCGCACCGCGCCGCTCCTTCGAAATCGACATTACCCATGAGGCGGCGGCGTTCAACCACGATCGTACCGGCGAAAGGGCTATGCGGGCGCTATCCCCATGCGTTGTTGCACAAATGACACGATTTGGCCTCAGTCAGAAAGCTCTCATTAACTATCGAAGGGCCCGCAAGCCTTATCCAGCGCCGCGCAATGCGGCCGAATCCGGCGATGGCCGGCCAGAATTGCGGCCATGTCGCCGACTCGCCAGCCAGGGAACTGCCGTAGAATCGCCGCATGCAAAAGGCGCCGCTGCGGCCGAATGCGGATTTTTCAACGATTATCGCGCCGGCTTGTTGATTGTGCCGGCGCTTTTCTCTATCCAGCGGCGCAACGGAGAGGTGGCCGAGTGGTCGAAGGCGCTCCCCTGCTAAGGGAGTAGAGGTCAAAAGCTTCTCGTGGGTTCGAATCCCATCCTCTCCGCCATCCTGCTTCGCTCTTCGAGCTTCGCAGGACAAGCCCAACCCTCAGCGCGAAGCAGGATGGCGGAGAGGATGCCCTCCGAAGCCTTGGCGTAGAAGGGCCGGACCGTGTGGTGTGCTACGTGCCGCACAGCGTAAGCCCAGACAATCCCTTGCAAAATTCGATTGGCAGTCCTGCTTCGCTCTTCGAGCTTCGCAGGACAAGCCCACCTCAGCGCGAAGCAGGATGGCGGAGAGGATGCCCTTCGACGCCCGGCAAAGGAGAGCAGCTCATGTGGTATGTGTATCTTCTGGAGAGTGCGGCTGCCGAACGCGAACGCTATATCGGCATAACGACGGACCTGAAACGACGGCTTGTCGAGCACAATGCGGGGAAATCCAGCCATACATCCAAGTTTCTGCCGTGGCGGATCGTCACCTATATGGCCTTTTCGAACCAGGGCAAGGCAGCTTCATTCGAGCGCTATCTCAAATCCGGTTCAGGGCATGCTTCCGCAAACAAGCGCCTGTGGTGATGGCCGCATCACCCGCAGCAAAGTTCCATTTTTCAATAGACCTCAACAATAACAACTGATTACAGCGAAAACGCCTGTCGCCGGCTTCACTGTCTTGTTCGATTCTGACTGGAGGTCAGAAAATGAACATTAAGAGCCTTCTCCTCGGCTCCGCTGCGGCCCTGATCGCAGTTTCCGGTGCGCGCGCCGCCGACGCCGTCGTCGTCGCCGAGCCGGAACCGGCTGAATACGTCAAGATTTGCGACGTCTACGGCGCCGGCTACTTCTACATTCCCGGCACCGAAACCTGCCTGCGCATCGGCGGCTATGTCCGTTACGACATCGGTGCCGGCGACGTGGGTTCGTTCGATGGTGCGACGTCCTTCGACCATAAGGATGGCGACGAGCAGGATACCTTCTACAAGAACGCCCGTTTCACGCTGAAGACCTGGACCGGCCAGGAAACCGAACTCGGCACCTTGAAGACCTACACCGAGACCCGCTTCAACTTCGGCAACCGCAACGGCTACCCCTCGGCAGACGATCCGACGACCGAAGCAGACGAGTTCAACTCCAACCCTGCCGGCAACAAGAACGTTTCGCTGAACTTCGCCTGGATCCAGCTCGGTGGCCTGCGCGTCGGTAAGGACGAATCGGCCTTCGACACGTTCATCGGCTACGCCGGCAACGTCCTCCAGGATACGCTCGTTCCCTACGGCGATTTCGATACCAACGTCGTCCAGTACTACTTCGATGCGGGCAACGGCTTCTCGGCCGTGGTCTCTCTCGAAGAAGGCTCCGGAACCGTTGGCACCATCGACAGCTACGTTCCGCATGTCGTCGGCGGCGTGAAGTACACGCAGGGCTGGGGCGCCATCACCGGCGTCGTCGCTTATGACAGCAACTACGAAGAAGTCGCCGGCAAAGTTCGTTTGGACATCACCCCGATGCAGAACCTGTCGCTCTTCATCATGGGCGGCTACGGCACCGACGACAATTTGACGGACTCGAGCTATGCGATCGACGCCGGCGGCCGCGGCTTCTACAAGCAGTGGGGCGGCAACTGGGCTTTCTGGGGTGGTGGCACCTACACCATCAACGAGAAGACCTCGTTTAATGCCCAGGTCTCGTATGACGAATGGAAGAATCTCGGTGTTGCCGCCAACATCGCCTACGACGTTGTTCCCGGCTTCACGGTCACGGCCGAAGTCGACTACCTCAATGCAGGCAAGTTCGACGACGCCAATTTCTCCAACTTCACCAACGCCGACAAGAAGAGCAGCATCGGCGGTCTCCTCCGCTTCCAGCGCTCGTTCTAAGACGCTCAGCCTGGCTGAAAATCGAACCCGGCGGGCAACCGCCGGGTTTTCTTTTTGAAGCGCCCGTCGCCATTGGCTGCAGTGCTGGCCTTCAAAAGGGTTGCCGCCTACCGGCGGTCAGGTGGTAGAGCGTGACCACCCGCGCCGATTTCATCACGGGCGTGATGGCCACTATTTCCAGCCGCGCCAGAACTTGCGCCGTCCTATTGGGCACGCTAGCAAGAAGGCCCATCTTCTCGTGAGCCTTTGCCATGCGCCAGCGCCCTGCCCTCACGCCGCTTGTCGGCGCGCTTCCCTCGACGGTGCCGTTTGTCGGACCGGAAGCGCAGGAGCGCGAGCGCGGACGTGCTTTTCGCGCCCGCATCGGCGCCAATGAAAGCAGCTTCGGGCCTTCGCCGCGCGTTATCGCCCGTATGGAGCGCGTCGCGCGTGACCAGTGGATGTATTGCGATCCCGACAATTACGATCTGAAGCAGGCTGCGGCCCGCCATCTCGGCGTCGGCGCCGAAAACGTCGTGGTCGGCGAAGGCATAGACGGGCTGCTTAGCCTGGTGGCGCGCATGTATGTCGCGCCTGGCGACGCGGTGGTCACCTCGCTCGGCGCCTATCCGACGTTCAATTTCCACATTGCCGGCGTCGGCGGCCGGCTGGTCACGGTGCCTTACGAGAACGACAAGGAAAGTCTGGATGGACTGCTCAAGGCAATTATCAAGGAGAAGGCGCCGCTGGTCTATCTCTCCAATCCGGACAATCCGATGGGCAGCTGGTGGGAAGCAGGAGATATCACCCGCTTCGTCGAAGCGTTGCCGGAAACCACGATGCTGGTGCTCGACGAGGCCTATGGCGAATTGGGGCCGGCCTCGGCGCTGCCGCCGATCGATGTCGCGCGACCCAATGTCATCCACATGCGCACCTTCTCCAAGGCCTATGGGCTGGCCGGCATTCGCTGCGGCTATGCGGTGGCGGAAGCGGAGGTGATCCGCGACTTCGAGAAGATCCGCAACCATTACGGCGTCAGCCGCATGGCGCAGATCGCCGGCGTCGAGGCGCTGGCCGACCAGGACTGGCTGCACAGCGTGGTGGCGCGAGTCGCTGCCGGCCGCACGCGAATCGCCGGGATTGCGGAGACGAATGGGCTAAAGCCGCTGCCATCGGCGACCAATTTCGTCACCATCGACTGCGGCCAGGACGGCGCCTTCGCGCTGAAAGTGCTGCAAAACCTTTTGTCGCGCGACGTTTTCATCCGCAAGCCGATGGCGCCAAGGCTCGAACGTTGCATCCGGGTCAGCGTCGGCCTCGATCATGAACTCGACATCTTTGCCGAGGAACTGCCCGGCGCACTCGCCGCGGCGCGGGGAAACTAGCCCCGCCGATTGCCATCGCAACAGAGCCTGCCGAGGCCGCCAAGGCCAAAACAGAATCAGCCGCGACCCCGACTCCGTCGATCCAGCAGCAATCCGACACTCAAGCCTGTTGCTTTCGTCCGATTCCGCGCCAGTTTCTGTGCATGGGAGGCAACGATGGATGACCGGCGAAGGGCAGTGCAGGCGCGTGTGCATGGCAAGGTGCAAGGCGTCGGCTACCGGATGTGGGCGCGAGGCGAAGCGACAGGGCTTGGCCTCGTAGGTTGGGTACGCAATGAACGAGACGGCACCGTGACGGCCTGGATTGCCGGTGCCGATGCTGCGGTTTCCACAATGATCGAACAGCTCCGGCAAGGGCCAAGGGGAGCTTCGGTTTCGAAGGTCGAGACCGAGGAATTCGAACTCCTCGACGCGCCCATCGACTTTCGGATCATCGTCTAGACGGAACCACTTTATTGCCGCTTGAATTAATTGAACGTTCGTTTTATTACTAGGTATCGGGAGACGTTCATGGCACGCACAACGGGATCCGACGGCGAAAAAACTGAAGCGGCCGTCCGGGAGGCTGCGGTCAGCCTGATCGCCCGCTTCGGCTACGAGGCAATGTCGATGCGGCAGCTTGCCGCCGAGGTCGGCGTCCAGGCCGCCGCGCTCTACCGCTATTTTCCGACCAAGGAAGACCTGCTGTTCACGCTGATGCGCGAACATATGGAAGGGCTGATCGAAGCGTGGGACGCCGCACGCCCCGACGCTGCCGATCCGGCAACGCAGCTTGCCGCCTATGTCGAAAACCACATCGCTTTCCACATCGAGCGCCGCCACTCCACCCATGTCTCGAACATGGAATTGCGCAGCCTGTCGCATGACCGGCTGACGCAGATACTGCGCATGCGCACCGCCTATGAGAAGGAGTTGCGCGCCATCCTGCGCGACGGCGCGGAGGCCGGCGCCTTCAGTGTCGATGACACCGGGCTCACTGCCATGGCCCTGATCCAGATGATGACCGGCGTCATCGTCTGGTTCCGGCCGGGCGAGCGGCTGTCGATGGCTGAAGTCACGGCGACATATCTTTCAATGACAATGCGCCTGGTTGGCGCGAAGATCGAAATCGGGGAGGAACGGCATGTACACGAACACACTCAGCTTCGGGCATGACGAGGACATCGAGGCGTTGCGCGATCTGGTGCGCCGCTTTGCCCAGGAGAAAATAGCGCCGATCGCTGCCGAGATCGACCGCAGCAATCAATTCCCCACGCATCTGTGGAAAGAGCTCGGCGCGCTCGGCCTTCTCGGCATCACCGCCGATCCCGATTTCGGCGGCAGCGGCATGGGCTATCTTGCCCACGTCATTGCGGTGGAAGAGATTTCGCGCGCCTCGGGCTCGGTCGGCCTTTCCTACGGCGCTCATTCGAACCTCTGCGTCAACCAGATCAACCGCTGGGCGACGCCGGCGCAGAAGGAGAAATTCCTGCCGGCATTGTGCTCGGGCGAAAGGGCAGGTGCGCTGGCCATGTCGGAATCGGGCGCCGGCTCCGACGTCGTCTCGCTCAAGCTGCGCGCCGAAAAGCGCAAAGACCGCTATGTGCTCAACGGCTCGAAAATGTGGATCACCAACGGCCCCGACGCCGAAACGCTGGTGGTCTACGCCAAGACCGATCCGGAGCGGAAATCGCACGGGATCACCGCCTTCATCGTCGAAAAGACGATGGCCGGCTTCTCGGCATCGCCAAAGCTCGACAAGCTCGGCATGCGCGGCTCCAACACCGGCGAACTGGTGTTCGACAATGTCGAGGTTCCCTACGACAATGTGCTGCATGAGGAAGGCCGCGGCGTTGAGGTGCTGATGTCGGGCCTCGACTACGAGCGCACCGTGCTCGCCGGCGGCCCGCTCGGGCTGATGGCGGCGAGCCTCGATGTCGCCATCCCCTATGTGCATGAGCGCAAGCAGTTCGGCCAGCCGATCGGGGAGTTCCAGCTGGTACAGGGCAAGCTCGCCGACATGTATTCGACGATGAATGCCGCGCGCGCTTACGTTTATGCTGTCGCGGCTTCCTGCGATCGCGGCCAGACGACACGCAAGGATGCCGCCGGCTGCGTGCTGTTTGCCGCGGAAAAGGCGACGCTGATGGCGCTCGACGCCATCCAGCTGCTTGGCGGCAACGGGTATACCAACGAGTATCCGACCGGCCGGCTGTTGCGCGACGCCAAGCTCTACGAGATCGGCGCCGGCACCAGCGAAATCCGCCGCTGGCTGATCGGGCGCGAGATCATGGCGGAAGGGGTTTAGTGCCTGCCAAGATGGCAGGCTGTAGTTTTGCGGGTATCGAGAGACAAGTAGGGCGATAGATGGTTACGTCATCGGGGCATCCAGTCACAAGGCGGGGGATATTTGCGATGGCTTTGTTTTCCACAATCGCTGGCTTTCTCGGGCGCGCGAAGGCTCAGAAGCGTCGCTTTTCTAATATGGCGGAATTCAGAGAGCTCGTAATTGCCGAATTCAAACGGCAGCCGGGTGTCGATAGCGCTGTCGCAGACCCATCGGATCCTGCAAAAATCGGTGCAAAACTCGATGGCGCAGAAGTGACGGCAGACGTCACAAACGTGTTCGGGCACTTGAACTCATACCCCGACGAAGACGCCGATGCGGCCATACGCAGGCTTGTCCGAGGCCTCGCCGAAATACGACCTAGGGCGAGTGAAGAAAGTCTGATCGCGGTGATACGGACCCAGCAGTATGTCGAGCACCTCAAATCGATGGGTTTGGATTTATTGTGCGAACCGCTGGTTGGTGAAATTGCGGTCGTATACATGGCCGACCTTCCCGATTCAGTCTCACCTGTTGCTCCGACGGACTTCCCCGGCCGGGCGCTTTCCGATTTGCGCGATGTCGCACTAGGCAATGTGAAGAAATGGCTGCCGAAAATTGTCTCCGACGGCCAGATTGGCACATTTTATCTCTATTACGTCGACGGCAATACGATGCTCTCCACGAGCCTTGTGCTGCTCGACGAGTTCTGGCTGTCGATCAAAGCACAGTTTCCCGGCGATGTTTTATTTGCGCTGCCGCGCCGGGATCAATTGTTCATCTTCGATGCGAGCAATCCGCAGGCCCAAAGCGCGGCCAGACAGATGATCGACGTCACGTTCGAGGATGGCTTCAATCTGCTATCCGATAAAATTTTCGAACGCCGCAACGGCAAACTCCTAGCCCAGATGTAGAGCTCGAAATGGCCGTACTCCAGACCCAGATCTCGCCCTCCTCCGAGACCTTCCGCGCCAATGCCGAGCGCATGCGGGCGCTGGTTGCCGACATTGCTGACAAGGCGGCAAGCGTCGAGCGCGGTGGCTCGGAGGAGGCGCGCGAGCGTCATGTTTCGCGCGGCAAGCTGTTGCCGCGCGAGCGGCTGGCGCAGTTGCTCGACACCGGCTCGCCTTTCCTCGAGATCGGCCAGTTCGCGGCATGGTCCATGTATGGCGAGGAGATTTCCTCGGCCGGCCTCATCGCCGGCGTCGGCCGTGTCGAAGGCACCGAGGTGATGGTCGTGGTCAACGACGCCACGGTGAAGGGCGGCACCTATTACCCGCTCACCGTGAAGAAACATTTGCGGGCGCAGGAGATCGCGCTGCAAAACAATCTGCCTTGCGTCTATCTGGTCGACAGCGGCGGCGCCAACCTGCCTAATCAGGACGAGGTGTTTCCCGATCGCGAGCATTTCGGCCGCATCTTCTACAACCAGGCCAACATGTCGGCGGCCGGCATTCCGCAGATCGCCTGCGTCATGGGCTCATGTACTGCGGGCGGCGCCTATGTGCCGGCAATGTCGGACGAGACGATCATGGTGCGCAACCAGGCGACCATTTTTCTCGGCGGCCCGCCTCTGGTGAAGGCGGCTACGGGCGAGGATGTCAGCGCCGAGGAGCTTGGCGGCGCCGACGTGCACACCAGGCTGTCCGGTGTCGCCGACCACTATGCGCTGGACGACGAACATGCCCTGGCCATCTGCCGGCGCATCGTCAAAAATCTCAACCGGCGCAAGACTGTAAGCCTGACCTTACAGAAACCCATGCCGCCGCTTCATGACGCGCAGGAACTCTACGGCATCGTGCCGACGGATCTGCGCCAGCCCTATGATGTGCGCGAGGTGATCGCGCGCGTCGTCGACGGCTCCGAGTTCGACGAGTTCAAGCAGAATTACGGCACCACGCTGGTCACCGGCTTTGCCCATCTTCAGGGCATGCCGGTCGGCATCATCGCCAACAATGGCGTGCTGTTTTCCGAAAGTGCTGTGAAGGGCGCGCATTTCATCGAACTGTGCTGCCAGCGCAAGATCCCGCTGATCTTCCTGCAGAACATCACCGGCTTCATGGTCGGGCGAAAATACGAGGCCGGCGGCATCGCCAAGGACGGCGCCAAGCTGGTGATGGCGGTCGCCACCGCCAAGGTGCCGAAGGTGACGATGATCATCGGCGGGTCGTTCGGCGCCGGCAATTACGGCATGTGCGGCCGCGCCTACTCGCCGCGGTTCCTGTGGATGTGGCCGAACGCGCGCATTTCGGTGATGGGCGGCGAACAGGCGGCGACCGTGCTGGCGGTGGTCAAGCGCGAGGGCATCGAGCGCAAGGGCGGTGAGTGGAGCGCGGACGAGGAAGCGAAATTCAAGAAGCCGATCCTGATGAAATACGAGCATGAGGGCCACCCGCTCTACTCCTCGGCGCGGCTGTGGGACGACGGCATCATCGATCCGGCGAAAACGCGCGAAGTGCTCGCGCTCAGCCTTTCGGCCGCGCTCAACGCCGACATCGAAGAAACGAAGTTCGGCGTGTTCAGGATGTAGGATGAGCAAGTTCGGCGAACGGATACATGGCCACACCGGCGACATCACCAGGCTTGCGGTCGATGCCATCGTCAACGCCGCCAATTCCTCGCTGCTGGGCGGCGGCGGCGTGGACGGCGCCATTCACCGCGCCGCAGGCCCGGAGCTCGAATTCGAATGCCGGATGCTGAACGGCTGCAAGGTCGGCGAAGCAAAGCTTACCAAGGGCTATCACCTGCCGGCACGTTACATCATCCACACGGTCGGACCTGTCTGGCAAGGCGGCGGAAAAGGCGAAGCCGGGCTGCTCGCCTCCTGCTATATCAGGTCGCTCGAAATCGCCGCCGCCAGGGATTGCCGGACCGTGGCATTTCCGGCGATCTCCACCGGCATCTACCGTTATCCGAAAAATGAGGCGACGCAGATTGCCGTTGGCATCGCAGGTACCTTCGTCGGACAGAACTCAACGCCCGAAACAGTTATTTTCTGCTGCTTCGACGAGCCAACAGCTCAACTATACCGACAAGCCGTTGCTGCCATTGGAGGATGCTAGTCTGCATGGATAAGATGGTTCATCCACCTACGCAAAAGCAATTTTCGGTGAGCAGGCTGGCGGCACTGGAGAATAGACGCTATTGTTCATCCCGCATTGGGCAACGGGGATGGGGTAAAGATGAGGCCGAAATATTCGGGAAAAACGACTGCGTCGGTACTTGCAGTCTTGCTTATATTTGCGGTACCCGGCGTTGGCGCCGCGGCATCGCTGGCGGGAAGCAAAGGCGACATCCATTTCTATCCGTATTTGCCGAAAAGCCCGAAAGACCAGTGCACCATGGCTTACAACGCCTATGTGGCCGCCGGCGGCCATTCGGCCTATGCGACCACGCCCTATGCCCGGATCCGTTCGTTGTACATCATCTGCGGCTCGGGCTTGAATGCACCGTCACAGAAGGCTGCCGAAGAACGGGCGATGAAATCCTGCGAGTCCGCCCGCAGCCATTACAAGGTCATTACAGGTGCGGGCTGCGAAGTTGCGGCATCGAAGTAGGCCGACAAGCATCGGCTTGGGCATTTTTCAAATGGGCGGCGCAAGATGAAATCGACACGCATCAAACGAATTACTGTATCGATGCCTGCAGGCCTGCTCGTATTTACGGCACCCGGTATCGGGGCGGCTGGATCGCTGGCGGGCAGCAAGGGAGACACCCGATTCTGGCCTCCGTTGTCACTGAATCCAAAGGAGCCCTGCACGAAGTCGTACAACGCCTATGTCGCGGCGAGTGGCCACTCGGCCTACGCGACCACATTCTACTCGCGCGTCGACGATCTTTACATCATCTGCGGTGCGCGGCTGAACGCGCCATCTCAGAAGGCCGCGGAAGAGTTGGCGTTGCGAAGCTGTCAGGTTGGCCTGAAAAAGTGGAAGGTTCAGACCGCGAGCGGCGGCTGCAAAATCGCGGCTTCGAAATAGGCTCATTCATGCCAGACCGGCGCCGCCCGAGACAAAC
The DNA here is from genome assembly GCF_040320115.1 of Mesorhizobium sp. M0802. Lineage (NCBI taxonomy): Bacteria > Pseudomonadati > Pseudomonadota > Alphaproteobacteria > Hyphomicrobiales > Phyllobacteriaceae > Mesorhizobium > Mesorhizobium sp. M0802. The sequence continues at coordinate 79,821 of NZ_JAMYOY010000011.1, forward strand.
TCTGGAGGCTCCATGTTCGCCAAGATCCTGATCGCCAATCGGGGCGAGATCGCCTGCCGGGTGATACGCACGGCCAGGAAGATGGGAGTGCGCACCGTTGCCGTCTATTCCGACGCGGACGCCAAGGCTCTGCACGTCGAAATGGCTGACGAGGCGGTGCATATCGGCGCTTCGCCCGTCGGCGAAAGCTATCTGCGCGGCGACAAGATTGTTGCGGCGGCGCTGGCGACCGGCGCCGAAGCAATTCACCCCGGGTACGGCTTCCTCTCGGAAAACCCCGATTTCGTCGACCTGGTGGTGGCGGCGGGGCTCACCTTCATCGGCCCGTCGGCCGCCTCGATCCGCGCCATGGGGCTGAAGGATGCGGCCAAGCGGCTGATGGAGAAAGCAGGCGTGCCGGTGGTGCCGGGCTATCATGGCGAGGCGCAGGAGATCGTGCTGCTGGCGTCCAAGGCGCGTGAGATCGGCTATCCCGTGCTGATCAAGGCGCGCGCCGGCGGCGGCGGCAAGGGCATGCGCCGCGTCGAACATCCCGAAGATTTTTCGGAAGCGCTGTCAGGCGCACGGCGCGAGGCCAAGGCCGCGTTCGGCGACGATCGCGTGCTGGTCGAAAAATACGTCGACAAGCCGCGCCACATCGAGGTCCAGGTGTTCGGCGACAATTTTGGCAATGCCGTGCATCTCTACGAGCGCGACTGCTCGGCGCAGCGCCGCCACCAGAAGGTGATCGAGGAAGCGCCGGCGCCCGGCATGACGCCGGCGCTGCGCGAGGCGATGACGGAAGCGGCGGTCAAGGCGGCCAAGGCGATCAGCTATTCCGGCGCCGGCACCATCGAATTCATCGTCGATGCCTCGCAAGGGCTGAAGGCCGACCGCTTCTGGTTCATGGAAATGAACACCCGCCTGCAGGTCGAGCATCCCGTCACCGAAACGGTCACCGGCACCGACCTCGTCGAGTGGCAGTTGCGGGTAGCCGCCGGCGAAAAGCTGCCGAAGACGCAGAGCGAAATCACGCTTTCCGGCCACGCCTTCGAGGCGCGCATCTATGCCGAGGACGCGGCGAAAGGGTTTCTGCCGGCGACCGGCACGCTGCATCACCTGGCGTTTCCCGACAACGCGCCCGAAGGCGCCAGCATGCGCATCGAGACCGGCGTGCGGGCCGGCGATGCGATCTCGCCCTTCTACGATCCGATGATCGCCAAGCTGGTCGTCCACGCCAAGGACAGGCAGGCGGCACTCGATGCGCTCGGGACTGCGTTGTCGCAGACCGAGATTGCCGGCTCGACCGTCAACACCGCCTTTCTCGCGGCACTTGCCGCGAACACCGATTTTTCGGCCGGCGACGTCGATACCGGCCTGATCGGCAGGCATCAGGAAGCGCTGACCGCGGTCGCCCCGCCGCGCAGCGAGATCGTTGCCGCGGCGGCCCTTGCCGCGGCTGGCGCCGGTGCCTTGCCGCCGTCGAACGATCCGTGGTCGGCGCTTGCCGGCTATGCGCATTTCCACAGCATTGCGCGCCGCACGCGCCTGCGCCATGGCGAGGACGATATACTGGCGCGTGTTTCAGTGCGGCCGGACGGGCGCTTCGAGGTGGCGCTGGACGCGCCCTATGACAGCGTCAATTCGCATGATCTTCGCGCCGCCCCTCGCCTTGCCCGCTGGCCAGGCCACGTCACCGTGTTCGAAGGCGCGGTCGGCTACAGTTTCCTCGTCCCGGATCCGCTGGCGCGCACCGACGAGGCGGCCGCCGCTTCCGGCAGCCTGCGCGCGCCGATGCCAGGCGTGGTCAAGCTGGTGCGCGCGGCAAAGGGCGAAAGGGTGATCAAGGGCCAGCCGCTACTGATCCTGGAAGCGATGAAGATGGAGCACACGATCGCGGCCAGCCATGACGGCGTGATCGCGGAAATCGCCACCGAGGGCGCGCAGGTCACCGACGGAACGGTGCTGGTGCGCTTCGTTGAAGAGGCTGCATAGCCGGCTGGAGGCTTGAATGAAAAATGGCCGGGACAAGCCCGGCCATTCCATGAGTACGCGGCCGCTTACTGCGCGATCGGTGCGTATTTGCCGTCGTGCCACTGGTTGATGTCGTAGCTGGCGTTCTTCAGATCGCCCTTCTCGTCGAAGGTCACGTCGCCGACCACGGTGCTGAACGGCGTGCCGTTCTTCAGCGCTTCGGCTACCTTAACCGGATCGTCCGTTCCGGCGCGCTTGACGCCCTCTGCAAACGCCTGAACGACGGCGTAGGAGAACAGCGTAAAGCCTTCCGGCACGAAGCCGCCCGCCTTGATCTTGGCGATGGCCTCCTTGGCCTCCGGCTTGGCCTGCGGGTCCGACGGAAAGACGAACAGGGTGCCTTCACCGGCGGGGCCGGCGACCTGCCAGAATTCCGGCGAGGCGATCGAGTCCGGCATGATCAGCTGGAACTTAACGCTCTGCTCGGCCGACTGACGCAGGATAAGCCCGGCTTCCGGGTGATAGCCGCCGAAATAGACAACGTCGGCCTTGAGGTCCTTCAGCTTGGTGACGAGAGCCGAATAATCCTTCTCGCCGGCATTGATGCCTTCATAGTCGATCTCCTTGAGGCCACCGGCATTCATCGTCGCCTTCACGGCATCGGCAACGCCCTGACCGTAGGCGCTCTTGTCATGCAAGATAACGACATTCTTGCCGGCATATTTCTTGGCGATCCACGGGCCGATGAAGGCGCCCTGCGCGTCGTCACGCGTATAGAGACGCATGATCGTCGGCCAGCCGGCCTTGGCGGCGGCATCGGTCAGCTCGGGATTTGAAGAGGCCGGGCTCATCATCAGCGCGCCGGCCTCGGCGTAGACGGCGGAAGCCGGGATGCTCGAACCTGAACAGGCATGGCCGTCAATAAACTTGACGCTGTTGGCAACGATCCGGTTGGCCACAGAAACCGCCTGCTTGGGATCGCACTGGTCGTCCTCGATGTCGAGCTTGATCATCGAGCCGTTGACACCGCCGGCGGCGTTGATCGCATCGGCGGCTGCCGTTGCGCCCTGCTTGAACTGATCGCCGATCGTGGCGAGCTGTCCGGTCATCGGGCCGACCACCGAAATGGTGATGTCATCGGCAAAGGCAACCGGCGCGCTCATCATCAGGCCAAATACGGCCGCGCTCAAAATACCCGTTTTTTTCATGGTGATAGAACTCCTCCCACACTCGCGCAGCCGCTCTGGCCGCGCTTCTTTCCGAAGGCGGGACAATTTCATCCTTCATTGGGCCTGTCTAGGCGCATCGGCGCCGCTCGATTGGGCCTCATCAACGCAAAAAGCCACGCCAGCCTGTTCCGGCCGGTCGTGGCTTTTTGCTCGTAGCAGTCCCCATGCGCCCCCGCGCCACGAAAACCTGCCCGCCGTCCCCATTGTGCACGACTGGACCGTGCCGGCCTGCCGCGTTCTTGTTCTTTCATGGTCGGCCGTCTTGTCGCGGCCTTGTCGTTTCACCGGTTCCGACCGTCTTTGCGGTCTTGATCCCGGGGCTTCCCTGTTTTCGATAATCTGCCTGCGATAATCTGCTCGCGATCTCAGTGCATCGTCATCCATTCGCGGGCTTCGCGCAGCGCCTTGGCGATCTCGACCTTGGACATTGCGGCCGACAGTTCCGAGCGCAGTTCCGCGGCGCGGACCGAGCCCTTGATGGCGGCGATGTTGAACCATTTGTGGGCGGCAACGACATCGGTCTCGCAATCGCGGCCGGTCGCATACATCATGCCAAGTTCGAAAAGAATGTCGGCCTGGGCAGTTGCCCCCATGGCGCCGAAGCCGGCTTCAAGCATTTCAAAACGTGCCATTTTAGTCCCCTGTCTGGCTCCCGAGAGCGGGCCTCTTCTGTCCCCCGGTGTTCCCTGGGGAGCCGCTCTTTCGATGCTTCCGAGAATGAGGCCGAGCCTTGAATCCGTCGTTAAATGGCGTGCTTAATTTGGAGAAAACAAAGCTAAAACAAGAGGTAAACGCGGAAATTCGTTAAGGATACAAAGTCAGCAATCCCGCCGTTTTTCGATCGATTTGACGAAAATTTGCAAGGCGCCGATCAACACTCTGCTAACCACGCAAACCAAAGCCAACGCCTCGATCGTTTCATTTTCACGGGCTGCGCTCTCCCGACCCCGCATGAAAATTGCGAAACCTTCCGTCGCGGCACCCGCTTTTGTTTTGCCGGGAGCTGGATTAGCTTACGTTTGCGTAAGGGGCAGAGAGGCGGCTGCCCCACCTAACACCAGGGAGGACAGATATGTTTCGCAAAGTGAGCTTGGCCCTGGCGGCCACCGTGATGATGGCTGGTGCGGCCTGGGCGGATCCGATCGAAGGGAACTGGAAGACACAAGCCGGCGACACAGCAGTTATCGGCGGCAGCGGTTCATTCTCCATCACCCTGAAGACCGGCAAATATGCCGGGAAGACTATCGGTTCGCTCAAGGCGGCCGGGGCCAACAAATATGCCGGCAACATCACCGATCCGGCAAACGACAAGACCTATTCGGGCAAGGCAACACTGTCGGGCACCTCGCTCAAAATGAGCGGCTGCGTGCTCGGCGGGCTGATCTGCAAGAGCCAGACCTGGCACAAGCTCTGATCTTGCTGCTTTGAGTTGACCAACGGGGCCTTCACAGGCCCCGTTTTCTTTTGCAGGACGGTCCGCGCCATAGCGAGGACCGTGCCGTTTGCGGCGGCGCAAACCCGAACCGATGCTCTCCCTAAAACATCGTCAATCACTTTGAACCGCAGATGAACGCCGGCATCAGCGCCGGTTCAGTCGCATCAGGGCATTTTGATGGCGTGTTCAAGGAGACACTCCGCAAATGCTCGCTCGCCGCTTCACCATCGTCTGCCTGTTGATGAGCCTGTTCGGGATGCTCTTCGCCATCCTCGTGGCCGAATCCGGCCGTCCGGCCCGTTCCTGGGATGCAGCCAGTTCCTGCCAATTCGATTGCATGAACCATTTTCGCCCCTGAGACGACAAAGACATAGATCCAAACAGAAAAGCAAAAGCCATGAACCGCATCGCCATCAACGCCCTCCAGACCCTTCGGCTCCTGCCGCGGGCGGCGCTCGTCCTGGTCGTGCTGTCGGCGCCGGTCCTGGCCATGCCAATGATGCGGGCCAATGCCGACACGACGATCGACGCGCCGGCGACGAAGAAGCATGGCGTCGGCTTTGTCTTGCTGGTCAGTCTGCAGCGCGGGTAAGGTGTGCCGGTATTAAGGTGATGCCGGCCTGCAAGTGGCGGCCTTGGTGCTCACATGCTTCGAGTACGCTCCGCTCCGGTTCTCGAAGCCAGCCAGTTTGGTCGCTTCGCGCCCGTCCTCGACTCCGGCTCAGCGTTACCTGAATCTCAGCACACCTTGGGCGTGGACGAATAAATCGACCACTTGGCGGCCACCCTCCCCTCCCAAGTGCGGCCTCAAGTCTCTATATTGAGCCATGGAAAAGCGAATCTACCCACAAGCTATCGAATCGGTCGTCATGCCGGAGCCTTTCGGCAAGCGGAGCTTCGACGACGCCAAAAAGGCCGTGGCCGCCTTGCAGGTGCTCTACGACCGCAACACCAAGTTTCTGCGCGACTCCTTTGCCACGCTTGCCGCCGGCGGCGACGAAAGCAAGCGCTACCGCGCCTTCTACCCGGAGATCGGCGTCACCACCAATTCGTTCACCCAGATCGACTCGCGCCAGGCCTACGGCCACATGCCGACCCCCGGGCATTTCTCGACCACCATCACCCAGCCGGTGCTGTTCGAACGCTATCTCGTAGAGCAGCTTCGCCTGATCATGCGCAATCACGGCGTGCCGGTAACGGTTTCGGAATCGACCACGCCGATCCCGCTGCATTTCGCGTTCCTTGAAGGAACCCATGTCGATGGCGCCGCCGCCGACCGCATCAAACGGCCGATCCGCGACCTGTTCGACGTGCCGGATCTCGACGGCACCGACGACCAGATCGCCAACGGTACCTTCGAGGTCGCGTTCGGCGAACCAAGGCCGCTGGCGCCGTTCACGGCGCAGCGCATCGACTATTCGCTGCACCGCATGACGCACTACACGGCGACCAGCCCGCAGCATTTCCAGAACTTCGTGCTGTTCACCAACTACCAGTTCTACATCGACGAGTTCGTCGCCCGAGCGCGGGCCCAGATGGCTGAAGGCGGCCACGGCTATACCGAATTCGTCGAACCGGGCAATGTCATCACCAAGGCAGGGCAAAACGCGCCCAGCGAAGGCGTGGCGGCGCCGCGCCTGCCTCAGATGCCAGCCTATCATCTGAAGAAGCCGAACCATGGCGGCATCACCATGGTCAACATCGGCGTCGGCCCGTCCAACGCCAAGACGATCACCGACCATGTCGCGGTGCTGCGGCCACATGCATGGCTGATGCTCGGCCATTGCGCCGGCCTGCGCAACACTCAGGCGCTGGGCGACTATGTGCTGGCGCATGCCTATGTCCGGGAAGACCATGTGCTGGACGATGACCTGCCGGTGTGGGTGCCGATACCGCCGCTGGCCGAGATCCAGGTGGCGCTGCAGGAGGCGGTCGCCGAAGTCACCGGACTTTCCGGCTATGATCTCAAGCGCATCATGCGCACCGGCACCGTCGCCACCATCGACAACCGCAACTGGGAACTGCGCGACCAGCGCGGACCGGTGCAGCGGCTGTCGCAGTCGCGCGCCATCGCGCTCGATATGGAATCGGCCACGATCGCCGCCAATGGCTTCCGCTTCCGCGTGCCCTACGGCACGCTGCTTTGCGTCTCCGACAAGCCGCTGCATGGCGAGTTGAAGCTGCCCGGCATGGCGACCGAATTCTACAAGCGGCAAGTGGCGCAGCATCTGACCATCGGCATCAAGGCGATGGAGAAGCTGGCGGAAATGCCGATGGAACGGTTGCATTCGCGCAAGCTGAGAAGCTTTTCGGAGACGGCCTTTCAGTAGACCGGCTTGCCGTAAATGTTTGCCGCGAGGCGTTTCGTCATCTTGATTGGGCCGCATTTCAGCCGATAAAGGCCTGATACCTCGGCAATGTATTACCCGGTCTATGGGCAAAACCCGGTCTGATGGCACGCGTGCGAAAGATGATGGCTTCAATGGCGTTCCTGGCAATGCTCGGCCTCTCGGCCGCGCTTGTAGCCGGGTTCTTTGGCGCACTGCATCCGGCCTTCGATTCCTTCGCCCATTTCCGCATCCATTTTGCCGTGCTGATGGGGCTGATTGCGCTGCCGCTGCTCGCCACCTCGTTTCGCCTGCAGGCGGGCGTGGGCCTGCTGCTGGCCGTGGCCGCCTTCGCCAGCACGTTGAGCGCCTTGCCGCGCCTGTGGCCGGTGCAGGCCGCCAATGACGCCGCGCCCGGCAACGAACCGGTCTACCGGCTGCTGCAGATGAACCTGCGTTTCAACAATCCGACACCCAAGAAGGTTCTTTCGCTGATCGCCAGGACCAACCCAGACGTGATCACGCTCGACGAAGTATCGGCCATGTGGGCGACCGAACTCGGCTATATCCAGAACGCCTATCCCTATCGCATCCTGTGCGCCCATCCCGACGGCGTGTGGGGCGTGGCGCTTTTGTCCCGGCGACCTTTTGCGGCCGGCACCGAGCCGCATTGCGAACCGCGCGGCGCGATGGCGGCCGCCACCATCGATTTCGGCGGCACTCCGGTCGATGTCGCGGCGATCCATTTGAGCTGGCCGTGGCCGAAGGAACAATACTGGCAGATCGGCGAGTTGACCGAGACGCTCACCTCGCTCGGCGAGACGGCGATCATGGCCGGCGACTGCAACGCCGTGCCGTGGAGCGCCGCGGTACGGCGCGTTGCCTCGCTCGGCGGACTGACCGTGATGCCGTCGGCCGGACCGACCTGGATCCACCGGACCCTGCCCGATTTCCTGCGGCGCTATGCGGGCCTGCCGATCGACCAGGTGTTTTCGAAGGGCGGGGTGACCATCCTGTCGTCGACGCAGATGGAAGAGACCGGCTCCGATCATCTGCCGGTGATGGTGGAATTTTCATTGATGCGCGACGAGACCAAGCCGGTCGACGAGGATTCTACCGCGACTGTGTCGCTGATCCAGCCCAGCATGGGCGGCTAGATCGTACGCCACGGGGCTTACGGTTTCACAAGCCTACCAAGGCCTCGATGATGCGCTCGACATGGCCGCCTTCACTGTGCTCGCGCGCGTCGAACGCGATCTGTTTTGCCTCATAGAGCTTGGAAGTGGCTTGCAAGCGCCGCGTGGCTTCGACGCGCGTTTTGTTGCATTGCGGATCGTTGGCAAATTTCAGGCCGCGAACCGACCGCTCGGCAGCCTGCATCATCTGCCCGGCGATACGGCCATGGGTTCCTTCATGAGCGAGAACGCCTGTGAAAAACCGGTTCCAGCGTTTGCGCAGCGCCGGCGTGATGGCCGAGGCGACGCGCGGGTAGGTGTAGGCGATGTTGAGCGTTCCATTGGCCTGGCGCAGGCGGCAGACGCCGTTGACCTGACCCACGTCCAGGCTCCAGTCGGCGGTGTAGCTTGTCTGCGCGATGGCGTGGGTCATGAAACCGTGCTTGGGGCCCCTGCGGTTCATGGCGATAACCAGACCGGCACCTGTCGTGCCGGTGATGTCATAGGTTCGCGTCTTGACGACGGTTTTCACCCCCGCCGACGCCGTCCCGACGACGCCGCAGGCCGCGCTTACGACGGCAAGGCAAAACAAGACCAACACGCGCATGCCATTTTCCCCATGGACGCGGCAATGAGACCACAAGCAGACGACGGTTTCAACAATCTTTGGCGCCGAGCGCCTTACATGCCTTGGTAAACCCGGCCATCGCCGCCATTTTTGCTGGTTGAGACGGCCCCGGTCGGTGAGGCTCACATGCCCTGATAGACCGGGCCTTCGCCGCCTTGTGGCGGCACCCAGTTGATGTTCTGGTTGGGATCCTTGATGTCGCAGGTCTTGCAGTGCACGCAGTTCTGCGCGTTGATGACGAAACGCACATCCTTGTCAGACGGATCGGCGGCGGCGTTGCCGTCCTTGTCGACCCATTCGTAAACACCGGCCGGGCAATAGCGGGTCGAAGGCCCGGCAAAGACATCATGCTCGGAACGCTTCTGCAACTCCATGTCGCCGACGATGAGATGCACCGGCTCGTTTTCCTCGTGATTGGTGTTGGACAGGAACACCGAGGACAGGCGGTCGAAGGTCAGCACGCCGTCCGCTTTGGGATAGGCGATCTTCTTGTGCTTGGCCGCAGGCTCAAGCGTGGCATAATCGGCCTTGCCATGTTTCAGCGTGCCGAAGGGCGAGAAGCCGAACAGCGTGTTCAGCCACATGTCGAGACCGCCGAGGCCGACGCCGATAATGGTGCCGAAGCGCGACCAGAGCGGCTTGACGTTGCGGACCTTCTTCAAATCCTTGCCGATATCGGTCGCGCGCCAGGCGTCCTCATAAGAAGACAGCTCGTCATTGGCACGGCCGGCGCCGATCGCTTGCGCGACATGCTCGGCCGCCAGCATGCCGGACAGCACCGCATTGTGCGAACCCTTAATGCGCGGCACGTTGACGAAGCCCGCCGCACACCCCATCAGCACGCCGCCGGGGAAGGAGAGTTTCGGCACCGACTGCCAGCCGCCTTCGGTAATGGCGCGCGCGCCATAGCCGATGCGCTTGGCGCCCTCGAAGGTGCGCGATATCGCCGGATGCGTCTTGAACCGTTGGAATTCCTCGAAGGGCGACAGCCAGGGGTTCTTGTAGTTGAGATGCAGGACGAAGCCGACCGCGACCTGGTTGTCCTCGAGGTGGTAGAGGAAGGAGCCGCCGCCTGTCTTCAGGTCGAGCGGCCAGCCGAAGGAGTGCTGCACCAGGCCCGGCCGGTGGTTCTCGGGCTTGACCTGCCACAGCTCCTTGAGGCCGATGCCGTACTTGCCGGGCTCACGGCCGTCGGACAGTTTGTATTTTGCGATCAGCTGCTTGGACAGCGAACCGCGCGCGCCCTCGCCGATCAGCACGTATTTGCCCATCAGCGCCATGCCCGGCGCAAAGCCCGGGCCATGTGTGCCGTCTTTTTCGACGCCCATGTCGCCGGTGACGACGCCCGTGACCGCGCCGGCATCGTTGTAGACGAGGCTGGCGGCAGCAAAGCCCGGATAGATTTCGACGCCTAGCGCTTCAGCCTTGGTTGCCAGCCAGCGGCAGACATTGCCGAGCGAGACGATGTAGTTGCCGTGATTGTTCATCAGCGGCGGCATCAGTATATTGGGCAGACGGAACGAGCCGGCGGGGCCGAGCACCAGGAAATCGTCGGCCGTAACCGGCGTCTTGAAGGGGTGGCCATCTTCCTCGCGCCAGCCCGGCAACAGGCGGTCGACGCCTATGGGATCGACGACGGCGCCTGACAGAATGTGGGCACCAACCTCGCCGCCCTTTTCCAACACCACGACGGAAAGCTCGGGATTGACCTGCTTGAGACGGATCGCTGCGGCAAGGCCCGCCGGGCCGGCCCCGACGATGACCACGTCGAATTCCATGCTCTCGCGTTCGATCTCGCTCATCAACCCCTCCGCTCTGGCCAACCGTTTCCGGCATTTTGCTGGCTCCTGCGCTGCATAGCGCATCAATCCGCGACAGGAAACCGGCGCTGACGTGACAATGCCGATTTCGACAAAAAGTCGCGGATGACAACTCTGCCGCAAGCGTTTTGCGCGCGGCCGCGCTCAGCGTCCCATATTTTAATTGTTCGACGGCTCTCTTATCGGCCATACTTATTTCCATGCGCACGCCGTCCGGCTATTCATTGACGCGCTTCCCCCTTCCGCCCGGCCGGACCTGCCGAGCGATCCTTCTCGCCCTTTCAATGCTTACGCCGGTTCGCGCTCAGGCCGAGCCGGTGAAGGTGTGGGCGACCGGCGCCTATTCCTTTTCCGACGAGCTTGGCGGTTTCCACATCACCGGCGCCTCGGGCACCGGCACCAAGGAAGATCCGTTGGTCATCTCCGAGGAGCTGAATTCGTCAACGCCGGTGACGCTCACCATCCGCACCACCAAACCGATCCAGCCGTTCAGCACCAACGGCGAATTCGCCAACGGCATCCTGTACATGCGTATCGAGGTTCTCAACAACAGCGGCCAGGCCTGGGTCGAATTCCAGTTCGAGCTGCAGGAGATACTCAACCAGCCGAGCGTGTTCGGCGACGGCCTGTCCTTCGACCAGCGCAACAAGACGCCCGACAACATCCTGTCGAGCGCGTACGCCGATTTCGACCGCGATTTCGAACCCTATGACCGGCTCTTGTTCAAGAGTGGACAGATCGACCCGCTGAAGAGGGGACGCTTCGAGTTTCTGATCACCGACTACACGCCGCGCTGGACGTTCTATCTGGTGCAGGATCCGCGGATACCGACGGGGTAAGCGGCAGACGCCGTGAAAATCGCCACGAAATGCCCTTCGTGATTGGCGAAAGCCGACGAGCGCGTAATCTCCCTCCTCGAGGGGGGAGATTACTAACCGCCCAACCTTGCAAATCGTCTCTCGGCGGACGAATGTGCCCGGCATGACTGCCGCCTCCCCCAACAACCGATCCGACCTGGCCGAGTTGCTCGCCTTCTACGCCTCTGCCAGCGTCGACGAAGCGTTGGAGGACGCGCCGGTGAACCGGTTTGCCGGGGCAGCACCGAAGCGCCCCGAGCGCACAACGGCGCCTGCCGCGCCGCCTCGCGAAAACAAGTTTCCGGAACAAGCCGCCGCCAGCCCCGGGCTGGACGCAAGCCGGGTGCCGGACGCGCCGGCGCGTTCCGTTCCGGCCATGGCGACGGTGCCCGACGAGGCACAGGCGGCCCTGGCCCGGCAAATGGCGGCAAGTGCCTCGACGCTCGACGAACTGCGCCAGCACATGGCGTCGTTCGATGGCTGCAACCTCAAATTCACCGCCAAGAACCTGGTCTTTGCCGACGGCAATCCGGAAGGTTCGGTGATGTTGGTCGGCGAGGCGCCCGGCCGCGACGAGGATATTGAGGGCCTGCCCTTCGTCGGCCGCTCGGGCCGGCTGCTCGACCGCATGCTGGCGGCGATCGGGCTTGACCGGACTTCGGTCTATATCGCCAACGTCATTCCCTGGCGGCCACCCGGCAACCGCACGCCGACGCCGCACGAGACCGAAATCTGCCGTCCCTTCATCGAGCGGCACATAGAGCTGGTCAATCCCAAGGTGCTGGTCAATCTCGGTGGCCCTTCGGCCAAGACCTTGCTCAACACGAGCGAAGGCATCTTGCGCCTGCGCGGCAACTGGCGCGTCCACACCACGGCTTCCGGCATTGCCATTCCGGCCATGCCGACGCTGCACCCGGCCTATCTCTTGCGAACCCCTGCGCACAAGAAACTGGCGTGGCGAGATTTTCTCGAGGTGAAAGCGAAGTTGCGAGAGGTGGGCTAGCTAGCTGATCTCCCCCTTGAGGGCCCTTGGAGGGGGAGATGTCGCCGAAGGCGACTGTGGGGTCGTTGCGCGTGGAGCGCCAACGTCCATTTCCGTAAGAAGGTCGCATCCCGTCGAACCCCTTCTGGCCTGCCGGCCATCTCCCCCTCAGAGGGGGAGAAGATTTCGCCTCGGCCTCCGCTATAACCTCCGACGTAATTGAAATCCCTCTCCCGCCGCCTTAATCCCGCCCGATGACAACAGCCCAAACCTCCGCCGGCAGCCTGATCCGCGAATGGCGCACGCGCCGGCGCATGAGCCAGCTTGATCTCGCAATGGAGGCTGAGATTTCCCAGCGTCATCTCTCCTTCGTCGAAAGCGGCCGCGCCGCGCCCTCGCGCGAGATGGTGCTGCATCTGGCCGAGCAGCTTGAGATTCCGCTGCGGCAGCGTAATCAGCTGTTGCTGGCTGCCGGCTTTGCCCCGAGCTTCAGCGAGCGGCCACTCACAGATACGACTCTGGCGCCGGCGCTTGCCGCGGTCGAGAGCGTGCTCAAAGGGCATGAGCCGTTCCCCGCCCTCGCCGTCGACCGGCACTGGAACCTGATATCCGCCAATGCCGCCATCGGCCCGTTTCTGGCCGATGTTGCCGAGCCGTCGCTGCTCCAGCCGCCGGTCAATGTGCTGCGCCTCAGCCTGCACCCGAACGGCATCGCACCGCGCATCGTCAATCTCGCGGAATGGCGGGCGCATCTGCTGGAGCGGCTGAAACACCAGAACGATGCCGCCGGCGATCCCGTCCTGGTCGAGCTGGAGCGCGAATTGCGAACCTATCCGTCCGGGCTCAAGGGTGCGCGGCCGGTGCCGGTCGAGCCCAACGGCATCGTCCATCCGCTGCGGCTGGCGCATGGCGACCAGGTGCTGTCCTTCATCAGCACCATCACCGTCTTCGGCACGCCGCTTGACGTGACGCTGTCGGAACTGGCGATCGAGTCTTTCTTCCCGGCCGACGAGCAGACGCGAGCGGTGCTGGTGCGGCTGGCGAAGGAACGTGCGGAAGCTAGCTGAGCAACCCCGCGGACCTCCTCACCCCTGTGGTGGCGCTGCCTTGCGCGTTCGGGTGCGTTCCAGGCCGAGTTGGCGCTCGCGCCAGATGATGAAGATGCCGGCGGCAACGACGATCACACCGCCGACGAGCGTGTTGATGGTGGCAATATCGCCAAAGGCGAAATAGCCGACGACGACGCCGAGGATCATCGAGGTGTATTCGAACGGCGCCACCACCGAAGCTTCGGCATGGCGGTACGCCGCCGTCATCAAAATCTGCGCCAGCCCGCCACAGAACCCTGCTGCGACCAGCAGACCGGCCTGCAGCGGCGTCAGCGCCTGCCAGCCGAAGGGCAGCGTAAGCAGCGCCATGACACTCGCCGTCGCCGAGAACCACAACACGATGGTCGCTGTTCGTTCAGTCTGGACAAGATTGCGCACGAGCAGGATGGCATTGGCGGAGATTGCTGCAGAAACAAGAGCAGCGATGACGCCCAGCACCTCCTGGTCGCCGAGCGCGACGCCCGACGTGAGCAGCGTCAGCTCCGGCCAGGAGATGATCAGCACGCCGACCAGACCGACCGCAACCGCGCTCCAGCGATAGACGCGAATGGCTTCGCCGAGGAATAGCGAGGAGAACACCACCACCAGCAAAGGCTGGGCATAGTTCAGCGTGATCGCCTCAGGCAGCGGCAGCCGGGTCAGCGCAAAGAAGCCGAGCCCCATGGCGCAAACGCCGACGACACCGCGCGCAATGTGGTTCAGCGGGCGTTTGGTGGCGAACGCCGTACCGAGTTTTCTCTTGAAGGCCAGGAAGGCGATGATCGGGAAGATGGCGAAGAAGGAGCGGAAGAAGACGATCTGGCCGGCCGGCAAAGTGCCGGCGGCCTTGATGCAGGTTTGCATGCCGACAAAGACCGCCACCGACATGACCTTGAGCATGATCCCGGTGAGAACATCAGAGCGCCGCGCGTCGTCTTCGACGCGCAAAGGACGCTCTGACACTTTAAATCTGCGCATCGTGCTTTCCAAAAATCGACATCGATTATTGGGCCGATGCGCGCCGGGATGATCGGACAGTTTCCCGCCCGCTTCGTCTCCAGGTCCGGCTTTCACTGTTCTGTTGCTTCCCGGATCTCCGCTGAGATGCGCGTCGAACGACGCGGTACACAGGCGCCCATGCCGAACTTCGATCTGACGACGGTCATCAAGGCCTCACGATGATGGCGGAAGGGGAACGCCCCGAAATAGGCATTGGCGCAGTTTTGTCGAGTGACCGTTTCGTGTAAAGAGCGCGCAACTTTAGATTAATGGGCCAGGACACGTCAGCGGCTCCGATAGCGACAGGGAAACCCAAGGGAATGCGAACCGATACCGGCCAGGTCTTCAAGCTCGAAGACTACCGCCCCAACGACTTTTCCATCCCGCAAACCGGCCTCACCTTCCGCCTTTCGCCAGACGCAACGCGTGTCACCGCAGTGCTGACGATCGAACGCCGCGATGGCGCCGCCGCCTCGACGTCGCTGGTGCTGGACGGCGACGGGCTGGTGCTCAAGCGCATTGCCATCGACGGTCGCGAGCTTGCCCCGGCCGAGTATCTCGCCACGCCGGACCAGCTGACCATTTTGAGGCCGCCGGCCCGTTTCCAGCTGCTGCTCGAGACCGAGATCGCGCCGGCCAGCAATGAGGCGCTGATGGGCCTCTACCGCTCCAGCAATGTCTATTGCACGCAATGCGAGGCCGAGGGCTTTCGCCGCATCACCTATTTCCTCGACCGCCCCGACATCCTGTCGGTCTATACCGTGCGTATCGAGGCGAGGCTGGACGAAGCGCCGCTGTTGCTTTCCAACGGCAATCCGGTCGAAAGCGGCGCGCTTGCCGACGGCTGGCACTTTGCAGTCTGGCACGACCCCTTCCCCAAGCCGTCCTATCTGTTTGCGCTCGTGGCCGGCAATCTCGGCAAGGTTGCGGACAGTTTCGTCACCATGTCCGGGCGCGAGGTCGAACTCGGCATCTATGTCGAGCCAGGCAAGGAGGGGCTTGCCGGCTACGCCATGGATGCGCTGAAGCGCTCGATGCAATGGGACGAGCAGGCCTTCGGCCGCGAATACGACCTCGACGTCTTCAACATCGTCGCCGTTTCCGACTTCAACATGGGGGCCATGGAGAACAAGGGCCTCAATATCTTCAACGACAAATATGTGCTGGCCGACCGGGAAACCGCCACCGATGCCGATTTCGCCAATATCGAGGCGATCATCGCGCATGAGTATTTCCACAACTGGACCGGCAACAGGATCACCTGCCGCGATTGGTTCCAGCTCTGCCTGAAAGAAGGGCTGACGGTTTTTCGCGACCACGAATTCTCCGCCGACCAGCGCTCGCGCGCGGTCAAGCGCATCGCCGAAGTGCGCACGCTCAGGGCACACCAGTTCCCCGAGGACCAGGGACCGCTGGCGCATCCGGTGCGGCCGCGCCGCTACCGCGAGATCAACAATTTCTACACGGCGACCGTCTACGAAAAAGGCTCGGAAGTCGTGCGCATGATCCGCACCATTCTCGGACCTGACACGTTCCGCGCCGGAATGGATCTCTATTTCGAGCGCCATGACGGCGAAGCAGCGACGATCGAGGATTTCCTCAAAGTGTTCGAGGACGCCTCCGGGCGCGATCTGTCGCAATTCGCGCTCTGGTACCACCAGGCGGGCACGCCGAACCTGACCGTCAGTTCGACGCACAATCCGGCCACGCGCGAGTTCACGCTCGAGATCGAGCAGTCGGTGCCGCCGACGCCGTCGGAAAGCCGCAAGCGGCTGATGCACATCCCGCTCGCCTTCGGGCTGGTCGGCGCCGGCGGCGAACCGGTTGCCTATGGCGGCGTCGAGGGCGCCGCCGTCGAGGACGGTGTCATCCATATTCGCAAGCGCCGTCACATGGTGCGCTTCTCAGGCGTTGCCGAGCGGCCGGCGGTGTCGCTCAACCGCGGCTTTTCGGCACCGATCACGCTTTCGGTCGAGCAGAAGGCCGACGACCAGTTCTTTCTCGCCGGCCATGACAGCGATGCCTTTGCGCGCTGGCAGGCGTTCAACACGCTTTTGACCGATGCGCTGATAGCGGCCTTCCGCCAGATCCTCGGCGGCGCAAAGCCGGCCTTCACCGCCAGGCTGACCGGACTTGCCGGCAAGATCGCCGGCGACGAGACGCTGGAACCCGCTTACCGGGCACTGGCGCTTTCGCTTCCGGGCGAGGCCGACATTGCCCGCGACATCGGCAGGAATATCGACCCCGACGCCATCTTCGCCGCCCGCGAGGCGCTGGCGCTGGCAATCGCGCGCGCCAATCAGCAAACGTTCACCGACCTATACGGCCGCCTCGCCGACGACGGGCCGTTCAGCCCCGACGCGGCAAGTGCGGGACGCCGCGCGCTGCGCAACATCCTGCTCGACTACCTCTCGCTGCTGCCGAAAGGGGCTGCGCTCGCCGCCCGGCATTTCGAGGTCGCGACGAACATGACCGACCGCGCCGCAGCGCTGACCGTCCTTGCGCACCGCCATGACGGTTCGCCGGAGGCGATCAAGGCGCTGGCCGATTTCGAGGCCCGTTATGGCGCCGATCCGCTGGTCATGGACAAATGGTTCCAGATCCAGGCCAGCGTGCCGGGACCCCGGACAGTCGACACGGTACGCGAGCTGACTGGTCACGCAGCTTTCTCGATGGCCAATCCGAACCGGGTGCGCTCGCTGGTCGGCACATTCGCCAGCGCCAACCAGACCGGCTTCCACCGCGCCGATGGCGAAGGCTACCGGTTTTTTACCCAGACCGTACTCGAGGTTGAAAAACGCAATCCGCAAGTGGCGGCCAGGCTGGCGACAGCGCTGCGCTCGTGGCGCTCGCTGGAGCCGGGCAGGCAAGCCAAGGCCAGGGAAGCGCTGCTGGCCATCGCCGGTGCCGAGAACCTGTCGGCGGATTTGCGGGACATTGTGGAGCGAACGCTGGCCTGATCCCTCCCCCTTGAGGGGACGGTGGACAGCCGCCGAAGGCGGATGGACGGGTGGGGTCGTTGCGGCAGTGCGCGACCTCGACCAACTTCGACCGTGATTGAGAGAGTCGAGCGCTTCGCCGAGGACCCCACCCGGCCCTTCGGGCCACCCTCCCCTCAAGGGGAGGGATTTCAGCGTTATTTCAATCAATTTTTAATGTTTTTCGGCCGCGCCTCTGGACAAGGCGAATCACCTTTGATTCTTTACAGACGATTCGGATGTGCGGTGTTGCCGGATCGTCAAGCGTACGGAAATTCGGGGAGTGCCATTTATGGCCAAGGCGGACGCGTGGGGCGCGCCCGAAGGGACGGCTTTTGAGCGGCGCAAGGCGCGAGGCGACGGCCTCGCCGGCAATACGCGGCTCATCGCTGAACCAGCCTACCGGCGGCTCCTGGCTGCCGAACCCCTTCTGCGCCGTTCGATACCGGCTCTCATCATCATCTTCCTGATCGTCATCGCCGCACTGCGCGTGCTGTCGCTGATGAACGAGCGCGACGAGGCCGAGCGCGACGGCAAGGCGGTGCTAGGTCTCGCCGCCGGCCAGATGGCGAACGCAATCTCGGCCGACCCGACCGCGGCATCCAGCGGTGCAATTGATCTTCTGGAAAGCACGAGCCGCCAGGGCGCCATGGGCAGAAGCCATGTGCTTGTGATCACCGACAGCGCCTTCAAGATCATTGCCGTGTCGCCGCTGTCGACCGGCTGGCAAGGGCGATCGCTGGACAGCCTGGTGCTGAACGGCCAGCCGCTGTTCATGTTCGGCGACCGCGCCGGGGTCATGGATGTCAGCATCGGCGGCCAGGACTGGTACGCGGCGGTGAGCCTGACCCGGGACCGCAAGAACGCCGCCGCCGTGCTGGTGCCGCAGGAAGCGGTGTTCGACAACTGGCGCAAGACCGTCTCGCTCAACGTCACGCTGTTTGTGCTGACAGCCGGCGTGCTGATCATCATCCTCTACGCCTATTTCGGCCAGGCATCGCGCGCCCAGACAGCCGACCGCATCTATCTCGAAGCCCATCAGCGCATCGACATGGCGCTGGTTCGCGGTCGCTGCGGCCTGTGGGACTGGGACATGGTGCGCGGCAAGATGTACTGGTCGCGCTCGATGTACGACATGCTGGGCTACGAGCCCTGCAACTCGATGCTGTCGTTCGGCGAGGTCGACGACATCATCCACCCCGAGGACGGCGACCTGTTCGAGCTGGCCAACAAAATCGTCGAGCGCGAGATCGACCATATCGACCAGGTGTTCCGGATGCGTCACGCCGACGGCCAGTGGGTGTGGATGCGCGCCAGGGCCCAGGTGATCGACCCGGAAGCGCCTGAGATCCAGCTGATCGGCATTGCCGTCGACGTCACCGAGCAGCGGCATCTGGCGCTGCGCTCGGAGGCGGCCGACCTGCGCCTGCGGACCGCGATCGAAAACATCAACGAATCCTTCGTGCTGTGGGATGCCGCCCAGCGCCTGATCATGTGCAATTCCAAATACCAGAAGGACAACGGCCTGTCGGACCGCGACGTCATGCCGGGCGCTGCGCGCGCCGTGCTTGAAGAGCGCATGCTGGCCTTCGCCTCTGAACGGCGGCTGGCCAACACCAACGGGCCGCAAGGGGGCGCAACCTTCGAGCGGCAGCTCTCCGACGGCCGCTGGCTGCAGGTCAACGAACTGAGGACCCGGGACGGCGGCACGGTCTCCGTCGGCTCCGACATCACCCAGATCAAGCTGCACCAGGAAAAGCTGGTCGACAGCGAGCGCCGGCTGATGGCGACCATCCACGACCTCAGCCTCGCCCGCCGGGCCGAGGAAGAGCGCGCCAAGGAACTGGTCGAGCTCAACCGCGAATATATGAAGGAAACCGAGCGCGCCGAGGCCGCCAATCGGGCCAAATCCGAATTCCTAGCCAACATGTCGCACGAGCTGCGCACGCCGCTCAACGCCATCATCGGGTTCTCCGAACTGATGGAACAAGGCCTGTTCGGGCCGCTCGGTTCGCCGCGCTACGAGGAATATGCCAACGACATCAACGGCAGCGGCAAATATCTGCTCGGCGTCATCAACGACATACTCGATATGTCGAAGATCGAAGCCGGCCAATTCTCGGTGGACCGCGAGGAAATCGATCTCTGCCCGCTGATCCGCGAGACGGTGCGGGTGATCTCGCTGCAGGCGGCGGAGAAATCGATCACGGTCGAAACCCGCATCGCCGATACGATGACGCTGTTCGCCGACCGCCGGGCGATCAAGCAGATCGCCATCAATCTGCTGTCGAATGCGGTGAAGTTCACCGGTCAGGGCGGCCATATCTCGGTGCGCGCCCGCAACACGTCAGGCGCGCTGGTGCTGACCATCGAGGACAATGGCTGCGGCATTCCGAAGGAGGCACTGAGCAAGCTTGGCCGCCCCTTCGAACAGGTGCAGAACCAGTTTTCGAAGAACCACGCCGGCTCCGGCCTCGGCCTTGCCATCTCGCGCTCGCTGGCCGAGCTGCAGGGCGGCGCGCTGAAAATCCGCTCGACCGAAGGCGTCGGCACGATCGTGTCGGTGCGCATTCCGGTGAAGAAGCCGGCGCTGGCGGTGAAGGCGGCTGCCTGACGGCCCGCCAATGCGAGCGGTGCTCTCCGCCGCGTTCAAGGACTGAGTAGCCCCGGTCATGTAAGGGCTCCGGCGGCTTTCGCCGCCGGAGACATATCGCCATTTCACTCCATGCTGTCGTCGCCGCCGTCCCATTGGTGGTGGCGGCCCATGCGGCCTTTCTTTGGCAGTTCGTTGCGCTCGATCTTGCCGTCATTGTTGCGGTCGAGCATGGCGAACACCTTCTTCTCGCGCCCGGTGATGTCGTCCGTGGTCAGCGTGCCGTCGCCCTTGCTGTCGTAGCGGGCAACTATGCGCTTGGCCATTTCCTCGAACCGCGCCTTCTCCAGCGCGTCAGCGAGCTGGGCGACTGTCAGCTTGCCGCCATTATCGGCGACCAGCTTCTTCAGCCGCGCGTTCATGGCGTCGGAAAACTGGTCGAAGCTGATGGTGCCGTTGGAATCCTTCATCGCCTTGTCGAGGCGCATCATCGCGCCCTCGCGCATTCTGGCGCTGGCATTGTTCTCGGCATAGGCGGTGGTGCCAACGGCGCCGGCAAGCGCGACAAAGGCAAGGGCAAGTCCGGTTGTCTTTCTCATGGGTATCTCCTGTTGCATCGTCACCCCCGATGCGATCCGAAACAGCCGCCAACGCTTCACGCCCTCACGACCGTTTCGTACGAAGCAAAAGGTTGAAATCCTTTCTGACCTTTTGCGACGTTTCCTTGAGATGTGCTTCCAGCACACCGAAATCCGGCAGGTCAGTCACCGCCAGAAGCAGATCCGACAATCCCGGCGGAACGTCATCGCGTTCGAATGCACCGGTGAGGCAAAGCCGCGTCATCTGGGTCAGCGCCAGATAGAGTTGGTAGGCTTCGCAAAGCTGCTGCCTGACGTCAGCCTCGGCGAAATCCGGCGACAGATGCGCCAGGATTTCGCCGGTCGCGGTCACCCTGCGGCCGGCTTCGACCTGCCCGGTTATAACCGCCACCTGCGCGATGAATTCGAGGTCG
Organism: Mesorhizobium sp. M0802; assembly: GCF_040320115.1. Lineage (NCBI taxonomy): Bacteria > Pseudomonadati > Pseudomonadota > Alphaproteobacteria > Hyphomicrobiales > Phyllobacteriaceae > Mesorhizobium > Mesorhizobium sp. M0802. The sequence continues at coordinate 100,897 of NZ_JAMYOY010000011.1, forward strand.
ATGAGGCCGCCGGAGATGAGCTTGATGTCCCAGAGATCGCGCGGCGATTTTTCCTTCTCGATCAGCGCGCGCATCTCGGATGCCTCCGCCCTCACCTTGGCGGCGTCGCGCGGCAAGGCCAGAAGTGCCGCCACCTCGGCCTCGACCTCGGTGCAAAGGGCAGCGTCACCGCCGATGGCGCGAGCCCTTGCCAAAGCCATGTGCTCCCAGGTCCAGGCCTCCTGGCGCTGGTATTTCTTGAAGGCGTCGATATGGGTCGCCACCGGCCCCTTGTTGCCGGATGGCCGCAAGCGCAGGTCGAGTTCGTAGAGAACGCCCTCGGCGGTCGGCGCCGAGACAGCCGCGATCAGCCGCTGCGTCATCCTGGTGTAGTAGTGCGACGGTGCGAGCGGCTTGTCGCCGTCGGACTCGTCGGCATCCGGGTCGTGATCGTAAAGCAGGATAAGGTCGACGTCCGAACCCGCCGTCAATTCGCGGCTGCCGAGCTTACCCATGCCGAGCAGCGAAACCGTGCCGCCGGCGATACCGCCGTGGCGCAGCGCGAATTCGGTGGTCACCGCCTGCAATGCGGCGTCGATGGTGAGGTCGGCGAGATCGGAAAAGGCGCGGCCGGCGCGCGCCGGGTCGATCGAGCCGGCGAGCAGCCTGACACCGATCAGGAATTTCTGCTCGGAGGCAAAGATGCGCAGCCGGTCAAGCACATCCTCGTAGGGCCTGTCGCCATCGATGAAAGCGGCCAACCGCGCTGAGAGATAGGCGCGGTTGGGCAGTTCGGTGAGCAGCGCCGGGTCGAGCAGACCGTCGAAGACATGCGGGCGCCTTGTGATGATTGCCGCCAGCCGAGGCGCGGCGCCCATGATCGTCGCCATAAGCTTCAGCAGAGCGGGATTCGACTGCAGCAGCGAAAACAGCTGGATGCCGGCGGGCAGGCCGGCGAGGAGTTCATCGAAGCGAACCAGCGCCTCGTCGGCCCGGCGCGTCTGGCCGAAGGCTTTGAGCAGCGCCGGCGTCAGTTCGGTCAGCCGCTCGCGCGCTTCCGCCGACTGGGTGGCGCGATAGCGGCCGAAATGCCAGCCCCGAATGACGCGGCAGATGTCGCTTGGCCGCTGGAAGCCAAGGCCGTGCAAGGTCTGCAGCGTGTCGGGATCGTCGACATCGCCGGTGAAGACCAGATTGCCGACGCCGGCCGACAATTCAGGCGCAGTCTCGAACAGCGCGGCGTAATGGCGCTCGACCTCATGCAAAGCCGCGCGAAAGGTTTCGGCAAATCTGGCGGCATCGGCAAAGCCCAGCATATGGGCGATGCGTTCCAGCCCTTCATCATCGTCGGGCAGAATATGCGTCTGCTCGTCGGCGACCATCTGGATGGCGTGTTCCACGCCGCGCAGAAACCAATATTGCTGCGTGAGCGCGTCGCGTGCATCGGCGGTGATCCAGTTGCGCGCCGCCAGCGCACCCAGCATCGGCACCGTCTCGCGGCCGCGCAGCTCCGGAAAACGGCCGCCGGCGATCAGTTGCTGGGTCTGGACGAAGAACTCGATTTCGCGAATGCCGCCGCGGCCGAGCTTGACGTTGTGTCCTTTGACCGCGATCTCGCCATGACCCTTGTGGGCATGGATCTGGCGCTTGATCGAATGAACGTCGGCGATCGCCGCATAGTCCATGTATTTGCGCCAGACATAGGGCTGCAATTCCCGCAGGAACGCATCCCCGGCATCGAGATCGCCGGCCAAGGGACGCGCCTTGATCATGGCGGCGCGCTCCCAGTTCTGGCCGCGCGCCTCATAGTAGCGAAGTGCTGCCTCGACCGGGATCGCCAGCGGCGTCGAGCCTGGATCGGGACGAAGCCTCAAATCGGTGCGGAAGACATAGCCGTGCCCGGTGCGGTCCTGCAGGATGCGGACCAGCCTGCGGGTCAGGCGCGCAAACAGCTCTGTGGCCTCGAGCGGATCGACGATTGCCGGCGCATCCGGATCGAAGAAGACGACGAGGTCGATGTCGGAGGAGAAATTCAGTTCATGCGCGCCAAGCTTGCCCATGCCGAGCACGATCCAGCCGGATTGCCGTGACGGATTTTCGGGATCGGGTAATTTGAGCTTGCCTTGGCTGTGCGCCTCGCGCAGCAGGAAGTCGACCGCCGCGGAGGTGCAGGCATCGGCGAGATTGCTGAGGCGCCTTACCGTCAGCGCGGCATCGGCCTCGCCGGAGAGGTCTGCAAGTGCGATCAGGAAGTGAGCTTCACCCTTCCACTGCCTGAGTTCCATCATCAGGCTGGATTCGGAAACGGTCTCGGAAAAGGCGGCCTTGCCGATCGCTTCGGCGATGGCGAGCAGCCGAGCCTCGACACTGCCATCGAACAGCGCGTCGAGGATTTGCGGCCGGCGGCGCGCGACATCGCGGAGGAAGGGCGAGAGGTCGAAGACGGCAGCGAGAAACTCCTGTGCGGCGCCCTTGACCCCTAGGAATTTCGCCAGCCGCGGCAGGTTCTCGTCCTTGGCATCGCCAGCGATCTCCGACAGTTCACGCCGGGCGCGGGCCTCATCCAGCGGCGCGAGCTGCGCCGCCAGTTGCAGGCGCCATTCGGTCTCGATCCGTTTCGCAGCCATCCTCACCGCCATCAATGGTCCTCCCGCGCCGGGAAGCTCATGATAACGGACAATCCGGGATTGGCAGGCAGAAGTTCAAGCCGGCCATTGTGAAAAGTCATGATCGCCTTGGCGAGGCTGAGGCCAAGACCGGATCCCGGCTGCGAGCGGCTCTTTTCCAGCCGCACGAAGCGCTCGGTCGCCCTGGCGCGGTCGGCATCGTCGGGGATGCCATGGCCATTGTCGGAAACGGAAAGGCGGATTTCGTGACCGACGCGCTGCAGGGCTACGCGCACGGCAGGCTTTTCCGTCGCATCGGTCGAGTATTTGATGGCGTTGTCGACGATGTTCGACAGTGCCTGGCCGATCAGCTCGCGGTTGCCATCGACGGAAAAATTCCCGTCCGCGGCAGTTTCAAGCACCACGCCAGCCTCCTCCGCCACCGGCTCATAAAGCTCGACAACGTCATGCACCGCGGCGGCGAGATCGACGTTGCTGGTGCTCTCCGAGGAATAGCCGGCCTCCAGCCTGGAGATCATCAGGATGGCGTTGAAGGTTTTTATCAGCTGGTCGGATTCGGCGATGGTGCCTTCCAGCGCCTGCCGGTAGTCGGTGGTCTTGTGCTTGCCCGAAAGTGTCGCCTCAGCGCGGTTGCGCAGTCTGGTCAGCGGCGTCTTCAAATCATGGGCGATGTTGTCGGAGACCTGCTTCAGCCCTTCGTTGAGCGTCGCTATCCTGGCCAGCATGGTGTTGAGGTTTTCCGACAGGCGGTCGAACTCATCGCCGGCGCCGGTCACCGGCAGCCGTCCCGTGAGATCGCCGCCCATGATGCGGCGGCTTGCCTCCGAGACGCTGTCGATGCGCTTCAGCGCGGCGCGGCCGACAAGGAACCAGATCAGCAGCCCGCCCAGGCCCATCATGCCCAGCGCCAGCATCAGGGCGCGGCGGACGACGGCGCGGAAGCGCTCGGGCTCGCCGAGATCGCGGCCGACCAGCATGATCATCTGGTTGGGCAGCCGCAGCACCAGCGCGATGGCGTTGTGGCCCTTCTCGCCCTCGGGCTGAATTTCGGTCTCGCCGGGCTGCGCGCCATTCGGGTCAGAAGCCTGGTTGCGCTGCCGTTCGAGCTCACCTTCGCCGAAACGGCGATAGGAGAAGGGTTCGGTCGTCCAGCCATCGGTCTCGAGCACCCCCGGTGCCAGGCTCTGCACGTTGCCGGTGAGGATCTGGCCGTTGACATCGGCAATGAGATAGAGGTTGGCGCCGGGCTGGCGCGAGCGCTGCTCGACGACGCGCACCAGCCGCGGCAGGCCGCCGCTCTGATAGGCACGGGCGAGGCCGAGCACCTCGTCATTGATGGTCTGCTGGGTCTGGCCGGTCAGCATGCGGGCCGACAACGACGTCATGTAGAAGACCAGCAACACGGCACATAGCGCGAAAAGCAGGAAATAAAGCGCTGAAAGCCGCGCCGCCGTCGTCCTCATGATGGCCGGCAGGGAAAGGGCCATCGAGTTCTAGCTCATGATGAGATTTGGCTGAAATCTCATCATGACCTACCCCTTTGTTGGAGCATGATCTTCTCCAAAAACCGGTACCTACTTTTTGGGATCATGCTCTAGCCGCTCTTCAGCATATAGCCGGCGCCGCGAACCGTATGCAGGATCGGCTTGTCGAAACCCTTCTCGATCTTGCCACGCAGGCGCGAGACGTGAACGTCGATCACGTTGGTCTGCGGATCGAAATGATAGTCCCAGACATTTTCGAGCAGCATGGTGCGCGTCACCACCTGGCCGGCATGGCGCATCAGATATTCGAGCAGGCGGAATTCGCGCGGCTGCAGCGTGATCTCGCGCGCCGCGCGCTTGACCGAATGGGACAGCCGGTCAAGCTCGAGATCGCCGACCCGGTAGACGGTTTCGGCCTCCCTGGCGCTGGCGCGGCGGTTCAGCACCTCGACGCGGGCGAGCAATTCGGAAAAGGCATAGGGCTTGGTCAGATAGTCGTCCCCGCCGGCGCGCAGACCGGTGACGCGGTCATCGACTTCGCCCAGCGCCGACAGGATCAGCACCGGCGTGGTGTTGCCGCGCGAGCGCAGGCCGGCAATGACGGAGAGCCCGTCGCGGCGTGGCATCATGCGGTCGACGACCATCACGTCATAGTCGCCGGCATCGGCCAGCGCAAAGCCGGTTTCGCCGTCGCCGGCGACATGGGCGGTGTGCCCAGCCTCGGCAAAGGCCTTCTGCATATAGTCGGCCGCCTCGCGATCGTCTTCTATGACGAGAATCTTCATAGAGCCGTTATACGCGATTTCGCCGGAAGATTGAGGGGCCGCCATGAGCGCAAAAGCTTTCGTTCAAGCATGTCGTTTTGCCAAAACCGCCGTGCACTTTTGGGCGCCATGCTTCGATGTTAGAGCGGCAGCGGGCGATGGGGGCCCGCTGCCGCCGGGGGCAGAACACGATGACTGACTAACGCGTTCGGCCCCTTGCTTCCCGTGCGGCGGCTCGGGGGTGTTGAAACCGCCGCACTGGAAACTGTGTGATGTCAGCCTTTGGCGACTGGCAGCGCGACGAAGCGGTTTGAATCGTCGCGGGTGATCTGCATCAGCACCGCCTTGCGGCCGGACTTGACCGCATCGGCCATCACCTTGGCGACGTCGTCGGTGCCGTTCACCTCCGTCGAATTGACCGAGGTGATGACATCGCCGGGCTGGATGCCGCGGTCGGCGGCATCGCTGTCGGGATCGACATCGGTCACCACCAGGCCCTTGCCGTTTTCCGACTTGGTGACGGTGAGGCCGAGATCGGCCAGCGCGGCGGGCTTTGCCGGTGCCGCGGGCTGCTGCGGGTCGGCCGAGGCCTGCTTGTCGGTGGACGGCAGCGTGCCGAGATCGACCTTGATGGTCTGGCTCTTGCCGTCGCGCCACACCGTGACGTCGACCGACTTGCCGGGTGGGTGGGCGCCGATCAGACGAGCCAGTTCCTTCGGCGATGCGACGTCCTTGCCTTCGACCTGGGTGATCACGTCACCGGCGGTGATGCCGGCCTGCTTGCCGGGGCCACCGTCCTGGGCGCCCGAAACCAGAGCCCCGTTCTGCGACTTCAGGCCCAGCGATTCGGCGATGTCCGATGTAACCGGCTGGATTTCGACGCCGAGCCAGCCACGCTGCACCGAGCCGCTCTTCATCAGATCCTGCACCACCTGCTTGGCGGTCGAGGCCGGAATGTCGAAGGCGATGCCGACGCTTCCGCCCGACGGCGAGAAGATCGCGGTGTTGATGCCGACGACCTGGCCGTTAAGGTTGAAGGTCGGGCCGCCCGAATTGCCGCGGTTGACCGAAGCGTCGATCTGGATGAAGTCATCATAGGGACCGGCGCCGATATCACGGCCACGGGCCGAGACGATGCCGGCGGTGACGGTGCCGCCGAGGCCGAACGGATTGCCGACGGCCACCACCCAGTCGCCGACGCGAACCTTGGAATCGTCGGCGAAATCGACATAGGTGAACTTGCCGACGCCATCGACCTTGAGCACCGCCAGATCGGTGCGCGGATCGGTGCCGATCAGCTTGGCGTCAAGCTCCTTGCCGTCATTCATCACCACTGTGAAGGCGGAGCCTTCCTCGACGACATGGTTGTTGGTGACGAGATAGCCGTCATCGGAGATGAAGAAGCCAGAACCCTGCGCCACCGGACGCGGCTGGTCGTTGTTATGGTCGCGGTGGCTGAAGCGACGATTGCCGCCGTCATGGCCGTTCTGATCACCAAAGCCGCGGAATTGCTTGAAGAACTGGCGCAGCTGCGGATTGTCGGGCAGGTTGTTCATGCCGTCCGGATCGTCGGACTGGTCGGAGCCGTCATCGGCGGCAGGCTCGATCTTGGCCTTGACCTTGACGCTGACCACGGCCGGCGAAACGCGCTCGACGACATCGGCAAAGCCCGGCACCTGGGGCGCTTCGACCCGCACGGCGTCGGCCAGAACGGGAGCTGTACCAGTGGCAACGGCGCCGAAACCGATGCCGCCGGCAATGGCCAGCGAAGCGGCGGCGGCCAACAGGCGCTTGCGGGTGCGGGAATATGGGTTGGGGGCGATAGTCATGGGTCTCGTATCCTCTTTTCACTGGATGCGGCTCAGGCAGAGCATCCTCGGACAAGAGAAATAGAGAGGCGCACATTACGGCGCCATTTCCGGTGCATGAAAGTTTTGTAATGTTGGGCGGTCGCACAAATCGCTTGGTTGCGCTCGCCTGCTGCCCTATGGTGTACACAACTCAGCACAAGGCTTTCACAATGACAGCAAGCACCACCATGACCATTCGAGTCTCGTCCGAGACCAAGCTGAAGCTGGAGCAGATCGCTACCGATACCAGGCGTAGTAAATCGTTCCTCGCCGCCGAGGCGGTCTCAGCCTATGTCGATCGCGAGCTGGATATCATCGAAGGCATAAAACGTGGCATGGCCGACGCAGAGGCTGGCCGTGTCGTGCCCCACGACGACGCCATGGCGGAGCTCGACGCGGTGATCGAAGCAGCGAAAGCCAGGCGCGCAGGCAAGGCGTGAAGCTGTTCGTCACCTGGTCGCGAGAAGCGCTGGACGATCTCACGCAGCAAGTTGCCTTTATCGCTCAGGACAATCCTGCCGCCGCCCGACGCCTCGCGGACCGTATCCGTGAAATGGGCCGGGGCCTTGGTGATATGGCGACGGGCCGACCTGGCCGGGTAACAGGCACTTATGAGAAGCCCATCGGCCGCCTGCCCTACATCATTGCCTATGAATTGCGCCTGATCGCCGGCCGTCAGAGCATTGTTATCCTGCGCGCCATCCACACGTCGCGGGACTGGCCTTTGGAGGAATGGCCGAGCTAGTCGCTCAGCACCTTGTCCAGCGCCGCCTGTTCCTCGGCGCTCAGCGCCTTGGTTGCCAACGAGCGGCGGGAGCGTGTGGTCAGCACAATGAAAATGCCGCCGACTAGAAGCAGAAGCACCGGCGTGCCCCAAAGCAAGGCGTTGCGCGGGCTGAAGCGTGGCTTCAACAGCACGAACTCGCCGTAGCGCGACACGATATAGTCCATCACCTGCTGGTCGGTATCGCCGGCAACCAGGCGCTGGCGCACCAGGATGCGCAGGTCGCGGGCGAGGTCTGCATCGGATTCGTCGATGGACTGGTTCTGGCAGACCATGCAGCGCAGGCCTTCCGACAGTAGCCGCGCCCTCGCCTCGAGCGCCGGATCGGTGAGAACCTCGTCCGGTTTCACCGCTTGCGCCGCGCCGGCAAACAGCAGCGCCAGAAGCAGGGTGAGCGAGGCCAACGAGAACCTGGTGCTCACGGCGCGCCTGCCGACGGCATGGAGGCTGCCTGCTTGCGGCGGCGCGAGGGTGCGCCAACCCGCAGGCGACGGTCGAGCAGCGACATTGCGGCTCCCGCCATCATCACCAGAGCTCCGCCCCAGATCAGCGTCACCAGCGGCTTCCACCACAGGCGCACCACGACGGATCCATCGGTGCCTTCATCGCCCAGCGACAGATAGAGCTGGCTGAAGCCGATCGTCTCGATGCCGGATTCGGTCGTCGTCGTCTGCCGCACCGGAAAGAAGCGCTTGGCCGAGGTGATTTCGGCTGAAACGCCGCCATCGGCGCCGATCAGGGAAAAGCGGCCGCGCTGCTCGCTGTAGTTCGGACCCTGCGCCGGGAAGAGGCCGTCGAAACGCAGCGTGTGGCCGGAGAGTTCGACGCTCTCGCCGGCATGCATCGACAGTATCCTTTCGGTGCCGAAGCACAGCGTGCCGACAATGCCGAGCGTCGTCAGCCCGAGGCCGAGATGGGCAAGTGCAGTGCCGAACACCGAACGCGGCAGGCCGGCGAAACGGCGCTGCATGATGGCGGGCGACACATTGCCAAAGCCGGACTTGACGGCGAGGTCGGTGAGCGCGCCGCAGACCAGCCAGCAGGCGAGGCCGACACCAAGGGCGGCGAACACCGACGCGCCGTCGATGAACAGCCCGGTGACCAGCATCGCCAGGAGAGCGGCGCCGAAAGCCGCCATCAGGCGCTGGGCGACGGCATAGAGGTCACCGCGCTTCCAGGCGAGCAATGGTCCGAAAGGAACCACGACCAGCAGCGGCACCATCAGCGGGCCGAATGTCAGGTTGAAGAAGGGGGCGCCGACTGAGATCTTGCCGGCCGAAAGCGCTTCGACCGCCAGCGGATAGAGCGTGCCGACCAGCACGGTGGCCGTGGCCGTGGTCAGGAACAGATTGTTGAGGACGAGTGCGCCTTCGCGCGAGATCGGGTGGAACAGGCCGCCGGCCGTCAGCCGCGAGGCGCGCAGCGCAAACAGGGCCAGCGAGCCGCCGATGAACAGCGTCAAAATGCACAGGATGAAGATGCCGCGGGTCGGATCGGTGGCGAAAGCATGCACCGAGGTCAGCACGCCGGAGCGCACCAGGAAGGTGCCGAGCAGCGACAGCGAGAAGGTGAGGATGGCAAGCAGCAGCGTCCAGATCTTGAGCGCCGAACGCTTCTCCATGACGATCGCCGAATGCAGAAGAGCCGTGCCGGCCAGCCACGGCATAAAGGAGGCGTTTTCGACCGGATCCCAGAACCAGAAGCCGCCCCAGCCGAGCTCGTAGTAGGCCCAGTAGGAGCCCATCGCGATGCCGCCGGTGAGGAACATCCAGGCGACCAGCGTCCACGGCCGCACCCAGCGCGCCCAGGAGGCATCGATGCGGCCTTCGATGAGGGCGGCGACCGAGAAGGAAAAGCAGATAGAGAACCCGACATAGCCGAGATAGAGCAGCGGCGGATGGATGGCGAGGCCAAGATCCTGCAGGACCGGGTTGAGATCGCGGCCCTCGATCGGCGCCGGATTGAGCCGGGTGAACGGATTGGATGTCGCCAGGATGAACAGGAAGAAGGTGGCGCCGATAGCCCCCTGCACGGTCAGCACATTGGCGCGCAGCGTCGCCGGAAGGTTGGAGCCGAAGACAGCGACCAGCGCACCGAAGAAGGTCAGGATCAGCACCCAGAGCAGCATCGAGCCTTCGTGATTGCCCCAGGTTCCGGTGATCTTGTAGATCAGCGGCTGCAGCGAATGCGAGTTTTCCCACACGCTCGCCACCGAGAAATCGGAACTTGCATAGGCGCCGGCGAGTGCTGCGAACGATAGCGCCGTGAGCGCGAAGCCTGTGACCGTGACGGGACCGCCGACAGCCATCAGCCTCTGGTTGCCGGTACGGGCGCCGATCAGCGGCACCAGCGTCTGCACCAGCGACAGCACAAAGGCGAGGACGAGCGCGAAGTGTCCGGTCTCAACCATTACTGGCTCTTGCTCTCTTGCCACACGCCCTTGGCCTTCAGCCCGTCAGCGACTTCCTTGGGCATGTAGCGCTCGTCATGCTTGGCCAGCACGCTGTCGGCGACGAAAACGCCGTCGGCGCCAAAGCTGCCTTCGGTGATGACGCCCTGCTCCTCGCGGAACAGATCGGGCAGGATGCCGGTATAGCTGACCTTGACCGATTTGTGCGTGTCGGTGACCGAGAACGCAACCGTCGCGCCCTGCCCGCGCACGACCGTGCCCTTTTCGACGAGGCCGCCGAGCCTGATGCGCTGTCCCGGCTGCAAGCTGGCGGTGGTCAGATCGGCGGGCATATAGAAATAGGAGGCCTTCTGGCCCAACGCATAGAAGGTCAGCCCGGTGGCGGCGCCGAGGAAGGCAAGACCTCCGACAATCACCGACAATCGCTTCTGCTTGCGCGTCATGTCCTACTCCGTCGCCGTCAGGCCGAGCGAGGCGGCAAAGGCGGTGAATTTCTTCGCTTCCTCACTGTCGGCGCCAAACACGGCGATACCGCGATGCAGCGCGTCGCGCGCCTGGTCAGCCTTGCCCAGCACAACATAGGAACGAATGAGCCGCATCCATCCTTCCGCGTCGCGCGGATTTTGCCGCAGTTTTTCGTCGAGGCCGGCGACCATGGTTTCGATCATGGCCTGCCTGTCCTGCGGCGCCATCGACGAGGCATCGACGGCTGCGGCATCGGGGCCTTTGGCGGGCTCTCCTGACGCGACGCTGCGGTTGGCGGCCTCGGCCAGTGCCTGTTGGACAGCTCCGCGCCATGGCGAATCCTGCGGCAGGAAATCGAGCATTTTCTGCCAAGCCGTGGTTGCCTCGGGTATGCGGCCTTCCTGGGCCAGCGCCATCGCCAAATAGAACGAGGCTTTCGCGTTTCCCGGGTCGAGTTTTAGCGCCTGTTCGAAAGCGGATTGCGCATCGGCCGAAACGATGCCGCCGGCCGCATTGGCAATCGCTTCGCCGAGGCCGGCCTCGCGGGCGGCCGTGTCGCCATCGAGGCGGATGGCATTGCGATAGGCGGTCACGGCATCGGGAAAGCGCTGCAGGCGCAGATAGATCGGGGCGAGCACGTCCCAGCCGCGTCCGTCGCCAGGGTTGGCGGCAAGATGGGCCTCGGCGCGCGTCACCAACTCGTCGACCGAACTATCGGCCGGATTCTTGGCCAGCCGTTCGGCAAGCGGCTGCGACGGCAGATCCGGCGAGCCGAGCTGGCTGTAAAGGCCCCAGCTGAGCAGAGGGACCGCCAGTACCGCAGCCGTTGCCACCAGCCTTGCCGCCTTTGACGGCTGCCGCGTGCCAGGCGCATCGGCTTGACCGACATTGGCTTGACCAACATCTCCCAGGCGAAGGATGCGGCGGGCGATTTCGGCGCGCGCCTCCTCGGCTTCCGCCGGCTGGATCAGCCCGCGCGCGGCGTCACGCTCAAGCTCGGCCAGTTGGTCGCGATAGACTTCGAGGTCGTGGTCGCTGCTGGTCGGAGCGTCCTTGCCGCCACTGGTCAGCGGCAGCAGCACCGTCAGGCTTGCGCCTAGCGTGAGGATTGCGGCTATGACCCAGAACAGCATGGTTCTTCCAATAGAGCGAGAGCCCTGCTCTCACAACATGAGGGTGCTGCGACGCTTTGACGGGATTCCGACCCCGGCCCAATGTTCAGGTCAGCGGCGTCCAGCTGCCGTCGGCGTTGCGGCATGCGGTGCCCCGCGCGGTCTGGCCGGCCGTGCCGGTAAACACCGTATGGGTGTACTGGCGGCAATCCTGCGAGCCGACGCGGTAGGGCTGGGCCGCGACGACTTCGCCGGAATGAGCCGAACTGTCGCTCTTCCACGTCACCTTCTGGCCGCTCGCCGTATATTCGAGCGCCTTGTATTCCGCCTCGAGCGCCTTGCGCTTCTCGGTGCTGTTCAGGCCGCTGCCGATCGATCCGCCGACGAGCCCGCCGGCCATGGCCGAGATGATCGTCGTCGCGACTTTGGCCCCTGAAGGAGGCGACGCGGGGGGGGTGGTGATGGAGATATCCGGGCCACTGCCCTTGCCCAGCGTTCCGCAGCCGGAAAGAGCGAGCAGTGCGGAAACGAGCGCAACGCGAATCTTCATGCCAACAACCGGTTTTCTTGAACGGGATGCGCTGGGGGCCGCGTCATCGGGGGCGTCAGGACGTCATACTATTGACATTTGTCGGAAATTTGGCCGTTTTTAACGGCCTTTGTGCAATCGAGGGGCCGCCATAACACAGGCATTCGGCCGTGTCGATTGGCCCTGGGCAGTACATCATTGCAAGCTCCGCAAGCGCACAACCGCCTTCAGCCCGCCCATCGTGGAGCGTTCCAACGCCAGCGCCCCGCCATACTCGTTGACGAGGTCGGCAACGATGGCAAGTCCGAGCCCGGTTCCCGGCTTTGTCTCGTCGAGGCGCCGGCCGCGTTTCAAGACATCGCGGGCCTTGTCCTCGGGGATGCCGGGACCGTCATCCTCGATCGATAGCTCGAACAGGCCGGCTGCGGCCGGCGTGACGGATACGGCAACAGTGCTCTTCGCCCATTTCATCGCATTGTCGAGAAGGTTGCCGAGCAGTTCCTCCAGATCCTCGCGCTCGCCGGCGAAGACGATGTCGGCCGCCGGCAACACAAGCGACAGGCTGACATCAGGCTTGAGTTTTTGCAGCACGCGCACCATGCGCTGCACCAGCGGCGTCACCGGCGTGCGGTAGACGACGCTGTCGCGCTGCGCCGCGACCCGTGCCCGCTGCAGGTAGTGGTCGACCTGTTTCTGCATCGACGCCGCCTGGTCGGCGATGAGCTGGCCCTTGGCGCCGCCGAGAGCCCGGCCCTCATTGATCAGCACGGCGAGCGGCGTCTTCAGCGAATGGGCAAGGTTGCCGACCTGCGTACGCGAGCGCTCGACGATGCGCTTGTTGTTTTCGATCAGCGCATTGGTCTCGTTGGCGAGCGGCTCGATCTCGGCGGGAAACCGGCCATCGAGCCGCTGCGCCGTGCCTTCGCGCACCTGGGCAAGCGCGTTGCGAACCCGGCGCAAGGGCTGGAGGCCGAGCAGGATAGCAATCGCATTGATGGCGATCATGCCGACGCCGAACAGGCTGAGATAGGTCAGCAATCGGCCCTGGAAGGTGGCGATCTCCTGTTCGAGCTCGGTCTTGTTGCCCATCACGCGGAAGCGCGCGGCGCGGTTCTTGGCATCGAGCACGAATTCGCTCTCGAACACTTCGAGCTGCTCGTCGCCGATACCGTCGGTGGAGTAGCTGCGCTGGAAGCTCGAATTGAACGGCACCTCGGCGACGGTCGGCGACGGGATCGTCGTGGTCATCGAGGACGAATGAAGGTTGCCGTGCACACCTTCGGAAGCCGGCTCCACCGACCAGTACCAGCCCGAATTCGGCTCCGAGAAGCGCAGGTCGCCAAGGTCGGGAGCACCGGTGAGCTGGCCGGATTCGGAAACGCCGACCGAGCCGATCAGATTGAACAGATGCGCCGACAGCAGGCTGTCGAAGCCGCGCTCGCTGGCCTGGCGGTAGAGCGTGGTGATCAGAGTGAAGATGACGATCAGGGTGAGGATCGCCCAGATCGTGGAAAAGCCGATGACGCGGAAGGCCAGCGAGCGCGGCCAGAGCCGCGCCGAAAAAGGCTTCCTTGCTGGTATGGGGAGCGGTTCCGCCTTACGCCTCCGGCTCACGCATGCGATAGCCCATGCCGCGCACGGTTTCGATCATGTCGATGCCCATCTTCTTGCGCAGCCGGCCGACAAAGACCTCGATGGTGTTGGAATCGCGGTCGAAATCCTGGTCGTAAAGATGCTCGACCAGCTCGGTGCGCGACACCACCTCGCCCATATGGTGCATCAGATAGGCCAGCAGGCGGAACTCATGCGAGGTCAGCTTCAGCGGCACGCCGTTGACATCGGCCTTGGAGGCCTTGGTGTCGAGGCGCAGCGGCCCGCAAGTGAGCTCGGACGAGGCATGGCCGGCGGCGCGGCGGATCAGCGCCCTCACCCTGGCCAGCACCTCCTCGATGTGGAACGGCTTGGTGACATAGTCGTCGGCGCCGGCATCGATGCCCGACACCTTGTCGCTCCAGCGGTCGCGCGCTGTCAGGATCAGCACCGGCATCTTGCGGCCGTTGCGGCGCCAGCGCTCGACGACGCTGATGCCGTCCATCTGCGGCAGGCCGATGTCGAGCACGACGGCATCGTAGGGCTCCGTGTCGCCGAGGAAATGCCCCTCCTCGCCGTCATAGGAGCGGTCGACGACATAGCCGGCATCGACCAGCGCGTCGGCCAGCTGCCGGTTGAGATCCTTGTCATCTTCTACGACGAGTACGCGCATGATCGGTCAGGCCTGTTGATGTGTCAGCTATAGGCCGATTCCGGTGGTCTGGGAAACGAGCCCTGCAAGAGGGAAGATTGGATCAGTTCGCCGGGACGACGATCTCGGAACGGCGCGGACGCTGGCCGTCCTTGCCCGGCACAAGCACGACGATGACGCAGACCTCCTGGCCGCCACGCGTCGTCTGCGAAGCCTTGGCCAGCGTGCCGCCATTCTGCTCGGCAACCTGCTGGCCGATCGCGTAGCAATCCGCCGCGGCTGCCGGCGTCGCTTGCGACGCCAACAGGCCGGCCGCTGTGAGCGCCAGTATCGCGGTTCTGACATGAGAGCGAAGCGTTTTCATGGTCGGCGTTGTAACGCAACTGTGCTGAACGTGAAATGAACGGTGAACGGGTGAAAATCCATCCCCGCAATACCCCCTGCGCGCGCAACGAATGAATGCGATCCTACCGCCCAGTCCCTCAGACCGGGCAATGGATTCATAACCGGAAAACCGGCTGCGCGGCTATGGTTTTTGCGCGCAGGTTCTCAATTCGCAGCCAGATTGGGAACAGGTCAAGGCGAGACCATTCTGAAGGCCGCCCTAAATAGCGCGGGAAACGCCAAATCATCGGAGGGCGCCATGACGGATAGAGACCTTGCCGACCTTTACCGGGGCTATATCGCTTGCCTGAATGCCCAGGACTGGGCGAAACTTGGAGACTTTGTCGGCGACGAGGTGCAGCACAATGGCGAAATGCTCGGCCTGTCGGGTTATCGCCGTATGCTCGAAGGCGATTTCGAGGCGATTCCCGACCTCCGCTTCAACATCGAACTGCTGGTCTGCCAGCCGCCGCGCGTGGCGGCGCGCCTGCATTTCGACTGTCATCCCAAGGGCGTGCTGTTCGGCCTGCCGGTGAACGGCAAGCGCGTGTCGTTCGCTGAGAATGTTTTCTACGAATTCGGAGAGGGTCGCATCCGCGAGGTGTGGTCAGTCATCGACAAGGCCGAGATTCAGGCGCAAATCTAGGTTGCTTCAATCACTTTGCTCGGTGAGAGCGCGTATCCGCAGCACCCCGTGGTAGAGCGCCAGGTCCTCGTCGTAGCGGGCCTCGGCGAACTCCAGGGACAGGCGGGTCTGGTCGCGCGAGCCGGTGGCGAAAGCGGCGCCGTCAAGGCGCGCCCGGATGCTGTCCATGATCAGACGCGTCTCGGCCTCGCCTTGCGCCTTCGACCAGACATGCAGCGTGATGAGCTGGTCGTCATCATTGTCGGCGCCGGTGTCCAGATCGAATGCGCTGGTCCTGCCATAGGTCACATAAGGGAAGGCGGCACTGTCGGCCGCCTGCTCGCGCAACCCGGCGCCGCCGAGCAGCGCCGTCAGCGAGGCATCGCTCTTCAATCTCATGAACAAGGCTTGCAGCAAATCGCCGGGCGCCGTCATCGTCGTCTCCGTTCGCCTGTCACGCTTTGAACAACCTCAGTTTCGCGCGCAACCTAACCGCGTTGCACGGATTTCGCCAGATGACGATCCGCCTGATGGAAGGCGGCGAATCGGGCGGCATGGCCCTTTCACGGACCGGGTTCTATTTGGCATGCGGGGAGTTTCAAGAAGGGTGTTATGAGGAGCCCTGTTTTCTCCGGCAATTCGAGGTCATTTCATGCGAACGCCACCGCTGCTGCCGGCTTTTGGAAAGCTTGGCGTCAAGCCCCCGGTCGCGATTGCGGCAGCACCCGCCCTGTCGAAGAGCACCGTGGCCCTGCGCATGCGCGAGATACTTTCAATGCATGGCGGCCTGGCCTTGAAGCTGTCGGTGGTGGCCTGGACAATCCTGATCCTGGCGGCGGCATTTTTCATGTCAAGGGCCTGATGCCGATATGACAAACCGCTACGCGTTGCGCATGTACGAGCCCGAGAGCTGGACTATCTTCGACATCTTCACCGGCCAGCCTGTCGAGCTTAAGCAACAGGTGATGGTGGCCATGAATTTGCGCGATGCGGAAGCGATGGCCGACCGCCTGAACAGCCGGGACGTCAAGCGGCGGGCAAAAGCCGACCGCAAGTCCTGACGCACGCTGATCTCAGCCGCTCTGATGCAAGACGAACGCGCGCTAGCCGAAATCTGCGGCTGTGAGCACATAAATGCTCTTGCGGGTGCGGGCGTAGGCCTTGCTGGCAATGTCATGGATGGAGCTGGACGCGGTATCGAAGGCCGCCAGATAGGTGGCTTCCGCGGTCGCCGTCCCTGATGGCGCCTTCGAGAGGGCATCGGCGGCGACAGAGAAGGAAATCTGGAACATGCCGTCATGGCCGACAAAGCGGATGCGCTTGCCGGCCTCGTCATAGAAGCGGCTTGGATTGGGGAATGTCAGGCTCATGACGTGCCCCCCTTCGGCGCGGCGGCGGCTTTCTTGACGGTAGCCCGCTTCTTCTTCGGTGTCGGGTTCAAGGCTTCCGCGACGCGGTCGGCCTCTTCCTTGGCCAGGCGCAATTCCCTGAGCCTTGCCGTCTTGATCTCCCTGGCCCTCGCTTCGGACATGTAGTCGGAGGTTGCCTTGTTGCGCTCGGCCGTCTTCTTCTGCTTGTCCATGAAGCGGGCTTCAGCTTTTTCCATGATGCTCTGATTGCCTTCGGCCATCGCCTAAATCTCCTCGTGCCTGAAATGGTGAAATCGAACTTACGATATAAATAGTCGCTTTGGCCTCGAAATTCAATTTTTCGAAATATCTAGGCGCCTCGCGACGTTTCGAATCCGGCAGACATCATAATACTTTTTAATATTTAATTTTGGCCACGAATAATTTTTGGCACTCCTATCTATCGAGTGCCAATACGCCTATAAGAACGGCGCGGTCGCCTATGCCGGCCCCAGAAAGAAGTTCTCATGAAGTTTCGGCCACTCCACGACCGCGTCGTCATCCGGCGCGCCGAAGGCGATGTCAAATCCAAGGGCGGCATCATCATTCCCGACAATGCCAAGGAAAAGCCGCAGGAAGGCGAAGTCATCGCCGTTGGGCCGGGCGCACGCGACGAAAACGGCGCGCTTGTTCCGCTCGACGTCAAGGCCGGCGACTTCATCCTGTTCGGCAAATGGTCGGGCACCGAGGTCAAGATCGACGGCGAGGACCTGCTGATCATGAAGGAAGCCGACATTATGGGCGTCATCGACAAGAGCGAGACGGCCGCTATCGGCAAGAGCGGGACGGTCGTCACCGAGAAGAGCGTCAAAGCCAAGAAGGCCGCCTGACCGGCCTGGCTTTGCCAGGCTCCGGCGAGCCGCTTGCTTCACCACACCAACGGGATTGAAAAAAATGTCTGCCAAGGAAATCAAATTCGCCACCGACGCGCGCGACCGCATGCTGCGCGGCGTCGAGATCCTCACCAATGCGGTGAAGGTCACGCTCGGCCCCAAGGGCCGCAACGTCATCATCGACAAGGCCTATGGCGCGCCGCGCATCACCAAGGACGGTGTGACGGTGGCCAAGGAAATCGAGCTTGCTGACAAGTTCGAGAACATGGGCGCGCAGATGGTGCGCGAAGTGGCTTCGAAGACCAACGACCTCGCCGGTGACGGCACCACCACCGCCACGGTGCTGGCCGCATCGATCCTGCGCGAAGGCGCCAAGCTGGTTGCCGCGGGCATGAACCCGATGGACCTCAAGCGTGGCATCGACCAGGCTGTCGCCGCCGTGGTCAAGGACATCAAGGCGAAGGCCAAGAAGGTCAAGTCGTCGGCCGAGATCGCGCAGGTCGGCACCATCGCCGCCAATGGCGATGCCAGCGTCGGCGCCATGATCGCCAAGGCGATGGACAAGGTCGGCAATGACGGCGTCATCACCGTCGAGGAGGCCAAGACCGCCGACACCGAACTCGATGTCGTCGAAGGCATGCAGTTCGACCGCGGCTATCTCTCACCCTATTTCGTCACCAATGCCGACAAGATGCGCGTCGAACTGGAAGAGCCTTACGTGCTCATCCACGAGAAGAAGCTCGGCAATCTGCAGGCGATGCTGCCGATCCTCGAAGCAGTGGTGCAGAGCGGCAGGCCGTTGCTGATCATCTCGGAAGACGTCGAAGGCGAAGCACTGGCGACGCTGGTCGTCAACAAGCTGCGCGGCGGCCTCAAGGTCGCGGCCGTCAAGGCGCCGGGCTTCGGCGATCGCCGCAAGGCGATGCTGGAAGACATCGCCGTGCTGACATCGGGCCAGATGATTTCCGAGGATCTCGGCATCAAGCTCGAAAACGTCACCATCGAGATGCTTGGCCGCGCCAAGCGCGTACTGATCGAGAAGGACACCACCACGATCATCGACGGCGCCGGCACCAAGGCGACCATCCAGGCGCGCATCGCGCAGATCAAGGGCCAGATCGAGGAGACCACGTCCGATTACGATAAGGAGAAGCTGCAGGAGCGGCTGGCCAAGCTCGCCGGCGGCGTTGCCGTCATCCGCGTCGGCGGCGTCACCGAGTCTGAAGTGAAGGAAAAGAAGGACCGCATCGACGACGCGCTGAATGCGACGCGCGCGGCGGTGGAAGAAGGCATCGTGCCCGGCGGTGGCGTGGCGCTTCTGCGCGCAAGATCGGCTCTGGCCGGCCTGACCGGCGCCAATGACGATGTGACCGCCGGCATTTCGATCGTGCTCAGGGCGCTGGAAGCGCCGATCCGCCAGATCGCCGAGAATTCCGGCGTCGAAGGCTCGATCGTCGTCGGCAAGCTGTCCGACAGCAAGGACCAGAATCAGGGCTTTGATGCCCAGAACGAGGTCTATGTCGACATGATCAAGGCCGGCATCGTCGACCCGGCGAAAGTGGTGCGCACCGCGTTGCAGGATGCCGGCTCGATTGCAGCGCTTCTGATCACCGCCGAAGCGATGATCACCGACATCCCGGCCAAGGATGCGGCGCCTGCGGGCGGCGGTGGCGGCATGGGCGGCTACTGACCATCGCCCGAAAATTGCCCGCTGGGAATCTGGGCGGGCATAAATCAGAACAGGCTGCCGGGGACATTTCCCCGGCGAGCCAGGAATTTCCGTCAGTCAGTCAAGACCAGTCATCAACGACAGGGAGATCGACAGATGATCACATTTGCCCCGAAGCCAAACGCTGTATCCGCGACCAAGCCGGCGGAGGAGAGCCGCTTCGATCGCATCCGCCGGATTGCCGCCGACAAGCACAGGCAGGCCGATGCCGGGCCGATTCGCCGCGAGCCGTCGAAGACCGGCGACAAGCGGCCGACGTGACGGCTGCCAACCTCACGACACCGGCAACGCTCCGCCCTCTTCGGTGCGGCGGGCAATGAACTCGTCGAGCACATCGGATGTGGCAACGGCCGACGCCGGCGGCTGGAAGTCGGCCAGCGTCCGCTTCCAGATGCCGGTGGCTCGCTCGGTGGCCGACTTCGAACCGGACTGCGTCCAGCTGCCGAAATTCGACCAGTCGGCGACCAGCGGCTCGTAGAAGGCGGTGCGGTAGCGCGTCATGGTGTGGCCGGCGGAGAAGAAATGCCCGCCCGGCTGGACTTCAGCGATCGCCTCGAAGCCGATCGAATCCTCGTCGCCGGGGGTCGTAGCGCAGAGTTCGGCAACCGTCTGCAATGCCTCGATATCGGTGATCAGCTTCTCGTAGGAGACGCTGAGGCCACCCTCCAGCCAGCCCGCGGCATGGATGCAGACGGTGGCGCCGGCAAGCACCGAGCCCCACAGCGCGAACTGCGTCTCGTGCGCCGCCTGCACATCGGAAATGTTGGCCGCACTGCCGCCGCCGGACCGCCAAGGCAGGCCGGTGAAGCGCGCCAGCTGGCCGGCGCCCAGCGTTGCCTTGACGTGCTCGGGCGTGCCGAAGGCCGGTGCGCCGGACTTCATGTCCACATTGGAGGAGAAGGATCCGTAAACCACCGGTGCGCCCGGCCGCACCATCTGCGCCAGCGCGAGACCAGCCAGCGCCTCGGCATGCTGCAGCGTCAATGCGCCGGCGACGGTGATCGGCGCCATGGCGCCGGCCAGGCAGAAGGGCGTGATGATGGACACCTGGCCGGCCTTGGCGAAGTCGATGATCCCCTTCGCCATCGGGATATCGAGCTGGCGCGGCGAATTGGTGTTGATCACGGTGTAGCAATGGACGCCGGCCAGGAACTCGTCCTGCGAGAGCCCGCGCGCCAGCCTGATCATCTCGAACCCATCCTCGACCTGCGGCGTGCCGCGCGCGAAGACGAAGGGGAACTTGTCCGACAGGGTCAGCTGCGCACGGTTGACGGCATAGTGGCGCAAACGGTTGTCGACATCCTGAGGCTCGATCCAGGGGCCGAGCATATGCAGCACGTCGAAATTCTGAACAAGCTTGGTCAGTTCTTCGAAAGCGGCGAGCGTGCCCGGACGCCGTCCGCGTTCGAGATCGGTGACGTTGGGCGCCC
The DNA here is from genome assembly GCF_040320115.1 of Mesorhizobium sp. M0802. NCBI lineage: Bacteria > Pseudomonadati > Pseudomonadota > Alphaproteobacteria > Hyphomicrobiales > Phyllobacteriaceae > Mesorhizobium > Mesorhizobium sp. M0802. Next base: position 121,553 of record NZ_JAMYOY010000011.1, read on the forward strand.
CGGCTCCGGCGAGGAACGTCATCGAGCCGAGCTCCAGCATGAGATCGCGGCTACGGTCGCCCGCCAGCGCCCGGATGGATTTTGGCGCCGAGGCGATTGCCGCAGTGACAATATCGCGGCCGATCCGCACCATCTGGCTGTCCTCGTCGACCAGCGCACCGGCTTTGGCGTAGATCGCCCGTGCCTCCGGCAGCAGCACCTTGATGCCGAGCTCTTCCAGCACGCGCAACGCCGTGCCGTGGATGGCCGCGACCTGGTCGTCCGAAAACACCGGCTGGGGCAGGAACGGGTTTTTGAGCGAGCGATAGTTCGGGTGGCGGCTTGACCCGCTGCCGGCCTCACCGGTGTGCCCGCGCCGGCGCTCGCGCCTGGTCTCCCTTATGATGTCATCGACCATGGCCAAAACTCCTCATGCCGCATCGCCTGCCCTCGGGGTCGTATGGCGAGGCCGGAATAATTCGCGCCGGCCGCTCGACGCCGACAATGTGCACCCAAAGCGCGGTCCCCTCCCCGGCGAATTCGTCGCCCAGCAACGTCAGCGCGACGCTTTTGCCTATTGTGTAGCCATAGCCGGCGAGGCGACGAAGCCGACGCGCCGGCCCTTGTGCCAGACTGGCTCGAAGCCACTGGCGTCGGCATCGACGGCGTCGACCTCCAGCGTCACGATCCGGGCGGCGCTCAACAAACCGTGCGGTGTGGCCTGGCTGCCCTTGTGAGCCGGGCTGAAATGGAAGAATAGTCTTCGCCGGGTATGCCCGCCCTGAAATTGCCCGCTTGCGGTTCTCAGGTGGGTTGGGTGAGTTTCGGGAATGGCCAGTCCTTTAGAACGACGTCCAAGACGAAGAGGTCCGATCGCCGCCGCACTGCTGGCGGTGGACGCCTGGATCGATTCCTCGCTCTACGAAATCGGCTTCAAGGCCGGCCAGTTCTGGGAATCGGCGACCATTTTTTCGCGGCGCTTCCGAGTCACCGGCTGGCGACGCGGCATCATCGAGGTGCTGAGCGAAGGTTTTACGATGGGCGCCGGCGGCGTCGTCGTGCTGCTCGCACTCGCGATGCCGGCCTTCCAGATCACCACCGGCGACTGGCGCAGTCAGGGCGATTTCGCCGTCACCTTCCTTGACCGCTACGGCAATGAGATTGGCCAGCGCGGCATCATCCAGCGGGATTCCGTGCCTGTCGACGAGATGCCGGACCATGTCATCAAAGCGGTGCTGGCGACCGAGGACCGACGCTTCTTCGAGCACTACGGCATCGACGTGCTCGGCCTGTCGCGCGCCATCTTCGAGAATGTGCGGGCTAATTCCGTCGTCCAGGGCGGCTCCAGCATCACCCAGCAGCTGGCCAAGAACCTGTTCCTGTCGAATGAGCGTACCTTCCAGCGCAAGATCAAGGAAGCCTTCCTGTCGCTGTGGCTGGAGGCCAATCTGTCGAAGAAGGAGATCCTGCAGCTCTATCTCGACCGCGCCTATATGGGCGGCGGCACGTTCGGCATCGAGGCGGCGGCGGATTTCTATTTCGGCAAGAGCGTCAAGGATCTGAACCTCGCCGAGGCGGCGATGCTGGCCGGCCTGTTCAAGGCGCCGACCAAATACGCCCCGCACATCAACCTGCCCGCCGCCCGTGCTCGCGCCAATGTGGTGCTGTCGAACCTCGTCGATTCCGGTTTCATGACCGAAGGCCAGGTGCTGCAGGCAAGGCTGCATCCAGCCGAGATCGTCGACCGCGGCGAGCAGAAGAGCCCGGACTATTACCTCGACTGGGCCTTCGATGAGGTCAAGAAGATCGCCAAGCCCGGCCAGCATTCGCTGGTCGCACACACCACTTTCGACGCCAACATCCAGAAAGCGGCGGAGGAATCCGTCGAATTCCATCTCCGCCAGTTCGGCAAGGAATACAACGTCACCGAGGGCGCCGTTGTAGTGATCGAGACCAATGGCGCGGTGCGCGCCATTGTCGGCGGCCGCGACTATGGCGCAAGCCAGTTCAACCGCGCCACCAAGGCGCTGCGCCAGACCGGCTCCTCGTTCAAACCTTACGTCTACGCCACCGCCATGGAGCACGGGTTCACCCCGGACTCCGTCGTCTCAGGCGGGCCGATCAGCTGGGGCGGCTGGTCACCGCACAATTACAATGGCGGCTCGGCCGGCAATGTGACGCTGATCACGGCGATCGCCAAATCGATCAACACCGTGCCGGTACGGCTGGCCAAGGACTATCTCGGCATCGGTCCGATCAAGGCGATGGCCGAATCATTCGGTGTGGAATCGCCGCTGGAGTCGCACAAGACCATGGTGCTCGGGACATCGGGCATGACGGTCATGGACCAGGCGACGGGCTACAGCGTGTTCGCGCAGAACGGCTTCGCCGGCTCGCGGCACGGCATCACCCAGCTCGTCACCCGCACCGGCGATGTCGTCTACGACTTTGCCAAGGATGCGCCGGCGCCGCATCGGGTTCTGTCGGAACAGGCTTTGAAATACATGAACACCATGCTGGCTGCGGTGCCGGCGATCGGCACCGCGCGGCGCGCGCAGCTGCCCAACATCGTCGTCGCTGGCAAGACGGGGACGACGCAATCCTACCGCGACGCCTGGTTCGTCGGCTTCACCGGCAATTACACGGCTGCCGTCTGGCTCGGCAATGACGACTTCACCCCGACCCGCAACATGACCGGCGGCACGCTGCCGGCGATGGTGTGGCAGCGGCTGATGGTCTATGCGCACCAGAATATCGACCTGAAGCCGATCCCCGGCCTAGACAAACCCTTCGTCGACGAAGAGATCGCGGCCAAGGCCGAGGAAGCGGAGAAGAAAAATGCCGATCAGGCAGCAGCGGATGCCGCGGCCGAGCGCCCGGCGGTGCTGTCCAGCCGCACGACACAGACGCTGCGCGAGATGACCAAGGTGTTCCAGGCCGCGCCCGTGCTCGGCTCGCCGCAGACACCGGAGACCCTGTCGGCGCTTTGATTCCACAGCGCTGCTTGCTCTGCGGCCTGCCCCGCTATATCCCCGAACGATAATTCACTCGTCCCGGTTCTTCATGCTCAAGACCGCCTTTTTCACGCTGCTTTCGCTTGCCATAGCCATCGGCCTCGGCGGCGGCAGCGTCTGGTATGCGCTGCAGGCGCAGAGCGGCGTCGGCGCGATCAGCATCGGCGAATGGACCGCCTTTCCCGAGATCGGCACGCAAGATGCCGACCCCTATTCCAAGGCGCGCGTGGCGCGTGAAGGCGTGCTGGCGCTCGGCAAGGCCGAGGGCTTGTCCTTCATCGCCGAGCGCGATGCGGCCGGCGATGAGCTTCAGCGGCAATGCGACTACAGGATCGAGGGCAGTTTCCCCACCGCCCGGTTCTGGACGCTCTATGCCGCGGATCAATCGCTCGGCGTGGTCGACACCGGCAAGCCAAGGTTGGCGGCGCTGCAATCCTACCAGGTGCTGCGTCAGCCCGACAATTCGGTGATCATTGCCGTCGGCAACCGTCCGGCCCCCGGCAATTGGCTTCTGATCGAAGGTTTTGGCCGGATGTATTTCGTGCTCACCTTCTACGACACGCCGATTGCCTCAAGCACCGGCCTTTCCGACGTGTCGCTGCCCCGGATCGTCAAGGCTGGCTGCAATGCGTAGGTTGCTGCACGCCATCCTGCTCGGCCTGGTCGGCGCCGGCATCGTCCACATCGTGGTGCTTTTGCTGGTGCCGGAATTTACCGAGCGCGACGCCTGGTCACGGCTGGCGATGGCGTCCGACCTCTACAAGATGACCAGGCTGGACGCCGAGGCGGGCGGCGGGCCGGTGGTGAAGTCGGTAGATCCGCTGTTTTACGCCGCCGCCTGCCGCTTCGACCTTGCCGAAGGCATGGTGCGGATCAAGGCGCCGGGCAGCGTGCCGTTCTGGTCGGTGTCGGTCTATGACCGCAACGGCCACAATTTCTATTCATTCAACGACCGCACGGCGACCGGCAACAAGCTGGACACCGTGGTGCTGACGCCGGCACAGATGATCGACGTGCGCAGGGAGCTTCCCGAAGACCTGCAAGGGGCGATCTTCGTCGAGGCGCCGATCGAGGAAGGCATCTTCGTCATCCGCGCCTTCGTGCCTGACGACAGCTGGAAGCCGGTAGTGTCGCAGTTCCTGGACCAGAGCTCCTGCGAACTGCAGGACTACTGACCTCAGCCCGACGACCAGCAAACTCAGTGGTGCGAAACAGGCGTCCGTGGTGTGCCCGGCTTGTCCGCCGGTCGCGCCTGGCCCGCCAATGGCGGATGCTCGTAGCGGACGCCGGGAAAAATGATCACCGCCGCCGGCGTACCGGTGTCCTGAACTGCTCGATTGACTGGTGCCGATCGCGGCACGAAAGACAGTACCATGCCCATGGTTCGCGTATTCCTCTCGGTTGCCCCGGAGCACAATGCAACGCCTCCAAATGTGATTAAGGCCGGCAGAGGGTTAACGGAGCGCTAACGGATCGCGGCTAATTTGATCTTTGTTCCAGGCCGTGCGCGAAACCGACACAGTTGCGGTTGAGCATGGTCCGGGTTGTGTCGAGTATCGGGCGTATCTTCCGTGTCAGCTTCGGATTTCAGGCAAATCGCCATACGGACGGAATCGGGAAAAGCCGAAAGGCTGTTTCGCGCCGCCGTGTCGGCGTTCTGCTCGCTGACCCGCCCATCGCGCCGCGAGATCGCCCAGCTCGAGGATCTGACGCTGCCGCTGTTCGACAGTGTGCCGGTCGAATCGCGCCGCTATGTCGCCGCCGCCCTGTCCGAATGCGAATATGCGCCGGCCGCCCTGGTGCGGCGGCTTTGCGAGGAGCCGGTCGATGTCTGCGCCCCCTTGCTGGTCCGTTCGCGGGCGCTGGGCGACATCGACCTGATCGCGTTGATCGGCCGCCACGGCCTGCCGCATGCGCGCGCCATTGCCCGCCGCAAGGATTTGAACCCGACCATCGCGCAGTTGATCAAGGCGCTGGAAAAGCCGACCCTGGTGCGCGTGCGGCAGCCCGAGCCGATCGCCGACGTGGCGGGCAACGGTGCCGAAGCCACTGCTGCCGCTCCCAGCGCACCAAAACTGCCCGGCAGCGCCGCCGAAACCGCCAGGCGCCGCCTGCGCTCGATGATGCTCGCCGAGGGCGAGGCGACATCGGTCAATCCCTTCGTCGGCTCAGCAACTTACAGCAAGCTGCGCGAGACGGCGCTGACCGGCAACGCCGCCTTCTTTCAGACCGCGCTTGCCGACGCGCTCGACATCGACTTCTCCACGGCGCGGTCGCTGACCGACCATTCGAGCTATGTCTCGTTGCTCGCCGCGCTGCGGGCGCTCGACCTCAGTGAGGACAGGGCATTCCTGATCGTGGTCGCGGTTTACCCCCGGGAGTTTCCGCACCCGCAGGCGATCCGCATCTTCCTCGACCGCTACCGGCTGCTGCACCACGAGGCGGCGCTCGACAAGGTGCGCGGCTGGAAGGCCGAAACATTGTCGCGAGCGGTGCGCGGCAACACCCCTGTCGCCGCGAATGGCGACCAAGCGCCGGACGTCGACAAAGCCAGCTTAGGGGCCAGCCTCAAGGCGTCTTGACGGAGAGAAGCTCCTCGACGGAAACCGTTCCGACCTCGATCTCGACCACCCAGATGTCGGGATCGAATTTTTTCTCCCGCTCAAGCCTGGCGTCAAGCGCGGCGGCATCGTCGCCGGCGCCGAGCAGCGTGAAAAAGCGATCATCCGGTTTGTCCGAATCGTAGCTCGTCTGCGGCGCCGGGCCGAACAGGGAGACGTCGCCCAGCCTGCCGCGGGAGAGCACGAAGACAGCGCCGGCCTCGGTCGCGCCGCGCTTGACGACGGCCGCAAAGCCGCCGGCGCCGAAGACACGGCGCAGCAGGGCCGACACCCAAAACTCGGTGGTTACGCGCATGACGAGGCTCCGGAGGACATGCGCGGCGTCTTAGCCGGATTTTCGGCTATCCGCGAGCGGTCGTCTTGACCACTCAATTGGTCAGGCCGATCTCGCGCATCTTGACGTAGACGACCTCGTCGGGCTCGCCCGTTTCCGGCAGGCCGAACAGCGACTGGAATTCCTTGATCGCCGCCTTGGTGCGGGCGCCGACGACGCCGTCGAGTTGCATGTCGTCATTGCCGAATGCCTTCAGGCCGGCCTGGATCTTGACGATGCGGGCATCGGGCGCTTGGGCGGATACCGGCGCGGAAACCGGGATGGGCGCAGGCGCGGCCTCGGGCGCGGCAACTCGAGCGGCGGCCATATCCACGGGCCGCGGCAGCGGATGCGGGATGCCAGCTGTGGTCTGCTTGGCGCCGAGCTGGTCGAGCAGCACGGCGTCGATCTCGCCGGAGGCCGGCAGGCCAACTTTCTGCTGGTAGGCCTGGATCGCCTTTTGGGTATTCGGCCCGGAAATGCCGTCGACCGTTCCCGTGTAGAAATCGAGATCCTTCAGGATGCCCTGGACCTGCTCGACGGTCGGGTCGCTTTTGACCGGTGCCGGGCCGGGCCGCAGGATGTTGATGGTGGTTTCGGGTTCGTCCGCGCCGGGGTGCGGAAAACCCTCGATGCTGCGGGTGGCGAAGAAGGCGCCGGCATGCGGAAACGGCTGGTACCACAGCGCGTTGGCGGAAACGTAGAACAGCGTCACCAGGAAGGCGGTCGACCCGCCGACCAGGACCGGATTGCGCGAGATCGCGCCGCCGAGCGCAATCGCGCCGGCCTCGAACGCGCCGCTGCGGCGCTTGACCGCCTTAGGCTGTTTTGCGGAGCGAGCCATTCCTGTCCCCTTTCGCGTCGCCTTTCGTCCTGGTCGCAGGCATCGGCAGCACGCCGTTCCTGTCGGTCGCGCTCCTCTTCGGCCCGTTCACCGGCAGGCTGATCGTGACCGTCGTCCCCTCGCCCGGCATGCTTTCGATCGACATCGTGCCGTCGTGCAGCGCCACCAGGCCCTTGACCAGCGACAGGCCGAGCCCGGTGCCCTCGAAGCGGCGCGTATAGTCGTTCTGGATCTGCATGAACGGCTTGCCGAGATTGACAAAATCTTCCTCGGCGATGCCGATGCCGGTGTCCCCGACCCAGAAATGCAGCCGCGAGCCGATCCGCTTGGCGCCGACGACGACATTGCCGCCATCGGGCGTGAACTTGACCGCATTGGAGACGAGGTTGATCAGGATCTGCTGCACGGCACGACGGTCGGCATTGATCTCCCCGGCGTCCGGCGCAATCTGCGCCTGGAGACCGATGTTCTTGGCATTCGCCTGCAGCTGCATCATCGACTGGCACATCTCGACCGCTTCGATGAATCGGAACGGTTCGGGCTCGGTCGCGTAGGCGCCGGCCTCGATCCTCGAGACATCAAGGATGGAGGTGACGACGGCAAGCAGATGCTGGCCCGACTCCTTCACCAGGCTGACATACTCCTTCTGGCGCGGGTCCTTGAAGCCGCCGAACATCTCATGCAGCAGCATGTCGGAAAAACCGATGATGGCGTTGAGCGGCGTCCGAAGCTCATGGCTGACGACCGCCAGGAAGCGGCCCTTTGCCACCTCGGCCGACGCTGCGGCCTCATTGGCGGCAGCAAGCTCGTCGCGCAATTCGGCAGTTTCGTCGTTCTCGCGCAGCAGCAGAGTGAAGGTCTCCTGCTGCTCTTCGGCGCGCATCAGTTCGAGCTGAAATGGCCGGTAATTGTCGGCCGTCGAGGCGCTGCCGTCCTGCGGCAGCCTTACCCGAAGATCGAGCCGGCGCGCCAGGGCGCCATCGCGCATGTCGGCAAGCGCGCTGAGATAAGCGACGCGATCGGACAGGTGGATGCGGTCGAACAGCCCGGCGCCGAAAAGCAGTTCCGGCGGCAGCTTCAGGATGGTGCGCGCCTTGGCCGAGGCATCCAGGACCTCGCCATGCCGGGCGACATGCAGGACAACGGCGTCGATCATGTCTTCAAGGCGGTCGTTTGGAAGGAGCGCGGGCTGCGCGCGTGCGGCATCGCCGAGGGCCGCGAGCCGGGGAACCAGCGTCAGGCCCCAGGCGAGCGGCAGCAGCCAGTGCCACGCCGCGACTTGCGCCCCTCCGAGCGGGACGACAGAGCCGACAAAGGGCTGCAGCAGCATTGCGGCCAAGGTTGAGAGGCCGCCCCAAAGTGCCGCGCGCTTTGAACCGCCGATCCACCAGGCCTCGAATGGCAGTGCCAGGGCCAGCAGCGCAACCGGCGACGCCAGGCCGCCTGCTGCCGCGACGGCGCCGGCAAGGGCAAGACCGCCGGCGGCAAGGGCAACCTGGGCTGCCAGCGTCATCTTGCCCGACGCCGCCACCAGCAAGGCGGCGAACCAGCAAAGACCGAAGGCGGCGAAAATGGTTGCGACGGTGACGGCGGCGCCCATGCCCGAGGTGACCAGTGTCACCGCCGCACCGGCGGCGAAGAACGGAGCGGCAAGCATGATGCCGATGAACCGGCGCTGGCGCAGGCGATCGCCCTGGCCGATGATGGCCGGATGGACCATGCGTTCGCAACCGGCCGCCAGCGCGCCAGGCAGTTCAATATATCTGGCAGTTGTCAAACTCAACGCACTCGCACCCGGTCGTGACTGCCCCTGCTTTGCAGGTCGCTTTTGCTTGTTTGAAACTCGCATCCAGCGTTTAAGGAATGAATAAGGCTGACCGGAACAACGAGCGCGCTGCGGCAAAAATTGGAGCGCCGGCACCGGAATGCACCGCCATTTGCAGCCATAGTAAACGGAGCGTTATGTGCAAAGGGCGTGCCCGTGGCTGCGAAACCCTGAGCCGGCATGCCTGCTCTTCTGAAGATATCCATGCGCAACAATCGCTTAGATGGTTACTGCAAGGTTAAGAAAATTGTCGGCATTTGAGGCTAATGCACTGCAAAACGCCTCGCTTCGAATTTGCCTAAAATTTGAGGAAAATTTTCACTGAGCAAGAAAGCCGTCCTTTGCGCCTCATGTGCCATTGTCGCTGATATAAAGAGGTCATTGCGCATGGACGCATGATCCGGTCATTGGACGAGAGGGCAGATCGATGGGCTTTTTGATAAGAATGGCGTTCTGGTTTTCGCTGGTGTTGCTGGCGCTGCCGCTGACCGTCGGCCCCGACGAGGATGGCCGCGAGAGCGTCGGGCCGTTCCAGGCGCTTTTTGCGGCGCGCGAAGCGGTCGGCGACATCGCCGGCATTTGCGAGCGTAAGCCGGACGTCTGCGAAACCGGCAAGTCGGCGATGCATACGATCAGCGCCCGGGCCAAGGAAACCGCCAAGATCGCCGCCGCCATGCTGGACGACAAGAGCGCCGAGACCTCGCCCGATACATCGCTGGCCACCGGCAGCGTCGCCAAGGACATCGTGCTGCCGGCGACAGTCAACATACCTGCCAAGCTGGTGGCGAAGAACTAAACACCGTTTCAGCTGTATCTACAGCGACACCGCAGGCCGGTCGGACCTCTCGATGCCTGCTGTGCTTTTCTTCTTTTTCCGTGACGCCGCAGCCGCGGATGACTATATCCCGAGCAATGGCCACGACGATCCAGACGATCCGCGACGACTTCTCCCTGCTCGACGAGTGGGAAGACCGCTATCGCTATGTCATCGAGCTCGGCGAAGCGCTGCCGCCATTTCCCGACGCCGAACGCAACGCCGCCAACAAGGTGCCGGGCTGCGTCAGCCAGGTCTGGCTGACCACGAACCGAGCGCCGGGCGCCGATCCGGTCATCACCTTCACAGGCGATTCAGACGCTCATATCGTACGCGGTTTGGTCGCCATCATGCTGGCGCTGTTTTCGGGACGGACTGCCAGCCAGATCCTTGAAACGGACGCAGAGGCGACGCTGAGGTCGCTTGGCCTCGACGAACATCTGTCGCCGCAGCGGGCCAATGGCCTGCGCTCGATGGTCAAGCGCGTCAAGCGCGACGCCGAGATGGCTCTCAAGCAGACTGCTTGATTGCTCTATCTTCTCTTCTTTCGACGCAATTCCCAAGAGAAAGCGCTCGGCAGTTTTCCTGGAATTGTTCTAGAAACAAAAACGGCGCCGTAAGGGGCGCCGTTGATCTTGTCCATTGGAGCGGTGTTACCGCCCCTTGCGCTTGCGGCCGAGGCCCATCTTCTTGGCCAGCTGCGAACGGGCAGCGGCATAGTTGGGGGCAACCATCGGATAGCTGGCGTCGAGATTCCACTTCTCGCGGTATTCATCGGGCGTCAGACCGTAATGGGTCATCAGGTGGCGCTTCAGCGACTTGAACTTCTTGCCATCTTCAAGGCAGACGATGTAATCGTCATGAACAGAGCGCTTCGGGTTTACCGCAGGCTTCTGCTTGTCGGCCGGAGGCTGTTCGCCTGCTCCGCCCACGCGCCCGAGAGCGGCATGGACATCAGCGATAAGGTTCGGCAGTTCGCCGACCGGCACGGGATTGTTGCTGACATAGGCTGCCACCACATCGGCGGTCAGCTCGATCAGCGCATCGCTATTTCTGGAAGGTGTTTCGACGATATCCATGGTTTAGGCCCCAACGAAGGATGTTTCTGTTTGCGCCCTTTTTGGAAGATCGGGCATGGCGCGAATTTCACGCGGGAAGAGCTTCATGGATTCGCGTCCGGGCATCTTAATGAGCCCACAGACAAAGTAAGTCAATTCGCATCTTGCGCTATATTCAACGATATTCATCGAATAGTCGCTCTTCAGCTTCAATCTTTCGTGCACTCTGTAACTTCGCGATATTTTCTGGTCGGACCAGGACTAGCATGACGTAAGGTCACGCCATCGCTAAATCAGCAGGGACTCATAAAGTGGGCAGCGATGCTTGGTCTATGCTTCAAGGTTTGGGCAGCTGATTGTCGGATTCGTACCAAACCGCAAGTTGCAAAGCGTTGGCGAAACCCGCCGAAGAAGATATTTGGTCTGACCGGATTCAATACGGCGTGAGGTATTTTCCATAGATCCAGCCACTAACAAAAGCACCATTTTGCGCCGGGTCGTGCCAAACTTGACACCATTGATAGCGAATTGCCTGTTTCTGTTTCCAGTGCGGCTGGCCGGCGATCTCCAGAAGATTCAAGCCGCCGGTGCACTTGCCGGTCATCTGCAGGATCGTCCCGTTGGGATAGGCGGCCTGCTTCTGCGAGGTGCCGGACGGATATTTGCGAACGTTGAGCGTGTCGCCGAACGGCACGCCAGCCACTTGCCAAGCGGCGAACGCGGTTGCATGAGACTGGCCGGTGAAAGCCAGAACGGTCGAAGCGACGACGGCGAGAGCCGCAGCGGTGTTGATATGGAAATTCATCATCCTCTCCTTTTGGCTCATCTCCCGAGCCCGCCGCAACCAATACATCCCGGCCCTTGAACCCGCGCTGATCGGCGTGTTCATTTGCCATTCAAGTAATTTCTTCAGTGAGACGCAATGACCAAGACCTCAGCTTTTCCGACCGCCAGCCCGCCGAGCCCCGAGAAACACCCCGTCTTCGACACGCATCACGGCATTACCCGCACAGATGACTATGCCTGGCTGAGGGCCGAGAACTGGCAGGCGATGTTCAGGGACCCTTCCCTGCTTGAGGGCCGCATCCGCGCCCATCTCGAAGCCGAAAACGCCTATCAAGCAGTGCTTATGGCCGATACGCTAGAGCTTCGGAAGCAGCTGTTCGGCGAGATGAAGGGGCGCATCAAGGAAGATGATTCGACGGTGCCGATGAAGGATGGCCCCTATGCTTACGGCTCATCCTTCAAGCTTGGCGGCGAACAGCCCCGCTATTTCCGCATGCCGCGCGATGGCGGCGATGAGCAGATCCTGCTCGATGGCGACGCGGAAGCCGAGGGCAAGCCCTATTTCCGCCTCGGCGGCGTCGACCATTCGGCCGATCACCGCAAGCTGTTGTGGGCGTTCGACGACAAGGGCTCTGAATTCTTCACACTTCGCGTGCGCGATCTCACCAGCGGCAAGGAACTGAGCGACCAGATCGAGGCCACCAGTGGTGGCGGCGTCTGGAATGCCGCCGATGACGGCTTCTTCTACACAAGGCTCGACGACAATCATCGCCCGTCCAAGGTGCTGTTCCACGCGCTCGGCGGCAGCCCCCTTAATGACCGGCTGATTTATGAGGAAACCGATCCCGGCTTCTTCATGGATGTCGGCGGCACGCGCTCCAACGAATGGATCATGATCGGGATCAACGATCACGAAACCTCGGAATATCACCTGATGCGCGCCGATGAGCCTTTCGCCGAGCCAAAGCTGGTGGCAAAGCGCGAGACCGGCCTGCAATATGATCTGGAAGAAGGCGGCGACATCTTCTTCGTCCTCACCAATGCCGACGGCGCCAAGGACTTCAAGATCATGACGGCGCCGGCTAATGACCCGGTTCGCGCCAATTGGGAAGAGCTGGTGGCGCACGAGCCAGGCCGGCTGATCCTGTCGGTGGTCGGCTTCAGGGATCATATGGTCAGGCTCGAGCGCAAGGAAGGGCTGCCGCGCATCGTCGTTCGCGATCGCCGCAGCGGCGAGGAGCATCTGATCTCGTTCGACGAAGAGGCGTTCTCGCTCGGCCTGTCGGGGTCCTATGAATACGACACCGAGATCATGCGCTTCACCTATTCGTCGATGACGACCCCGGCGCAGGTCTTCGACTACAATATGCGCAGCCGCGAGCGTGTGCTGCTGAAGACCCAGGAAGTGCCGTCCGGTCACAATCCGGATCATTATGTCACGCGCCGGCTGATGGCGCCGGCCGCCGATGGCGAACTGGTGCCGGTCTCGCTGCTGCACCACCGCGACACGCCGCTCGATGGCTCCGCACCGTGCCTGCTTTACGGCTACGGCTCTTACGGCATTGCCATTCCGGCGGCGTTCAACACCAACTGGTTCTCGCTGGTCGACCGTGGCTTTGTCTTTGCCATCGCCCATGTCCGCGGCGGCAAGGACAAGGGCTATGGCTGGTATGACGACGGCAAGCGGGCGCACAAGATGAACACGTTCACCGATTTCATCGCCGTCGCGCAGCATCTCGTCGCCGAGCGTTACACCCAACACGACCGCATCGTCGCGCAAGGCGGCTCGGCCGGCGGCATGTTGATGGGTGCGATCGCCAACATGGCGCCGCATAGTTTCGGCGCCATCGTTGCCGAGGTTCCCTTTGTCGACGTGCTGACCACGATGCTCGACGCAAGCTTGCCGCTGACGCCGCCGGAGTGGCCGGAATGGGGCAACCCGATCGCGTCGGCGGAAGATTACCAAACGATCGCCGCCTACTCACCCTATGACAATGTCGCCGATCACGACTACCCGCCGATACTGGCGCTGGCCGGCTTCACCGATCCGCGCGTCACCTATTGGGAGCCGGCCAAATGGGTGGCGCGGCTGCGCGAGCGCAAGACCGGCGACAATCCGGTGCTGTTCAAGATCAACATGGATTCCGGCCATGCCGGCGCCTCCGGCCGCTTTTCAAGGCTGGAGGAGATCGCCTATACCTACTCCTTCGCGCTCAAGGTTACGGCCAAGCCCGAACCCGAGGTTACGGGCAAGCCCGAACCTGAGGTGACGGGCAAGGCTGAGAATGCAACGGAGGCGTCGCAATGATCGATCTATCCACCTTGACGGCTTACATAGCGGTTGTGCTTGGCTTTGTGTTTATTCCAGGCCCAGCCACGCTTTTGACGGTCGCGCGAGCGACGAGTTCCGGAACCAGGGTTGGCGTCGCGACGGGCGCGGGCGTCGCGGCTGGCGATGTGTTCCATACCATCATGGCGATGGTCGGCATTTCGGCGATCATCGCCACTTCGGCAACGCTGTTCAGCGTCGTAAAATACATCGGCGCGGCGTATCTCGTTTACCTCGGCATCCGCGCAATCATCGAGAGAATACCGGCCGACCCTACTGCCGGCGCACTCGCGATCTCCGCCAGCAAGGCGTTTCGTCAAGCTGTCCTGACCGAAGTGCTTAATCCAAAGACGGCGCTTTTCTTCCTCGCCTTCCTGCCCCAGTTCGTGCGGCCTGAAAACGGATCGGTGATGCTCCAGCTGATGACGCTGGGCATAATCTTTGTTCTGCTCGGCCTTTTCAGCACAGTCGTCTTTGCCGTGAGTGCGGGCCGGCTCGGCACGTTCCTGCGCCGCAATCCGTCGGTGGTGAAATGGCAAGGCAAGGTGGTTGGCGGCATCTACTGCGCGTTAGGCGTCCGTCTGGCCTTGCAGCAGCGCTGATGTCGATGCGAAAGGCGCGCCCGTCGAGGCGCGCCGGTCGTCACTTTTTGAATTCCAGGCTGCTCATTTTCACTCGCATTTGCAATGGCTGCGCGCTACCCAATGCGCGCCACCTTCCAGACCATGACATACGCAAAGGGGCCACTATGTTGCTCGTCGACACCTATCTCGAGAAATCACCGATCCAGGGCATCGGGGTTTTCGCCAGGAACCACATTGCCAAGGGCACGCTGGTCTGGAAGCTCGACCCCAGATTCGACCGGATCATCGACGTCGAGACCTATGAAGGCGAGAGCGGCCCGGTGAAGAACTATCTCGACCGTTATTCCTATCCAGACCGCCGGGATCCGAACTACATCGTCTTCGAAGCCGACGACGCCCGCTACATGAACCATGACGACGAACCGAATTGCGATGTCTCCTCGCCCGAGGAAACCTATGCCTTGCGCGACATCGCACCCGGCGAGGAACTGACCTGCAATTACAGCCATTTCTTCGAGACGGGCTTCGACTTCCTCGGCGATCGCCACCTGTAGATCGCCACCTGTAGCCGGGATCACTTGGCCGGCTTGCTGCGCACCGGGTAGCCGTTGGGATGCGGCGGCACCGCCTTGAGATAGGCGGCTATTGCCGCGCGATCTCCCGGCGGCAGTTCGGCCATGTTGCGCTGCACGTCGACCATGGCGCCGCCTACCGAGTCGAAATCGGGGGTAAAACCGGTTTCGAGATAGTTGGCGATGTCGGCTTCCGACCAGTCACCGAGCCCGCCCTCGCCCGATGTGATGTTCGGCACGATGCCGCTGCCTTCGGCGGCCGCCGCGCCAGCCAGCCACTGGCTCTTCCTGATGCCGCCGGTGACGTCGCGCGGCGTGTGGCATTCGCCGCAATGGCCGGGTCCCTCGACCAGATAGCGGCCGGCCAGTACCGGATCAGGCGTGCCATCGGCAAAGGCAATCACCGGCTCCTTGCTGAGATAGAGCCGCTTCCACAGGCCGAGGCCGCGACGGATGTTGAAGGGGAAACTCAGCGAATTGTCCGGCGCCTTGCCGGCCACCGCCGGCAGCGTCTTCAGGAACGCATAGAGATCGGCAATATCAGCCGGCTTCATGCGGGCGTAGGACGCGTAGGGAAAGGCCGGATAGAAATGCTCGCCCGACGGCGACACGCCCTTCAGCATGGCGTTGGCAAGGTCCTCGACCGTCCAGGCGCCGATGCCGTCCTTGGGATCCTGCGAGATGTTGGGCGGCACGAAGGTGCCGAACGGCGTCTTGAGCTCGAGGCCGCCGACCAGTTGCAAACGGCCGTCGCCTTGCGAGCCCGGCTTGGCGTGACAGGAGGTGCAGCCGCCGGCATTGAAAATGCGCTTCCCCCTGGCGGCGTCGCCGGGGCCGAGCTGCGCCAGGGTGCCAGTGTCGAGCTTGACCGGCGCCGACAGGAACCAGCCGGCGCCGGCACCGACGACGCCCAGGACAAGGGCGGCGCCGACAAATTTTTTCCACAAGGGCATTGCCCGGGATCAGCTCTTCTTCACCCGATAGGTCTTGTGGCAGGTGCCGCAATCACTGCCGAGCGTATCGATCTGCGCCTTCAGCGCATCGACATCGGCGGGTGCGGCGGCGACTGCGGCCTTGACGTCGGCGAGGTACTTGTCCTCGGTCGATTTGAAGCCCGCCATGTCTTCCCAGATTTTGGGCGAGGCGGTGGTATCACCGCTGTCGCTGCCGGCCGGGAACAGCGCGTCGACATCGAACTTCTCGGCATTGACTTGCAGCGCCTGCAGCGCCGTCAGCACGGCGGCGGCATCGAAGTCTGCCTCGCCCTTGGCGATTTTCGACAGGCCGCCGACAATCTTGCCGCGTTCCTTCATCAGTCCCTGTCGGTCGAGGATCGGGTCGGCAAAAGCCGCCGAGGCGGCGAGGCTGAGCATAGAGATGGCGATAACAAGCTTTCTCATTCAATTGGCTCCAGGATGATGAGGGGTCGCGACCTAACGTTAACGGAGGGCGGGCCGGGATTATTCCCTGTCCGCCGGCCGGATTCTGCCGAATTTTGTGTGCCTGCTGCTTCAGCTGAGAAAGAGAAGCCCCGGAGTACCGGGGCTTCTCTGGGTCGATCAGGCTTTCGCCTTTTCGTACATTTCAAGGACATGGTCCCAGTTAATGAGGCTGTCGACGAAGGCCTCGAGATATTTCGGCCGCGCGTTGCGGTAGTCGATGTAATAGGAATGTTCCCAGACATCGACGCCGAGGATCGGCGATGCGCCATGGACGAGCGGGTTCTCGCCGTTCGGCGTCTTGGATATCGCCAGCTTGCCGTCCTTGACCGAGACCCAGGCCCAGCCCGAGCCGAACTGCGTGGTGCCGGCGGCGATGAAGTCGGCCTTGAACTTGTCGTAGCCGCCGAGGTCGGCGTCGAAAGCTTTCTGCAGGGCGCCCGGAAGCTTGTTGCCGCCGCCGCCCTTCTTCATCCACTTCCAGAAATGGATGTGGTTGTAGTGCTGGGCTGCGTTGTTGAAGAGGCCGGCATTCTTGCCGAACGACTGCTTGACCACCTCTTCGACCGACAGATCGCCAAGGCCCGCTTCGGCGGCCAGCTTGTTGCCGTTGTCGACATAGGCCTTGTGGTGCTTGTCGTGGTGATACTCCAGCGTCTCCTTCGACATGTAAGGCTGCAAGGCCTCGTAGTCGTAGGGCAAGGCGGGCAATTCAAAAGCCATCGGTCATACTCCTCATGGAAAAATCCGGTGCGGATACCGGATTAAGATAGGGCTGCATTGATCTGGAACAACTCCGGAATGAAGCGCCAATTGCCTTTTAGCGGCTCAACCGGCGGAAGTCGAATGCGCCCATTCCCAATAAAGGTCGCGCGCTTTCTTGGCCACCGGCCCGGGCTGCAGATCGCGGTCCTCGATGCGGGTGATCGGCACGACCTTGGAATGATTTCCGGTCGAAAAGATCTCGTCGGCTTCGAGAAAGTCGCGCACCGACAGCATCTTCTCCGTGGTCTTGAAGCCGTAATCGCCAAGCAGCGTCATGGTGCGCGAGCGGGTGATGCCGGACAGGAAGGTGCCGTTGGGCGCCGGCGTCAACACGTGGCTGTCCTTGACCAGGAAGATGTTCGAGGTTCCGGTCTCGGCGACATTGCCCAGCATGTCCAGCACCAGCGCATTGTCGAAGCCGCGTCCCTTCGCTTCGAGGATGGCGCGGCCATTGTTGGGATAGAGGCAGCCGGCCTTGGCATTGGTCGGCATGGTCTCGATGGTCGGCCGCCGGAACGGCGACACGGTGATCGAAAAGCCGGTCGGCGAGATCATCGGCGATTCGTAGAGGCAGAGGCAGAAACGGGTCGAGGCCGGATCGGCCGGCACGCCCATGTAGCCGCCATGCTCGGCCCAGTACATCGGCCTGATGTAGACCGCTGTCTTGCCGTCGAACTTCTTCAGCCCGGCCCAGGTCAGTCCAACAATCTCATCGGCGCTCATCGACGGCGCGAGGCCGAGCGCGGTCGCCGATGCGTTCACCCTAGCGGCATGCAGCTCAAGATCGGGGGCGACGCCTTCGAACCAGCGGGCGCCGTCGAAGACGCTGGTGCCGAGCCACATGGCGTGGCTGCGCGGACCCAGAATGGCGACGTTGCCTTCGTACCAGTCGCCGTCGACGAAGGTCCATGTCGCCGATAGCGCCGCAGTCGCCAGTGTCATTGTTCGGTTCCGCTTCAAAGCTGCCTGTGCCAAGCATTGGAAGATGCTTTGACCGGCGCCGTCAACCGGCATGGAGCGGTTTTTGTTGAGGCCAGAGCGCCCCAAGAAAGCGATCAAGACTACAATCGATGCTTGCACCTTGCGCCGCCTGCCCTCAAAACTGTCGCCATGCATTACGCGGCTTACGTTTTCGACGCCTATGGCACGTTGTTCGACGTGCACGCAGCCGTGCGCCGTCATAACGGCGAGATCGGCCCCGACGGCCCGCTGCTTTCGGAAATCTGGCGCGCCAAGCAGCTGGAATATTCCTGGGTGCGCACGCTGATGGGCGGCTATGCCGATTTCTGGCAGCTCACCGAACAGGCGCTCGATTTCGCCCTGCTCAAGGTTCCCTCCGCCGACAAGGGACTGAAGGCCAAGCTGCTCGAAGCCTATTGGCGGCTCGACTGCTATCCGGAAGTGCCGGCCGTGCTCAAGGCGCTGAAAGCATCCGGCGCCAAGCTCGCAATCCTGTCCAACGGCTCGCCCGAGATGCTGGAAGCGGCGGTCAAGTCGGCCGCCCTCGACCAGGTGCTGGACGATACCTTTTCGGTCGACGCCGTCAGGCGCTTCAAGACCGACCCGTCGACCTACGACATGGTGGCGACGGGCTGGCGACTCTATCCGGGCGCCGTCTCATTCCAGTCGTCCAACCGCTGGGACGTCGCCGGCGCCACTAAATTCGGCTTTCGCACCGTATGGATCAACCGCGCCAACCAGCCCGAGGAATACCGGGATTTCCCGCCGGCGCTGATCCTGCCGTCGCTTGAAGGCCTGCTGACCGGCGGCTGATCCCTCTGTTGCCTTCGAGCAACAGTGGCAGAGCGGTCACAGCTTCGCCTTTGTTTGTCCACCCTCAGGCCAGAATCGGAACCGCCTATCGCGTCAGGCATTGGGGGAGGCCGACCACTGCGCCGCTTGAAGGCATTCACGCTTTCTTGCGATTCGAGACTTAAAAAAGGCAACCATGTTGAAGACCGAAATCGACCCCTATCGCCTGAGCCGTCGCGGCTTTCTGAATGCTGCAGCCCTTGGCGCCGCTTCGATTGCGGTCTCCGCCTGCACCACCACCGGACCGGCGCCGGCGCCGGTCGAACCGCCACCGCCGACCTATGACGAGCCGCCGCTCGGCGACTATGCGACGATGTACGGCCCGATTTCCGACAGCGGGTTCGAGCTCCCGGCCATCCCGATCAAGAAGATGGACCCGCAGTTCCTGCGCCAGATCGTTCCCGATCCGACCGGCCAGCGGCCGGGCACCATCATCGTCGATACGACCAACCATTTCCTGTATCTGGTGCGCGAAGGCGGCCAGGCGATCCGTTACGGCGTCGGCCTCGGCCGCGCCGGCTTCGAATGGTCGGGAGACGCCGTCGTCCAGTGGAAGCAGAAATGGCCGAAATGGACGCCGCCCGATGAGATGGTTGCCCGCCAGCCTGAACTGGAAGAATACAGCGCCAAGAACGGCGGCATGCCCGGCGGCCTCAAGAACCCGCTCGGCGCCCGCGCGCTCTACCTGTTCCACGACAACGTCGACACGCTCTACCGCCTGCATGGCTCGCCGGAATGGAACTCGATCGGCAAATCCGTCTCGTCAGGCTGCGTGCGCCTGATAAATCAGGACATCATCGACCTCTACGACCGCGTGCCGTCGAAGAGCCCGGTCATCGTGACGTCCGACATCGGCCAGCCGATGGCGGCGAGCGCAAACCGCAGAGCCATCCCGATCGATGGCGGGGTGCCGGATGGCTCGGTCCTGCTCGGCCCGGTGACCTGATCGACTTCATCGATGCCATGAAGCGGCAGGTTCCGCTCCATGCGGCAAAGCTCGCCAGGATCCCGATAGCTTCACGCGAATGCCTGGGGTTCGCATCCAAGATATGCAATGCCGGCAACAGGAGGCCAAAAAAGACGTCCAGACAAACCATGGAGCCGCTGCAATCGGGGCGGCCATGCCCTGTCAATCTCGACGCTGCTGTGTTTCGTTTCCGATTGATGTATATTAGACGGGAGTATGATTGCAGAGACATACATTTCATTAGATCATTGATGGCGGGGGAACGCCGATGGTGGGATTTGATTTCGATAGTCCGCCTGCCGACGGCGCCGAGGCCAACCTGTCGGCCGAATGCGAGCGCCAATTGCTGCCGCTCGTCCGCGGAATTGTCGAGGCGGCGGTTGCCGCCGGGTGGAGCCAGGAAGACGTTCTTCTGGCCATGGTCGAGCTGTCCTGGGATCTGTACGAGAAACGCCGAGGCGATCTTTAGCAGGCCTGCGTGAGCCGGATAGTTCGGTAGCGCCGGCCAAGCCAGGCCATGTTTTTCTCGCGCGAACTTTTTTCTTCACTTACAATGTTTTTTCTATCCGCGGGATGCGCTACGCTGCCTTTGGGCAGGACTATGGGGGATACAAATTACCGTCCGGATTTCCGGGTTGGCTGTTTGCACGGCACGGAATTTCGATGCGCTGGCAAAGCGGCTGAGGCAAGGCTGAGTGAAAAATGCGGGCGAGGTTCAGGAACGCAGCGCAGGCGCCGATCGGGTCGATCGGCACGCCCTCGACACAATCCCCGAAAATGCCAATCCCAGAAGAGCAACCATGCGGGGGAGCGGGATATGCTCTGTCCGCAGCCCTGGATCGCTCCCGGAGGGTCGCCATCGCCGAAGTCGCTTACCTCGGGGATTTTCGGATCAAGGCCATTTGGCCACCGCCATGAAGAAGCACAAGGGAAAGAAGCCATGGTTCGGGCGATAACTGCTGCTGGATCGTCCGTGGCAATCACAGATAGTCGACCAGCTCTGTCAATGGCCGCGCGATCTATATTCGGAATACAACTCTGGATTGTGACGGCACACTATGCACAATAACTAGGCAAAAATGGTAAGATAAGATCGGAAAATAGTCAGGTAGTCTTGGCCAAAATTCAAACCTGTAAATTTATAGTCAAAATCCTGGTAAAATTTTCATTTGAGCTCAAATTCTTCTTTGCAATATAAGGCAGCATCTGTAGGATTCGAAGGAACGCCCAGGAGCAAACGTCAATTCTGGGCGCCTCGATACAGCACAGGATTGGATTGATCGGCGCAGCAGTGGCAGAGACGAAGATGCAACATAGAGGCAACGTCCAGGAAAGCGCCGGGACAGAGCGGCGGCGCGCGGATCGTCGCATCTTCGACGGAATGCCGGAAAGCGCGGGGCGCTACCTGGTCACGTTTCGAGGCGGCGCGGCTCATGTCGTTCATGGGCCGGGATCACACACATTCAAAGCGGCGGAACATTTCGCTTCGGTTCTGCTTACACCCTCACCAGGGATTGCGGCATCGCTGGGCAGCGACAAAGTATACGACGGCGACGTCGGCATGATCATGATCGTCCCAGCCGATCTCGGCGGCAAGGTGACCCGGTCATCCACTACGGAGAGCGTAATCGTGGCGCTCACCCCCGAGAGTCTCTTCGAGCTGGCAACGCGTGAATTCGACACCGGCCATGCCGAGCTTCAACCGCCGCCGTTCGGGACCGTTGACTTCCAAGCGCTGCAACTCGCGCAGTTGCTGAAGGCGGAACTGACGGATCGGGAAACTCCAAACGAGTTCTATGTGGATTCGTTGGTCACCATGTTCGGCGTCCATTTGCTTCGGAACTACGCAGGAGCGCGAAAGTTGCCACAAGCCCCAAAGGGCGGTCTGTCGAACCGCAGCGCCCGGCGGGTGCGCGAATTCCTGGAGGTAAATTTTTCCAGCAAGATCGCGGTGGCCGAGCTGGCCGCACTCTGTGGCCTTTCGCCGAGCCATTTCATCCTGGCATTCACCAAGACCTTTGGCGAGCCGCCGCACAAATACCTGCTGCGGCTGCGTCTCGATTTCGCCGAAAAACTTCTCATCGAGAGCGACCTGTCGATTGCGGAAGTCGCTCATCTCAGTGGATTCTCGGACCAGAGCCACTTGACAGTCACCATGTCCAGATACCGGAACAGAACCCCCAGGCAGGTGAAGCTGCAACGTTAACGCTTGTTGCGGCGCGCATGATTGTCCGCGGCGATACCTCGATTGATCTTCAGTATAGTCGAAGGTTGTGTGGCAGAGCAGTCACAGTCGTCGCGCAGGGACCAAATACCGGATTTTCCTACAAAGATTCCGGATTATTCCAAAATACCTGCACCGCGAATGTGCTCATGGTCGCGATGGAAGTCATTTGGGGCGGGGGAGCAACCAGATGATACAGCATGTCGGATTGTCCCATGGACATTCAATTCGCGGAAATCGAGGTCTTCGCGCCTAAGGCCGAAGCGGCCTGGGCTGCACTGCAACGCCAATACGCCAGCCGGATCAGCGCTGCGGAACTCGACCATCTCCTGGCCTGTTTCGTGCTTGGACTGACCTCTCCGGCTTGTGGTGAAGGCGATCCGGGATTTCATTTCGATCTCTGCCGCGCGCTGGTGGCGGTAAGCCTGCCGCCGGAACGGACGGAGGCTGCGCTGCATACGGTTCCAGAACCGACGCAGCCTTGGGTCGCGAGCGCCTATCAGCTGATTGAAAAACAAGGCGCGAAGGTTGGTCTCTCGTTGCGGGAGAAGACGCGCAATTTCGAAGATTTTTTGGCCACCGAGGCGAATGGTGCGGCACATCAGGGCGCCTCGGCAATTGCGAGGAAAAACTAGCATGACCAGACGCGTCGAGGGGCAAGAAAGGATCGAATTTCTTCCTGGATTTGTCGGAAACTGGATCGCGGGTGCGGCCGACAGTCGCTCGGTTCGTCGCCGCCTGATGGCGTTCCTGCGCATGGCGCATCGTACGCTTGGAATGCGCCGCAAGGGTTTGGGGTTGGGGACGTTGGGCGTCGGCACCAGCGTGCGTTCGGCATTGGCCTGCGGCGTGAGCCCGGCCAGCATGATCGGAGGCTTGGCCGCAATCGCCGCGATCGGCATCGCCACACCGGCCCAGGCACAATACCAGGCTGGCGGTGGTTCGGCGACCGGCGGCAACGCCGTCGCCATCGGTAACGGCACCGCGACGAATGGCAACAACAGCGTGGCGTTGGGCAGTTCCAACAGTGCAACGGGCGACGGCACGATCGCCATCGGTTATGCGATGGGTGTCAATGGCCTCAATTCCATAGGCATAGGTGTCTTCGCAGGCGCAACCGGCGTCAACGCCCTCGCCGTGGGCGGGAACGCCAAGGCCAACGGGGACGCAGCAAGCGCTATTGGGGTCAATTCGGTTGCAACCACAAGCGCGGCCGCTTTTGGCAATAATGCGCGTGCCGACGGAGTCAACTCGACGGCGATCGGCCCTGTTACCCGGGCGACCGGATTGCGCGCCACCGCGCTCGGGTTCGGGGCAACGGCATCCGGCGTGGATTCGATTGCCCAAGGTAATAGCGCCGTAGCAAGCAACCAGAATGCCGTCGCCATCGGATTCCAGGCGACCGCGACCAGCATCAACTCCATCAACATTGGCGGGCGCACCGTCGTGGGAACAGGCGCGCTGTCGCAGGGCGCCATCGCCCTTGGTACGGATGTGCTGGCATCTCAGCAAAACACGGTCTCAATCGGCGTACTGACCAAAGCGACCGGAACGGGCGCTACGGCGATGGGCAACACCGCCAGTGCCTGGGGCAACCAGTCCATCGCATTCGGCGTCGGCGCGCAGGCAGGCGTTCAGGCCAACACTGCCCTGCCCAACAGCATCGCCATCGGCACCAATTCGCTGTCTTCGGGCGCTTTCGCCACGGCGATGGGCGCTACCTCGGTTGCGAGTGGCTCCGCCAGCACCGCTATTGGCAACACCGCCGTTGCCAGCGGCGCAAACGCCTCCTCGTTCGGTTCCGGCGCGAATGCGACGGGAGACAATTCTCTTGCCGCCGGTGTCAGCGCCGCCGCCAGCGGGATTGCCAGCACCGCGCTCGGCATTGGCTCCAAGGCCAGCGCCACCAACGCCGTGGCGATCGGAAATGCGGCGGTCGCCAATTCCGCCGACGCTGTTGCAGTGGGCACGAATGCAACGGCGACGGGCGGCAAGGCTGTCGCCATCGGCGCCGGCAACACCGCTTTCGGTAACGGCGCGGTGGCCATCGGCGATCCGAGCTATGCCAGCGGCACCGGCGCCTTCACCGGCGGCGCCAACAACATCGCCAACAGCGACGGCACGGCAACCGCCACCGCGGCCAACCAGGCCGCCGGCGCGGTCGCCATCGGCAACAACAACAAGGCCGTCGGGCAAGGCTCCGTGGCGCTGGGCAATGGCTCGACGGCGGGTGCAGCCGGCCTTGCAGGCAATGTCGCGCTGGGCAATGGCGCGACGGCGACGGCAAGCTCCGGCGATGTGGCGCTCGGCTCGGGCTCGGTCACCGCGACGGCGGTCGGCACCAGCGGCACGACGATCGGCGGCACGGCCTACAGCTTCGCCGGCACGACGCCGACGAGCACCGTCAGCGTCGGCACGCTCGGCGCGGAGCGGACCATCACCAATGTCGCGGCGGGCCGGCTCAGCAACTCGTCGACCGACGCCATCAACGGCTCGCAGCTGTTTGCGACCAACCAGCAGGTGACGCAGAACACGACGGCCATCGCCGCCAACACCGCCGACATCACCAATCTCGGCAACACGATCAACAGCATCAGCACCGGCGGCGGCATCAAGTATTTCCATGCCAACTCGACGGCGGCGGATTCGTCGGCAACGGGGACGGACTCCGTCGCCATCGGACCGGTCTCCACCGCGACGGGGACGAACGCCATCGCGGCGGGTGTCAATTCGAGCGCCTCCAATGCCAACGCCTCGGCCTTCGGCAGCGGCGCCGTCGCATCGGCGCTTGACGCAACGGCGATGGGCTACATATCCAAGGCTTCGGGCCAATACAGCACCGCAGTCGGCGCCAACGCCAACGCCACCGCCACGTCCAGCACCGCGATCGGCCAGAACGCGTTTGCAACCGCCTTTCAGGCGACCGCTCTCGGCGTAGGAGCGAATGCCGGCGCCCAGAATGCAATCGCGCTGGGCGCCCTCGCCAACGCCAGCAACGCCGGCGACGTGGCGCTCGGCTCGGGCTCGGTAACCGCCGCGGCGGTCGGCACCGCCGGCACGACGATCGGCGGCGTCGCCTACAACTTCGCCGGCACGACGCCGGCAAGCACCGTCAGCGTCGGCGCGGTCGGAGCGGAACGCACCATCACCAATGTCGCGGCGGGCCGGCTCAGCAATTCGTCGACCGACGCGATCAACGGCTCGCAGCTCTTCGCCACCAACCAGCAGGTGACGCAGAATACGACCGACATCGCCGCCAACACCGCCGACATCACCAATCTCGGCAACACGATCAACAGCATCAGCACGGGCGGCGGCATCAAGTATTTCCACGCCAATTCGACGCTGGCGGATTCGCAGGCGCTGGGGACGGATTCCGTTGCCATCGGCCCGAACGCGGTCGCCAACAATGCCGGCGACGTGGCGATCGGCGCGAATGCGGTGTCGACCGTGACGACGGCTGTCGGCGGCACCACGATCGGCGGCGTTGCCTACACCTTCGCCGGCGCAACGCCCGCGGGTGCATTCTCGGTCGGCTCGGTGGGCGCCGAACGCCAGATCCAGAACGTCGCGGCCGGGCAGTTGAGCGGCTCCTCGACCGATGCGGTCAATGGTTCGCAGCTGTTTGCGACCAACCAGCAGGTGACGCAGAACACGACCGACATTGCCGCCAACACGGCTGACATAACCAATCTCGGCAATTCGATCAGCAACATTACCGGCGACACCTCGCTGGCCTACACCGACGCCAATGGCGACGGCATACGCTATGTGCGCACCAACGACCGGACGCTCGCCGTCGCCGACTCCTTCGCGCAAGGGATCGGCTCGTCCGCCCTCGGCTACCAGGCGACCGCGAGCGCCGACAATGCGCTGGCGCTCGGCCGCGACACCCAGGCCAGCGTCATCGGCGGCGTGGCGCTCGGCGCCGGCTCGGTTTCGGATCGGGCGGTCGCACCCGTATCGGGATCGATCCTCTCCGGCACCGGCCTCATTCCCTACAACACCGCGGACATGAGCCTGCTCGGCGCCGTCTCGGTCGGCACCTCCACCTCCTATCGCCAGATCATCAACGTGGCCGACGGCACGCAGGACCAGGACGCGGTCACGCTTCGCCAGTTGAAGGGCGCGCTGAGCTCGTTCGCGGTGACGGGGAGCCTGTACTTCCACGCCAATTCGACGGCCGCGGATTCGCTTGCGGTCGGCGTCGATTCGGTTGCGGTCGGTCCGCGCACCACCGTCAATGGCGACAACGGCATCGGCATCGGCAATGGCGCCATCGTGCAGCAGACGGCGCCGGGAGGCATCGCGATCGGCCAGAATTCGACGGTCAACCAGGCCGACAGCATCGCGCTCGGCACCAACGCGACCACCAACGGAGCGCAGGCCGTGGCGCTCGGCGCCGGCGCAAAGGCCAACGAGCCGGGCAGCGTCGCGCTCGGCGCGGGCTCGACGACGGCGGCGGCGGTCGCCACCACCGGCACCACGATCAACGGCGTTGCCTATACCTTCGCCGGAACAGCTCCGACGAGCACGGTCAGCGTCGGCACCGTCGGCAACGAGCGCACCGTCACCAATGTCGCGGCGGGCCGGATCAGCGGCACCTCCACCGACGCCATCAACGGCAGCCAGCTCTTCGCCACCAATCAGGCGGTCGAAGCCATGCAGGGTAGCGTCGGCGACCTCAACCAGTTCGCCGTCCAGTACGACAAGGACGGGAACGGGAACAAGTCCAACTCGATAACGCTTGCCGGCGGCGATCCCAACACGCCGGTGGTCATCCACAATGTCGGGCCGGGCGTTGCCAACACCGATGCGGTCAATGTTCAGCAGTTCAACAGCGGGTTAGCATTGAACCTGGACAATTCGAAGAACTACACCAACCAGGTGGCGGCCACCACGCTGCAGCAAGCCAATGCGTATGCGGACTCCAAACTCAGCCAGCTCAACATGGACATGGGAGAGGTCAGGGGCGAGGCGCGCCAGGCTGCGGCAATCGGCCTGGCGGCCGGCTCGCTGCGCTACGACGATCGTCCCGGCAAGCTGAGCGTGGCCGCCGGCGGAGGCTATTGGCGCGGTGAAGGCGCCCTGGCCTTCGGCGCCGGCTACACCAGCGAGGAAGGACGTGTTCGAGCGAACCTGTCCGGCACGACGGCAGGCGGGCACTGGGGCGTCGGCGCGGGCGTCAGCCTTACGCTGAACTAGAGCCCGGCCATGATCAGGCAGGCAGTCCTTGCTGTCGCGACGTCCATGACGTCAATGCTCCTGTCCGGCCCGTTAGCGGCCGGGCAGGAAGCGATCCCTTCCGGCTACAGGGTAAAACCTTCCGACGTAGCGATCCCTGCGGATGCGAAGCTTGGCGAATATCAACGGACCACCCGTCCGTTCGAGAACTGGACGCTGATCTGCGACGAGAACCTGAAGGCGCGCCAAAAGGTCTGCAATGTCACCCAGATCATCGAGGACCAGGCAGGACAGGTTGCGTTCAGCTGGTCGCTTGCCGCCACCAAGGAAGGCAACCCCTACATGATCTTGCGCGCCCCGCCGATCGCCAAGAGCGACGCTCCTGTCTCGCTGACATTCGAGGGGCGCAAGGAGCCGATAAAAATTCAACTCGACGGATGCAATCAGGCCGTCTGCGTCGGCATGCTGCCGGTTGGTCCGATCATGCGCGAACAGATTTCGAAGGCCGCGGCATCCGTCATCTCCTTCCCGACCACGGATGGCAGGACGATCAACGTAACCGCGACCCTCAAGGGCTTGGCCGCGGCCGTTGCGGCGATCAATTGACGAGGCAATCGCGATGAACCAGCAATCGATCCATGACCGCATAATGTCCCGCAACCAGGGAAAGGATGCTGTCCGGGTCGGCATCGAAGACCGGAGCAGACCGCAACGAAGCCGGGCGAAGACCGCTGTCTTCTCGTTGCTCGCCATTGCCGTCGTCGCCACGGCCGGCTTCGCGGCCATGCGCTACGACCTGGTCCGCAATCTATTGCCGCAGCCGGCGGTCGCGGAGACCAACCAGCCCAATCCGGCCCTGGCCGAAACGCCATTTCTGCAACACGCCAAAGAGGCAGGATTGCAGTCTTGTTCCAACATTTTCCCAGCCCTTGGGCAGATGCTGACGACCGGCACGACGTACAGCGTCCAGTCGATCTGGAACAACGAGGCCCCCGACAAACACCTCGTGGAAGCCCTGGTCGGCATGAACTACGCCACACAGGGCTACAGCGGCCCGGCGGCAGGCCTGGTGTTCGCGGCACCCACCGCATCCGTTTGCGAAGGTACGATGGTCAGGGTGGCGCCATTCGCGGCCAATTGCGCCGATGTTCCGGCCCTGCTTCCGAAAGACAGCAAGCTCGCCAACAATCTTGGACAAATCAGCGTCTACGAACTGGCCAATGGAGGGGGCAACGCGATGCTGCTGCCAACCGGCAACAGCTGCGTCGTCATTTCCGTGGCCTCGGCAGCAGGAAAACAAGGAGGCGTACAATGAGGGTTAATTCCGCCATTGCGGCGGTCGGCATGCTGTTGCTTTGCGCCGGGCGGCTGGGCGCGGCGGACCTCGCCCCGGCGGCGGACGTGCCCGAGCCGCCGGCCCAGGAGGAGAGAGGCATCTGGGCGGCGATCGCCTATTCGAGCCCCGACGAGAAGCACGGCTTCTTTTGGGGCGCCGACAAGCGGCAGGAGGCGATGGACATCGCGCTGAAGCATTGCCAGAACGCCGGCGGCGGCAGCTGCGCCGTGGTCAGCGTATTCCGCAATCATCGCCATTGGGACGACGACGACAATACCGGCTTTCCCTACAAGCATTGCGGCGCCCTCGCCGTAGGCGAGAAGCCGGAAGGGCGGCTGACCAGTTGGGGCGCCGAGACGGCGCAAACACGCCGGGATGCCGAAGACCTGACACTGCAGGCGTGCGAGCGGAGCGGACAGAAATGCAAGATCCGCGAGTGGGTGTGCACATGACGCATCAGAGCGAAGTGGTGGAATGCCAATCGAGGCGCATGTTTGCACTCAGCGTAGCGCCGTGCTCAAGCGGGGTCAGCCCTTCGCCGTGATGCGCATCGACGGTATGCGACACCGGCTCGAAGCAGAAGAAATCCGCATCAATCGACGGCGAATAGAGGATAAAGACGTCGAGCGGCGGCGAGGCCGTGAGCGAGATGGCGATCCTGTCCTCGGGCCGGGTGATCCTGGCGCGGCGGTCCCAGCCGTCGAAGGCGTTGTTGACCCAGCTTCGCGGCAGCAGGGAGGCGTTCGAGAAATTCCACGCGGGGTAATCGGCCACCGGCGCCAGGCCGACCGGCAGATGATGCTTGTCCTCCAGCCAGACCCGCGCCGCCTTCGCCTCGAGCGTCGTTCCGGCGCTGCGCGGGAACCAGGGATGAAAACCGAGTCCGTAAGGCAGGCGAATGCCGGTGCGATTCTCCACGGTGAGCGTGGCATGCAGGGCTCCGTCATGCAGCGCATAGGCGACCCGCGCCGTATATCGGTAGGGGCCGATTTCACCGGCGTCGAGGACCAGTTCAGCCTCGGTGGCGCTATGGCTGGCAATCCGCCACTCCCTCTGGAAGCCGTCGCCATGGATTGGAAAGGCCTCCCCCGGCACATTCGGCTCGACCGCATGGAAGCGGCCGTCGAAGGCGAAACCGCCGCCCGAGATGCGGTTCGACCAGGGAACCAGAAGCTGGCAGCCGGAGGCGCCGGTGCCATCGTCGGGGCGGAGCAGCGGCACCGTTGCGCCGCAGACCAGTGCGTCGAAGCGGGCGATCGCCGCGCCCTTTTGCGGCGCCAGGACCAGACGGGCGCGGTCGTCGCGCAGTTCCAGGAGGCCGGCCACCCCTCACCAACCGCCGTCGATAGCGATATTTTGGCCGCTGATCATGTCCGAGGCGGGCTGGCTGACACTTTTCACCGCCCCCTGGACAGGCTGCCCAGAATCCCGCGCACGATCGCGCGGCCGACCGACGAGCCGACCGAGCGCACCACCGCTTTGATCGCGGCTTCGGCCACCGTCTGGCGGTTGGACGGGCGCGGCGCCGGGGCGCGGCGACCGCCTGATTGCTGCGGCGGCGGATCGTCATTGCCGAAGCCCGGAATGGTCCAGCGCGAGCGCCCGCTGTCGGCCTGCTGCGCCTGCTCGTCCTGCGCATCCCTGGCTTTCTTCTGCAGCATCTCGAAGGCCGATTCGCGGTCGATGGTCTGGTCGTACTGGCCGGCGACCGGGCTCTGGTCGATCAGCTTGCGGCGCTCGTCCGCTGTGATCGGGCCAAGCCTAGACGATGGCGGCCGGATCAATGTCCGCTGCACCATGGACGGCACGCCCTTGACCTCCAGCGTCGAGACCAGCGCCTCGCCGGTGCCGAGCTGGGTGATGGCAGTGGCGCAGTCGAAATCGGGATTGGGCCGGAAGGTGTCGGCGGCGGTCTTGACCGCCTGCTGCTCACGCGGCGTATAGGCGCGCAGCGCGTGCTGCACACGGTTGCCGAGCTGGGCGAGAACCTTTTCAGGGATGTCCAAAGGGTTCTGCGTGACGAAATAGACACCGACGCCTTTCGAACGGATCAAGCGAACCACCTGCTCGACGCGGTCGATCAGCACCTTCGGCGCCTCGTCGAAAAGCAGATGCGCCTCGTCGAAGAAGAACACCAGCTTCGGCCTTTCGGGATCGCCGACCTCGGGCAATTCCTCGAACAGCTCCGACATCAGCCAGAGCAGGAAGGTGGCGTAGAGCCTGGGGTTCATCATCAATCTGTCGGCAGCGAGCACGCTGATGGCGCCGCGGCCGTCGCGGGTGGTGCGCATGATGTCGGCGATGCGCAAAGCCGGTTCGCCGAAGAAATGCGCCGCGCCCTGCTGTTCCAGCACCAGAAGCGTGCGCTGGATTGCGCCGACCGACGGCTTGGTGACATTGCCGTAGCGCGAGCTGATCTCGTCGGCGCGCGCTGCGATGTTGGCCAGCAGTGCTTGCAGATCCTTCATGTCGAGCAGCAGCAGGCCATCCTCATCGGCGATGCGGAAGGCGATGTTCATGATGCCTTCCTGCGCTTCGGAGAGGTTCATCAGCCGCGACAGAAGCAGCGGCCCCATTTCCGAGACGGTGGCGCGGATCGGATGGCCCTGCTCGCCGAACAGGTCCCAGAAGATGACCGGGAATTCCTGGAAGTCGTAAGGGTCGAGCTTGACCTGCTCGGCCCGCTTGACCAGGAAATCCTGCGCCTTGCCCATCATGGCAATGCCGGACAGGTCGCCCTTGATATCGGCGCAGAACACAGGCACGCCGGCATTGGAAAACCCCTCGGCCAGGATCTGCAGGCTGACTGTCTTGCCGGTGCCGGTGGCGCCGGTGATCAGGCCATGGCGGTTCCCATATTGCAGCAAGAGCTGTTCGGCGCGCTGATAGCTGTCGTCGGGCTTGCGGCTGGCGCCGAGGAAAATGCTGGTGTCGTCAGCCATATGACCATGTCTCCGCAAACTGATGTGTTAAAAGCCTGTGGCCGTGCCGCAGGGTATAGTCAGGCCATTGCGCAGCGACAATGCTATTCTCCAATTGGGCTATCCATCCAGTTGGCTATTCATCCAGATTGGGCCAATCGTCTAAATTGAACCAATCCTCCAAATCGGTTTTTGGAACTTGCGGATTTTGCCGCTGTTTGGCAATCGTTCCATGGTTCGTCCACGCAGGCTGCCCTATGTCAGGGAAGCGAATCCCAACCGCGCAAGCGCATTGCATTGCGATATCTGGCAGGGAACCGTAGACTGGACGGCTGACGCTGGTGCGGCCGCATAAAAACGAGGAACATGGATGGGCGCCGGAGCCTTGACCAGGAGCATCGAACCCGCTGACGTCGAGCGCCAGCGTTGGCTGGCCTTGGCCGAAAAGGCGCTCGCCGGCGCCTCCTTCGAGGAAAAACTGGTCTCGCATACCGACGATCAGATTCGCATCGAACCGCTCTACGATCGCGCCGCCGGCGCCGAGCCGCTTGTGCGCGCCAACCCCAAATTGCCCTGGATCGTCAGCCAGCGCATTGACGATCCCGATATCGGCCGCGCCAAGGCGCAGGCCCTGGACGATGTGGCACAAGGCGCGACGGGATTGTCGCTTGTCTTCGAGGGTGCTCCGAATGCGTTCGGCTATGGCCTGCCAAGGACGGCGCAGGCGCTGGAAACGGTGCTGGATGGCGTACCGCTCAACCGCACGCAGATCCGCATCGACGCCCATCCCTGGAGCCGTGCCGTCGCCGACTGGCTGGTGGCGTTCCTGAGCAAGCGCCGCTCCGACCCGGCAAAGCTGAACCTCTCCTTCGGCATCGACCCGGCGGCAATCTTTGCCGGAACCGGCCGGCTGCGCATGTCGATCGAGGCGTTGCAGGCATCGATGCCGCAATCGCTGGCGCATTTCTTCTCGCTGGGCGTGCCGGGTGTGCTGCTGGAGGCCGACGGGCGGGTGTTCCACAATGCCGGCGCCACGGAAGCGCAGGAACTCGGCACCATGCTCGCTTCCGCCGTGTCATACCTCAGGATGTTCGAGGATGCGCGCCAGCCGCTTGTCTATGCCGCTCCCCATATCGGCTTTGCGCTGAGCGTCGACCAGGACCAGTTCCTGTCGATGGCCAAGGTCCGGGCCTTGCGCAGGCTGTGGGCGCGCATCCAGGAAACCTGTTCCATCCCGGCATCGACAGCCAACATCCATGCCGAGACGTCGTTCCGCATGATGACGGCGGCGGATCCCGAAACCAACATCCTGCGCACCACCATCGCCAGCTTTGCAGCGGCAGCAGGCGGCGCGGACTCGATCTCCATCCTGCCACACACCATCGCCCTCGGGCTGCCGGCCGGCT
Source organism: Mesorhizobium sp. M0802 (assembly GCF_040320115.1). Taxonomy (NCBI): domain Bacteria; kingdom Pseudomonadati; phylum Pseudomonadota; class Alphaproteobacteria; order Hyphomicrobiales; family Phyllobacteriaceae; genus Mesorhizobium; species Mesorhizobium sp. M0802. Next base: position 154,346 of record NZ_JAMYOY010000011.1, read on the forward strand.
TTGCCCGCCGCATCGCCCGCAATGCGCAGTTGATCATGGCCAATGAAAGCCATATCGACCATGTCGCCGACCCAGCATTTGGGTCGGGCGCAGTCGAGGCGCTGACCCTGGGCCTGTGCGAAGCGGCGTGGGAAGAGTTCCAGCGGATCGAAGCGGAAGGCGGCGTTCTGGCAAGCCTGCAGCAAGGGCATATCCAGAAGCGCGTCAAGGCAGCATCCGAGCGCCGCGCCGAGGCCTACCGGTCGGGTGAACGGGCAATCATCGGCACCACGCTTTACCCGCTGAAAAACGATGCCCCGGTCGAGACGCTGGCGGCTGAGCGGCGGCCGCCTTTCACAGAGGGCGTGGCGGTGTGCGAGGCGCTGTTTCCGGTCCGCATCGACCAGGCAATCGGAGCCGCACAGTGATCCCGGATTTCAGCCACATTGGCTGGTCGGCGCCACGGCGCGCGCCGGTCGAGGTCAAGGGCCAGCGGCTGACGCCGGAAGGTATTGCCGTCAAGCATCTCTACAGCCAGGGCGATCTCAAGGGGCTGCCGCATCTCGACACCTATCCGGGAATGCCGCCCTTCGTGCGCGGTCCCTACCCGACCATGTATGTCCAGCAGCCGTGGACGATCCGGCAATATGCCGGCTTCTCGACGGCCGAGGAATCCAACGCCTTCTACCGGCGCAATCTCGCCGCCGGCCAAAAGGGCCTTTCGGTCGCTTTCGATCTGCCCACCCATCGCGGCTATGACAGCGACCATCCGCGCGTTGCCGGCGATGTCGGCATGGCGGGCGTGGCCATCGATTCCATCCTCGACATGCGGCAATTGTTCGACGGCATTCCGCTGGGCGAGATGACGGTGTCGATGACCATGAACGGCGCGGTGCTGCCGATCATGGCGCTCTATATCGTCGCGGCCGAAGAACAGGGCGTTGCTCAGAAGGATCTCGCCGGCACCATTCAGAACGACATTCTGAAGGAGTTCATGGTCCGCAACACCTACATCTATCCGCCGAAGCCCTCGATGCGGATCGTGTCGGACATCTTCTCCTATACCTCCCAGCACATGCCGAAGTTCAATTCGATCTCGATCTCCGGCTATCACATGCAGGAGGCCGGCGCGACCGCGGACCTGGAGCTCGCCTACACCATCGCCGACGGCATCGAATATGCCCGCGCCGGCGTCGCCGCCGGGCTCGACATCGACCGTTTCGCCCCGCGGCTTTCCTTCTTCTGGGCGATCGGCATGAACTTCTTCATGGAGATCGCCAAGCTCCGCGCGGCGCGCCTGTTGTGGGCGACCCTGATGCAGAAGAATTTTGCACCGAACGACGAACGCTCGCTGTCGCTGCGCACCCATTGCCAGACCTCCGGCTGGTCGCTGACGGCGCAGGACCCCTACAACAACATCACCCGCACCATGATCGAGGCGATGGCGGCGACGCAGGGACATACCCAGTCGCTGCACACCAACTCCTTCGACGAGGCGATGGCGCTGCCGACCGACCACTCGGCGCGCATCGCCCGCAACACGCAGTTGATCCTGCAGAAGGAATCCGGCACCACCCGCATCATCGATCCGTGGGGCGGCTCGGCCTATATCGAACGGCTGACGCACGATCTGGCGGCGCGTGCGCTCGCCCATATCGAAGAGGTCGAGGCGCTTGGCGGCATGGCGGCAGCAACCGAACAGGGCATTCCAAAACTTCGCATCGAGGAAGCGGCGGCGCGCACGCAGGCGCGTATCGATTCCGGCGAGCAGATACTGGTTGGCGTAAACGCGCATCGCCCCGAGAACGACATCGACGTCGACGTGCTGAAGATCGACAATGCCGAGGTCAAGGCCCGGCAATTGTCGAAGCTGCAGAACCTGAAAGGCACGCGCAATGTCGGCGCGGTCGAGAGCGCGCTCGATGCGCTGACCCGCGCTGCGCAGGGTAACGAAAACCTGCTGGAATTTGCCATCCGCGCCGCGCGCGCCAATGCCACGGTCGGCGAGATCTCGCTGGCGCTCGAAAAAGTCTTTGGCCGTCACGTCGCCTCGGTGCAAACGATCTCCGGCGTTTATCGCAATGCGCTCGGCGACAATCTGACGGTCGACCGATTGCTGGAGAAGCTCGAAGCTTTCGAGAAGAAGTCCGGCGGCAAGCCGCGCATCCTGGTCGCAAAGATGGGACAGGACGGCCACGACCGTGGCCAGAAGGTGATCGCCACGGCCTTCGCCGATCTCGGCTTCGACGTGACGGTCGGCGCGATGTTCCAGACACCCGAGGAGATCGCCAGGCTGGCGGTGGCGCAGGACGTCCATATCATCGGCGCCTCGTCCCTGGCGGCGGGGCACCTGACACTGATCCCCGAATTGCGTGATGCGCTGAAGAAACTCGGCCACGCCGACATACTGATCGTCGCCGGCGGCGTCATCCCGCCGCAGGACTATGACGCGGTGCTGGAAGCTGGCGCCGCGGAGATCTTCCCGCCAGGCACGGTTATTCCGGAGGCTGCGGATCGGTTGCTGGACCGGCTGCTGGCGAGCTGATGGAAAACAGTTGCACTGCTTATCAAAGTTGCGTTACAGTATCGGGCGCAACCTATGGTATAGCTATGAACACCATCATTCACGGACTTGAGGACGGATCGGGCGTTGTAATCCTGCCGCGGGAAACGCTCGACAGCTTGAGCCTGCAAGTGGGCGATGAACTCCAGATCATCGAAACCGACGACGGCATCATCCTAAGGCCGGTGCCGTGTGACGACGTCGAACGGCAAATGCGTGCTGCTCGCGATGTCATGGACAAGTATGAGCCCGGGTTGCGAAAGCTGGCTGTGCAAATAGGGTGAGCTGGCGTCAGGCGTCCGACAGCTTGACGATTTCCCATTCCTTGCCGTTGACGCTTGCGACGTCGCCGACCTTCTTGCCGAACAGCGCCACGGCCATTGGCGAGACGTGTGAGATGCTGCCCTTTGAGGGGTCGGCCTCGTCCTCGCCGACGATCTTCCAGTGCACTTTCTTGCGGTCATCGCTTTCCAGCGTGACACCCATGCCGAAGCGCACCTGGTCGCTGCCCGGTTCCGGCACGGAAAGCTCGGCGCTTTCGCGGCGCGCTGTCCAGTAGCGCAGGTCGCGCGAGACGACGGCAATGCGCTCGCGATCGGCTTTTCGCTCGGCTTTCGCCAAAATGTCGCGCAGATCGGCCAGATTGTCCTCGATCATCGCCAGGCCGCGCTCCGTCACCAGATTGCGGTGTTGGCTGATCGGCCGCTCGCCGATGCCGGCAATGGCGTTTTCGCTGTCTTCCTCGCGGGTAAAAGCCCTGCTCATCGGATAAACTTAGGCCCGCTTCGGCGACTGTACAAGCCACTTGCCGGACCCGGTCATTGGCCGGACTATCGCCGAGCGGAGACCTATGCGGCTGGCCCAATTCCTGCGAAGAACCATTTCATCGCAGGGATCTGTGCCGATGTTGAACAGACGAACGCTTCTCAAGGGGACTGTCGGCTTTGCGGTGCTCGGCGTTTCGCTGGACAACGCCTTGGCGAAGACGGCAGCGCTTGGCTCGATCAATGCCGCCGAGCTTGGCGTGGAGCCGGACGCACCGGACGACCAGAGCAAGGCCTTCGCCACGATGCTAGCCGAGGCAAGCCAGCGCAATGCGCCGGTGTTCCTGCCGCCGGGCACCTATGTCGTGTCCAACCTGACTCTGCCCGCCCGCGTCAGGCTTTCGGGCGTGCCGGGCGCCTCGCGCATCCTCTATGGCGGCAATGGCCATTTGCTGACGGCCGAACAGGCCGAGCATATAGAGTTCACCGCATTGGTCTTCGACGGCGCCAACGGCGGGTTGGCCGACGATGCGCAAGGCCTGCTCGACCTGCGCCGCGTCGCCCATCTCGTCATCGACAATTGCACGATCACCGGCAGCGGCAAGCATGGGCTGGCGCTGGAGCATGCGTCGGGCCGCATCGAGCGGTCCGAGATTTCGGGGGCTGCGGACGCCGGCATCTACTCCGTCGAGGCCGCTGGCCTGGCGATATCCGACAACACCGTATCCGACTGTGGCAATGGCGGCATTCTTGTGCATCGCTGGCAGCAGGCCGAGGACGGCACGATCGTCAGCGGCAACCGCGTGCAGCGGATCGGCGCGCGCGGCGGCGGCACCGGGCAGAACGGCAATGGCATCAACGCCTTCCGTGCCGGCAATGTCTCGGTCACCGGCAACATCGTCTCGGACTGCGCCTTCTCGGCGATCCGCGCCAACAGTTCCAGCAATCTGCAGATGACCGGCAACACCTGCTCGCGGTCGGGCGAAACCGCGCTCTATTCCGAATTCTCCTTCGAAGGCGCCATCATCGGCAACAACATCGTCGATGGTGCCGCTAACGGCATCTCGATCGTCAATTTCAACGACGGCGGCCGTATGGGTGTCTGCTCAAACAACATCGTGCGCAACCTCTCGACCACCGGCCCCTACCCCGCCGACGCGCCGGGCTTCGGCGTCGGTATCAGCGTCGAGGCCGACACCACCGTCTCGGGCAATGTCATCGAGAACGCGCCGCTCTACGGCATGCAGATCGGCTGGGGCGCTTATATGCGCAATGTTGTGGCGACGGGAAACATCATCCGTCAGGCCGGAACCGGCATCGCCGTCACTGTGGTAGAAGGCGCTGGAAACGCCATCATTTCCGACAACGTCATCGACGGCGCCAAGAACGGCGCCATCATCGGCCAGCGCTGGGCCGAACCGGCGACCGGCGACCTCGCGCGGTCAAGCGTAAGCGGCTATGCGCATCTGACGGTCGAGCGAAACAGGGTCAGCTGAGCGCCGTCGTCGGCCGCAGCGAGCCGACCTTGGCGCCGATGCGGCTTTCGATCGGCGGATTGGCCCGCTCCAGAAGGTTCGCCGCCAGTGCGCCGTCGGCGCTGAGAAGTTTTGCCAGCACAGTGGCAATCATCACCTCGGCGGCGCGGCCGGCGCCGTCATCACATTTTAGCGCGATGCCGAGGCCAAGCTCCGGAACGGCAGCGCAATAGACACCCTCGGCGCCCGTCTTGACGAATATGCGGCCGGGCGCGGCCTGCATCAGCGCCACATCCACTTTGCCGGTGCCGGCGACCAGGAAAGGCTCGGCCATACAGGCAGACAGCAGGCGTTTGGCCGCCTTGGCGCGCTCAGGGCCAAAGCTCCTGCCCGTCGCCATGCGGGCAAAGCCAAGGGCAAAACTTTTCAGCGGCACGGCATAGGTGGGGATCGAGCAGCCATCGGTTGCCCGGTGATCCGCATCGTGGGCAGCGCCGGTCACCGCCTGCATGGCGTCGCGCACCATCTCCTGCAAACCATGGCCTGCCTTGACGTAGCCTTGGTGGGCAATCCCTGAGTGCACGCAGGTGCAGAGAAATCCGGAATGCTTGCCCGAGCAATTATTGTGCAGTGCGTTCGGCGAGACGCCTGTGCGGGCCAGTGCGATCGTCGCGTCGTGGCTCGACGGCCAATGCGCGCCGCATTCCAGCGCCGACTTGTCGAGCCCGGCCTTGGCCAGCATCGCCTGCGCCAGTTCGACATGCGCGGGTTCGCCCGAATGCGAAGCGCAGGCCAGCGCCAGTTCGCGGTCGCCCAAGCCGTACGCATCGGCAGCACCCGTTTCAACCAGCGGCAGCGCCTGGATCGCCTTGACCGCCGAGCGAGGAAACACCGGCCGCGCCGTATCGCCGATCTCCAGGACAGGCTTGCCGTCACCGTCGAAGATTGCGACAGCGCCGCGATGGGCGCTCTCGACGATCGCGCCGCGCAAGACTTCGACCAGAACCGGATTTGTCATCACCACCCCGAAATATACGGGCCGCTTCTACCTGATCCGGTCGACGATGGAAACGTAGTTGGCGACGGCAGCGCCACCCATGTTGAAGATGCCGCCAAGCTTTGCGTCCGGCACCTGGATGCCGTCTGCTTCGCCGGTCAACTGCATGGCGGTCAGCACATGCATCGACACACCGGTGGCGCCGATCGGATGGCCCTTGGCCTTCAGCCCGCCCGAAGGATTGACCGGGAGCCTGCCGTCTTTTGCCGTCGTGCCGTCCAGCGCCAGCCTGGCGCCCTCGCCCGGCTTGGCCAGGCCCATCGCCTCATATTCGATGAGTTCGGCAATGGTGAAGCAGTCATGCGTCTCGACGAAGGAGAGGTCGTCGAGCGTCACGCCGGCCTTCTTCAAAGCCTGGTTCCAGGCCTGCTCGCAGCCTTCGAAAGACAGGATGTCACGCTTCGACATCGGCAGGAAATCCTGGACATGCTCGTTGGCGCGGAAGGCGACGGCGCGGCGCATCTTCAGCGCCGTCGAGGTGTCGGTGAGCACAAGAGCGGCGGCGCCATCGGAAACCAGGGAGCAATCGGTGCGCTTCAGCGGACCGGCGACGAAGGGGTTCTTCTCGCTTTCCTGGCGGCAGAATTCGTAACCGAAATCCTTGCGGATCTGCGCGTACGGATTGTCGACGCCGTTCTTGTGGTTCTTGGCGGCGATCATCGCCAGCGCGTCCGACTGGTCGCCATAACGCTGGAAATAGGCCTGCGCGATCTTGCCGAAGACGCCGGCGAAACCGGCCGGCGTGTCGCCCTCCTCCGGCAGATAGGAAGCCTTGAGCAGGTTCTTGCCGATCTCGGGGCCGGGGGTCGTCGTCATCTGCTCGGCACCGACCACCAGCACGATGCGGGCGGCATTGGCGTCGATGGCGCGGATGCCTTGGCGGACCGCTGCCGAACCCGTGGCGCAGGCGTTCTCGACCCGCGTCGCCGGCTTGAAGCGCAGCCGGTCATCGGCCTGCAGCACCAGGCTGGCGGTAAAATCCTGAGGGGAGAAGCCGGCGTTGAAATGGCCGAGCACGATCTCGTCGACCTCGTCCGGGCCAATGCCGGCATGGTCGAGCGCGTCGACCGCGACCTTTGTGATCAGGCCCTCGAGCGTCTCGGCTTCAAGCTTGCCGAAGCGCGAATGCGCCCAGCCGACGATGCATGCGGTCATGGCAACCTCCGTTCGCCGCAAGCCTAACATGTCATAGCGCGGCATCAGCCTCTAATATTGTTCAACAGTGAACCGTTTTCCAGTCCAAGGGATGGGCCAGAGCGACACGATCGGTTGATCCGAGCGCGAGTTTTTTATTGATTGATCCGTCAATAAAAAATAATCTCGGTTTTGATCTGGATCTCCCCAATGCCGAAAGTCGGAATGGAACCGTTGCGCCGCAAGGCGCTCATCGACGCGACGATCTCGGCGATCGGCGAGCGCGGCTCGCTTGATGTGACTATGTCGGAGATCGCCGGACGGGCGGGCGTGTCGTCGGCCCTTGCCCACCACTATTTCGGCGCCAAGGACGAACTGCTGCTGGCGACGATGCGGCACATACTGGCCGAGCTGACCATCGACATGCGGCGCGCCCTGCAATCCACCGGCTCGCCGCGCGAACGCGTCTCGGCGGTGGTCGCCGTCAACTTCTCCGACATCCAGTTCCGGCCGGAAACCATCGCGGCCTGGCTCGCCTTTTATGTCGAGGCACAGAAATCATCGGCCCTGCGCAGGCTGCTCAGGGTCTATGCGCGGCGGCTGCACTCGAACCTGATGAGCGGACTGACCGGCATACTGCCGCGCAACGAGGCCGACCGCGCGGCGGAAGCGGTCGCGGCGATGATCGACGGGCTGTACATCAGGCGCGCGCTGAAGGACGGCGTGCCGGATGCTCAAACCGCGATCGCGCTGGTCGAAGATTATCTCGAAATCAAACTCGGCGGGCGACAGACACAGTGACAGCCTCAGTGACACAAAGACGACCCAACATCCTGATCGTCATGGTCGATCAGCTCAACGGCACGCTGTTTCCGAACGGACCGGCGGACTTCCTGCACGCGCCGCATCTCAAGGAGCTGGCCGCGCGCGCGGCACGTTTCCGGAACAATTATACGCCCTCGCCGCTTTGCGCGCCGGGGCGCGCCGCCTTCATGAGCGGCCAATTGCCGTCGCGCACCCAAGTCTACGACAACGCCGCTGAGTTCGCCTCCTCAATTCCGACCTATGCTCACCATCTGCGCGCCGCCGGCTATTACACCTGCCTGTCGGGCAAGATGCATTTCGTCGGCCCCGACCAGTTGCATGGTTTCGAAGAGCGGTTGACCACCGATATCTATCCCGCCGATTTCGGCTGGACGCCGGACTACCGCAAGCCCGGCGAACGCATCGACTGGTGGTATCACAATCTGGGCTCGGTGACCGGCGCCGGCGTCGCCGAGATCACCAACCAGATGGAGTATGACGACGAGGTCGCCTTCCACGCGGTGCAAAAACTCTACGACCTTGCCCGCACCTCCGACGATGCGGCCAGCCGGCCCTGGTGCCTGACGGTTTCCTTCACCCACCCGCACGACCCCTATGTCGCACGGCGGCAATATTGGGATCTCTATGAAGATTGTCCGGCGCTCGAACCGGAGGTGGGATTCATCCCCTATGCCGATCAGGACCCGCATTCGCAGCGGCTTTACCGCGCCAGCGACTACGACAGTTTCAACATCACGCCGGAGCAGATCCGCCGCTCGCGGCGCGGCTACTACGCCAACATCTCCTATCTCGACGACAAGGTCGGCGAGTTGATGTCAGTGCTGGAACGTACGCGCATGCTGGACGACACGGTCATCCTGTTCTGCTCCGACCATGGCGATATGCTTGGCGAGCGCGGCCTGTGGTTCAAGATGAACTTTTTCGAGGGCTCGGCACGGGTGCCGCTGATGATCGCCGGCAAGGGCGTTGCCGCGGGGCTGATCGACGCGCCGGTTTCCAATCTCGACGTGACGCCGACATTGTGCGATCTCGCCGGCATCGACATCTCGGCGATCGCGCCGTGGACCGACGGCCAGTCGCTGCTGCCGCTGCTCGAGGGCACGAAACGCGATGCTCCAGTTCTGATGGAGTATGCCGCCGAAGGCTCCAACGCGCCGTTGGTGGCGATCCGCGACGGCCGCTATAAATTCATCCATTGCGAGATCGATCCGCCGCTTCTGTTCGATCTCGAAGCCGATCCGCAAGAACTCACCAATCTTGCCACCGATCCGACGCATGCCGATCTGGTGGCGGCCTTCACGGGAGCCGTACGAGCGCGCTGGGACATGGCCGCCTTCGACGCCGCCGTGCGTACCAGCCAGGCGCGGCGCTGGGTGGTCTATCCGGCGCTACGCAACGGCACGCATTACCCCTGGGAGTTCCAACCGCTGCAGAAGGCGTCGGAACGCTACATGCGCAACCACATGAACCTCGACAATCTCGAGGAACAGAAACGCTTTCCGCGAGGCGAATGATGACAATTGTCCCCTCCCTCGAGCACCTCAGACAGGCCTATGCCGTGACGTCGAAGGCGACGCAGATCACGCCTTTGCTGGAATCGACAGCCTTGGCCAAGGAGACGGGTGCGGCCCGCGTCTTTATCAAGCCGGAATCACTGCAATGGGCCGGCTCGTTCAAGGTGCGCGGGGCCTATTGGCGGTTGAAGCGGCTGTCGCCGGATGAGGCCATAAAAGGCGTCGTCGCCTACTCCTCCGGCAATTTCGCGCAAGGGTTGGCGGCTGCCGGCCAGGCGCTCGGCATTCCCGTCACCATCGTCATGCCGATCGACGCGCCGGCCGCCAAGCGCGATGCGACCACAGGCTATGGCGCGCGCGTCGTGCTGACCGATCATGGCGAGCGCGCCCGTGAAGAGGTCGCAGCCGCCAAGGCCCGCGAGATTGCCGAGACCGAAGGGCTGGCGTTGCTGCATCCATTCGACGATCCGGAGATCGTTGCCGGCCAGGCCGGCGCCGGGCTCGAAGCGCTCGAACAATTCGAGGCAAAGGACGCCAGTGCCGACCTTCTGTTCTGCTCGGTCGGCGGCGGCGGACTGATCGGCGGCATCTCGCTCGCCTTCCACTATCTGTCGCCGGCAACCGAGATCATCGGCGTCGAGCCGGAAGGCTTCAACGGCATGGGTGCATCGCTAGCGCATGGCGCCATCGAGACCATGCCGATCGCGCCGAAATCGATCTGCGACGGGCTGATGTCGCGGCGGCCGGGCGACGCGCCGTTCGCGGCGGTCAAGACCGCTGGCGTGCGCGGCATCACCGTCGACGACCAATCGGTTAGGCGAGCGATGAAGACCGCCTTCGAGCGGATGAAGCTGGTGCTTGAGCCGTCAGGCGCAGCGTCGCTGGCGGCGCTGCTCGGCGGCAAGGTGGATGTGGCGGGTAAAACCGTCCTGGTTGTGGCTACCGGCGGCAATGTCTCTCTCGCCGATTTTATTTCGCATATGAACGATGGGCGCATGTGAACCATGCTTGAAGCAGACTTCGTCATCATCGGCTCCGGCTCGGCCGGCTCGGCCATGGCCTACCGGCTGTCGGAAGACGGCAAGCATTCGGTCATCGTCATCGAGTTCGGCGGCACCGATATCGGGCCGCTGATCCAGATGCCGTCGGCGCTGTCGATCCCGCTCAACATGAGCCTTTACGACTGGGGCTTTGCCAGCGAACCGGAGCCGCATCTCGGCGGCCGCGTGCTGGCGACGCCACGCGGCAAGGTGATCGGCGGCTCGTCCTCGATCAACGGCATGGTCTATGTCAGGGGCCACGCACGCGACTTCGACCACTGGGCCGAACAGGGGGCGGCCGGCTGGGGCTTCGCCGACGTGCTGCCCTATTTCAAGCGCATGGAGGACAGTGACGGCGGCGAGGACGGCTGGCGCGGCCACGGCGGCCCGCTGCACGTCCAGCGTGGCCCGCGCAAGAATCCGCTCTACGGCGCCTTTGTCGAGGCCGGCCGCCAAGCCGGGTTCGAACTGACCGACGACTACAATGGCTGGAAGCAGGAAGGCTTCGGACCGATGGAGCAAACCATTCGCGGCGGCCGCCGCTGGTCGGCTGCGTCGGCCTATCTGAAGCCGGCGCTCAAGCGGCAAAATGTCAGCGTGATCAGAGGCTTCGCCCGCCGGGTGATCATCGAGAATCAGCGTGCCGTCGGAGTCGAGATCGAAGCTCACAAACAGATTCAGGTCGTTAAGGCACGACGTGAGGTGATCGTCGCCGCATCGTCGATCAATTCGCCCAAGATCCTGATGCTATCCGGTATCGGCCCGGCCGCGCATCTCACGGGGAACGGCATCCAGGTCGTGGCCGACCGGCCCGGTGTCGGTCGCAATCTGCAGGATCATATGGAGCTCTACATCCAGCAGGAATCGACCCAGCCGATCACGCTGAATTCGGTTCTCAACCCATTCTCCAAGACGCTGATCGGGGCGCAGTGGCTGTTCTTCAAGACCGGCCTCGGCGCCACCAACCATTTCGAGGCCGCGGCCTTCGTGCGCTCGCAGGCCGGTGTCGACTACCCCGATATCCAGTACCACTTCATCCCGGCGGCGGTGCGCTATGACGGCAAGGCGGCGGCGAAGGCGCATGGCTTCCAGGCGCATGTCGGGCCGATGCGGTCGAAGTCGCGCGGTTCGGTGACGCTGCGCTCGCCCGACCCGAAAGCGACGCCGGTCATCCGCTTCAACTACATGTCGCATCCAGACGACTGGACCGAGTTCCGCCACTGCATCCGGCTGACCCGCGAGATCTTCGGCCAGAAGGCTTTTGACGGCTTCCGCGGCAAGGAAATCTCGCCGGGTTCGCATGTCCAGTCGGACGAGGATCTCGACGCCTTCATCCGGGATCATGCCGAGAGCGCCTATCACCCGTGCGGCACCTGCAAGATGGGTCGGGCCGATGACATCACGAGCGTCGTCGATCCGGAGTGCCGCGTCATCGGCATCGACGGGTTGCGGGTCGCCGACTCCTCGATCTTTCCGCGCGTCACCAATGGCAATCTCAACGCGCCCTCGATCATGACCGGCGAAAAGGCCTCCGACCACATTCTCGGCCGCACGCCGCTGGCGCCATCCAACCAGGAACCCTGGATCAATCCGCGCTGGCAGGTGGCGGATCGATAGGGCATTGTCCGGCGGACTGCTCCGCAATAGCGAATACATCTGGAGAACAGCATGCGCGCCCAGCCAACGGCATCGCACTATGTCAACGGCCGCTACATCGAGGACGAAGGCGGCGCGCCGCTGCCGGTGATCTATCCGGCGACCGGTGAGGTCATCGCCACTTTGCATTCGGCGACTCCGAACGTGCTGGAGCTCGCCATCGAAGCCGCGCGGGCCGCACAACCGGCCTGGGCGCGGATGAAGCCGGTCGAGCGTGGCCGCATCCTGCGCCGCGCCGCCGACATTTTGCGCGCGCGCAACGCCGATCTGGCGCGGATCGAGACGCTCGACACCGGCAAAGCGATCCAGGAGACGCTGGTGGCGGATGCACTATCGGCCGCCGACTGCCTCGAATATTTCGGCGGCGCGGTTGCCGCCTTCAACGGCGAGGCGATCGATCTTGGTGGACCTTTTGCCTATACGCGCCGCGAGGCGCTCGGTGTGTGCGTCGGCATCGGCGCCTGGAACTATCCGATCCAGATCGCCGGCTGGAAATCCGCCCCGGCGCTCGCCATGGGCAACGCCATGGTATTCAAGCCTTCGGAGAACACGCCGCTGTCGGCGCTGGCGCTGGCCGAGATCTACTCAGAGGCGGGCCTGCCCGACGGGCTGTTCAACGTCGTGCAAGGCTATGGCGAAGTCGGCGCCGGCCTCGTCGGCCATGATGTCGTTGCCAAGGTTTCGGTGACCGGCTCGGTGCCGACCGGCCGCAAGGTGCTGTCGCTCGCCGGTTCGAAGATGAAGCATGCGACGATGGAACTCGGCGGCAAGTCGCCGCTGATCGTGTTCGACGATGCCGATCTCGAAAACGCCATCGGCGGCGCCATGCTCGGCAATTTCTATTCGAGCGGGCAGATCTGCTCCAACGGCACGCGTGTTTTCGTACAAAGCGGCATCCATGACCGCTTCGTCGACCGGCTGGTCGAGCGGACGAAAAAGATCCGCATCGGCGATCCGCTCGATCCTGAGACGCAGATGGGGCCGCTGGTCAACAAGGCGCAGCAGGAGAAGGTCGTTTCCTACATCGCGGCCGGCAGGCAGGATGGAGCAACGCTCGCCTGCGGTGGCAACGTGCCGTCGCTGCAAGGGTTCGATGGCGGCTTCTTTGTAGAACCAACCGTGTTCACCGGTGTCACCGATAAGATGCGCATTGCGCGCGAGGAGATTTTCGGGCCGGTGATGAGCGTGCTGAAGTTCGACGGCGAGGACGAGGTGATCGACCGCGCCAACGACACCGAATTCGGCCTCGCCGCCGGCGTCTTCACCCGCGACCTGCAGCGCGCTCATAGGGTGATCGCCGAACTGCAGGCCGGCACCTGCTGGATAAACGCCTACAATCTGACGCCGGTGGAAATTCCGTTTGGCGGGGTGAAGCAATCCGGCATCGGGCGCGAGAACTCGCTGGCGGCTTTAGCGCTCTATTCGCAGCTGAAGGCGGTGTATGTCGAGACCGGGGATGTAGCGAGCCCGTATTGAGGGGTTGGCGCGAGGCACCCCCCTCTGCCCTGCACGGCAGAGGGGGGTGCCTCGCACCGGCCTCTCAACAACCTCACCCCTTCTGCGCTGTCCCATCAAGATACTGCGTCAGCGCGCAGACCAGATGATAGAAGATGCTGGCCGGCACGTCCGATGCCAAGGAGCGGCCGCGTTCGTCGATGCGGTCGATCCACAGGCCGAGCGGCGCCGGGTCGATGTGCCAGCGGAATAGCCGGCCGACGCGCGCCTCGATTTCGGGCTTGAGGTCGGGACCACCCGAGCCATCCAGCGCAATCGCCGCCTTGATCGCTTCGGCCTGTGGCCAGCTCCGCGACACAAGGTCGAGCGGCAGGCCCTGTCTGGAGACCGCGCCGTAGGCAAGGCCGGTGGCGCGGTTGAGGCCGTTGGCGATGGCCGAGGCGTAGAGCTTGCGGGCAAAATTGCTCAACTCGCCCTGGCCGCTGCGGGCGACGAAATCGGTGAGCAGCGAGGCCCATTCGAAATGATGGCCGGGCTCGGTCCATGTGCCCTTCTCGCCGGCGGCCGGCTTCCACCCGGCGTCGAAATATTCGCCCAGCGTCCAGCTCTCGGCATCGAAGAAATGACTGCGGAAAAGGTCGATGATGCGCGCGGCGCGGCGCAGATAGGTGCGGTCGCCGGTCGCCTTATACCAGGCGAGGAAGGCCTCGAGCAGATGCATATGCGGGTTGGAGCGCCGCTCGCCCTCGCCATCGGATGTCTCGAGAAAGCCGGTCATGCGGCTGTCCTCGAGATGCGCGTCGAGGAACACGAAGGTCTCCTGGCCCAGCCGCAGCGCATCCGGATCGCCGCACATATGCGCATGCGCCAGCGCCAGCAGCACGCAGGAATGGTCGTAGGCATCCTCGGTTGGGTCGGCGACGGAGCCGTCGACATTGAGCGTGCGCACCCAGCCGCCCCGGTCCGTGCGGCCCTTGCCGGCCATGAAGGCGATGCCATGGGAGATCAGGCGATCGGCTGGACCGTCCCAGCCGCGGGCCTTGGCAACGGCGAAGGCGTAGACTTGCCTCGCCGTCGTGCGCATGCGCTTGGGCTTCAACAGCGCCTCGCCGTCGAAGCCGAGCGCCTCGTGGAAACCGCCATGACGCTCATCGACGCCTGAAGTCGACCACAGCGGCAAGGTCTCCTCGAACAGCCAGTGATGCACGCGCCGACGCCAGGCGCCGCTCTCGATGACGCGGTCGTGTGCCGGGGTGAACCTGGTTTCCAGCCGGCCCGACTTTTCCAGCTGCTCGACGATCTTCTTGACGTGCTGGCTGTGACTGACCGGGGCAACGAAGGTGGCGTCCGCGGTCGAGACGATGGCGACATCCTTCATGCCGATCGCCGACAAAAGCCGGCCGTCGCTGCGGATGTAGGAGTTCTCGCAATCGATGGCGACGACATCGCCGACGACGACATTGCCCTTGGCGTCGGCAGGGCCGACATCAAGCAGCGACTGCCAGGAGCCGAGGTCGTTCCAGCGGAAGCCGGCCGGCACCATGGCGATGTCCTTGGCCCGTTCCATGATGGCGTAGTCGATCGAGTTCGACGGGATGGCGGCGTAGAGGTCGAGCGGCATATAGAGGCCGGACAGGTCGCTCGTTGCTGCCTTGTAGGCCGCTTCGGTGGCCTGCCAGATGTCGGGCTGGAAGGCCGCAAATGCGTCGCGCATGGCGCCGGCGCGAAATAGGAAAATGCCGGTGTTCCAGTAGAAGGTGCCCGCACTGAGATAGCTCTGCGCAGTGGCGAGGTCGGGCTTTTCGACGAAGCGCGACACGTCGAAGACGCCGCCGCTTTCGGCTGCGACTTCGATATACCCATAGCCGGTCTCGGGCTGCGTCGGCTTGATGCCGAACACCACCAGACGGCCGGCAAGCGCTGCCTGGCTGCCCGCCTCGACGCTCTGCCAGAACTGCTTGGGCGTGGCGATTTCGTGGTCTGACGGCACCACCAGCACCAGGCTGTCGCCGAACTCCGACAATGTGCGCAGCGCGGCCAGCGCCACGGCGGCAGCCGTGTTGCGCCCGGTCGGCTCGAACAGCGGGCCACCGCCGGCGAGGTCGAGGCCGGCAAGGTCGGCATGCACGCGCTCGGCATGGCGCTCGGCGGCGATCAGGAAGATCGGCGTTTCGCCCTCCGGCCGCGCCGTCAGCCGGCGCAGTGTCTTGGCCAGCATCGAGCCGTCGCCGGAAAGATCGTGGAACTGTTTCGGGTTGTCCTCGCGTGACAGCGGCCACAGCCGCGAACCGACACCGCCGCTCATGACAAAACTGACGATGCGCTCGGTCATGAAAGGTCCAATCAGAACGTCTGGTTGTAAGCGCCGACTTCGGGGCTGCGGCGCAGCACGGCGTCGACCGCCTCGAACATCTGCCGGCGGCGGTCGGACGATACCGGGCTTTCGACAACCACGACAAGCTCCGGCTTGTTCGACGACGCCCGTACCACGCCCCAGGTGCCATCTTCGGCCACGATGCGCACGCCGTTGACGGTGATCAGCTCGGCGATCTTCTGGCCGGCAAAAGCCTTGCCGGCGCGCTGTATCGCCTGGAAGTCCGCCACCACCCGACCGACCACGCCGTATTTCACGTCATCGGCGCAATGCGGCGACATGGTCGGCGTGCCGAAGGTCAGCGGCAGCGCGCGATAGAGATCGGCCATCGAACTTATGGGGTTGCGGACGAGCATCTCACAAATGGCTATTGCCGTGATGAGACCGTCATCATAGCCGCGGCCGATCGGCGGATTGAAGAAGAAATGGCCCGACTTCTCGAAGCCGGCGACGGCGCCAAGCTCGGCGACGCGGCGCTTGATGTAGGAATGGCCGGTCTTCCAGTAATCTGTCTTCGCGCCGTTGGCGCGCAGGACGCTGTCGGTGTTGAACAGGCCGGTCGACTTGACATCGACGACGAAGGTCGAGCCGGGGTATTGGGTTGATATGTCCCGCGCGAGCATGACGCCGACCTTGTCGGCAAAAATCTCGTTGCCCTCATTGTCGACCACGCCGCAACGGTCGCCGTCGCCGTCAAAGCCCAGCCCGACATCAGCACCTGTTTCCAGCACTTTGTCCCTGATGGCATGCAGCATCTGCATGTCTTCCGGGTTCGGGTTATAGCGCGGAAAACTGTGGTCGAGCTCGACATCGAGCGGGATCACCTCGCAGCCGATGCGCTCCAGCGCCTGTGGCGCGAAGGCGCCGGCAGTACCGTTGCCGCAAGCGGCCACGACTTTCAGCTTTCGCGCGATGCGCTTGTCGCTCACCAGATCGTCGAGATAGGTCTCGCGAAAACCGGAGACGAATTCGTAGGAGCCGCCGCCGGCGAGATCGAAGTCGCTCGACAGCACGATCTGTTTCAGTGCGCTCATCTCCTCTGGTCCGAAGGTGAGCGGCCTCGCCGCACCCATCTTGACTCCGGTCCAGCCATTCTCGTTGTGCGACGCCGTGACCATGGCGACGGATGGCACGTCGAGTGCGAATTGGGCGAAATAGGCCATGGGCGACAGCGCCAGGCCAATGTCTTTCACCTTTGCGCCCGCAGCCATCAGGCCGGAAACCAGCGCCAGCTTGATGGCAAGCGAATAGGAACGGAAATCATGCCCGGTGACGATGTCGGGACCGGCGCCAAGGCGGCGGATCAAGGTGCCAAGCCCCATGCCGAGCGCCTGGACGCCGATCAGGTTGAGCTCCGGCGGCTGCGCAGAGCCGGCGTGACCGAACCACCAGCGCGCATCGTACTCGCGAAATCCCGACGCCTTGATCAGCGCTTCCGTTTCGAATTCGAAGCTGTTGGGCCGGGCGTCGCCTACGATTTTCAGGGGCAAGGCAGCAGAGCTCCAGATGGCGAAAGCACAATTTATCGAGGCTGCGACTTAGCACACAAGGCTTTAAGCCGGGTTTATCCCGGGAGGGAAAGCCAAGCTTTGCGGCAATGCCCAACGAAAGCCAACGAAATGCGACAGAAGCGCTGCCATTGCCGCTTGCAGGAACGGTATGTGGCAGCTATAAGCCCGCGGTCTGGTCACGGAGTGTAGCGCAGCCTGGTAGCGCACCTCGTTCGGGACGAGGGGGTCGCAGGTTCAAATCCTGCCACTCCGACCAGAAAAAACAGACACTTAGGTGTTTTCCCGAAAATCCACGGCAACGAATACGGCAACGATTGAAAATCACTGCCGTACCCTGCCGGCGCGCCCGCTTGTAAAAGCGTCGCCAACCTCTCCCTGATGATCCGGGTGATGATGACCATAGGTCTTTTCCAGCGTCTCTTTGGTCATGCCGAGATAGCCTGCCGCTTGCCACATATCTACACCGCCCTGCATGAGCCACGTGGCTGCGGTGTGCCTCATCGTGTGTCGAACAATGCCTTTGCCTTCGTCACCGAGCACGTCGTCCACCAGGTTGCGGAATGCTCGTTTGGGATCAGCAGGCCGTCCTTGGTACTCAACGACGTACTTTGCGCCCAGCCTATGCCATCGGCGTAGGTGGGTTAGTAGACGTCCCGGCAGCCTTACGGGCGGCGCCTGTTTGTTTGCGGCCACGTTCTCGTCTTCTGCCGCGCGATAGTAGACGCCGGCAGCAAGGTCTACGTAGGGCCGTCCCGCTTGGCGCGTAAATGATGCCTGCCACACGCGAGCCGACCTTGAGCCAGTGTAGAGCGAAGTGATTAGAAACCTAGCGACATGTAGCGTGGCCTTCTTGGCCGTTGGGACGCCGCGCTGCACCTCACGTTTCCGATACGCTGCCCGTATAAGCTTGGCCATATGGCTGCGGTCGAGATGTCGGACTCGCCCTTTCGACTTGGCAGGCAACGTTACCGCGACGGCATGCCTCGTCACCTTGTCTGCGATCGCCATTCGACAAGCCGCCCTCAGGTCCTCGAGTTCGCGCCTGGCCATTGTCTGCGAGGATCGTTGCTTGACGTACGCGGCACACGTACTCGTGGTGATGTCATCTAAGGTCTTGTCGCCCCAGTAGGCTAGAAGTGCCCGTGCCCGCGCAGCGAGTTCCTTCGGGCGACGCGCGCCGTCCTCCTTCATGAGAAGATAGTGGGCAATTACCTCTGCAATCGAGACATCGGAAGCGGCGCGATGCTTCTCCGTCGGCTTTTCTAGGAAGCGCTTTGCGATGTGCTGGGCGAGCGCTTGCTCAGCCTGTCCACGATCATGTTGGCTGCAGCCAGTGCTGTATTGCTTTCCGTCGAGGATGATCCAGACAGCTTCGCGGTCAGCGCTAGCTGGCCGGAGCCAGAGCCGCGCAGGTTTGCGGGAACGAGACATTTTTGTTCATCTCCTCAATTGCGGCCAAGGTGGTGAAATCCTTGTTCGCGATGCGCATGATTGTGAGGCGCCCTCGCCCTGCTTCAAGCCGCAGCCCGCTGACTGTCATTCCGCCTTACGGGAAGGCCAATGGTATGGCGTCGGCAAGCCTCAACGGGGCGTGGTTGTCATTTGCAGCGCTGCGGCTCATGCGGCTCTCCTCGGCACGTGGAACGCCGTTATGGGCGGTAGAAAAAACCCCGCCGAAGCGGGGTTTGTATTGATTGGTTTGTCGGGTTAGGCGGCTACCAGAGACTCACCAAAGATCATCAGTTCAGGCACTTCGCAGTCGTCCAAGCGCCGCACGCCGTAGACCTGGTGTCCCTTAGTCGTCCGCACACGTCCGACAACCTGCGAAAGCATCGGCTGATCACGGTGGGTTATCATCGCGCCGATTTCGAACTTCCAATTCTCCTGCACGTCCATGGCTTGCCCCCTTTGGCGTTTGTGCCTATGTTTACCTTGTGACAGTGGCACAAGGTGGGGCTTATGACAAGTGCACAATTGCGAGCATCGAGGGCGTTGTTGAATTGGACCGTTCGCCAGTTGGCCGAGCAGGCAGGCGTCCACCGAAACACAGTTACCAACTATGAAACAGGGAAGACCGAAGGCGAGCCTGGAACGGTAGCGGCAATCCGTGCTGTGCTAGAGTCAGCAGGTGTCATCTTGCTAGCTGACGGCGAGACGGTTGCGGGCGGGCCAGGAGTTAGACTGAGGACGGGCGGCTAAGGCCAACGCTTGCGTCCCTGCCTTACTTGCGCAAGTATCAGCGACGGGTGGGGGAGTAAGGGGATGTTCAAGCTTGTTCTGGCGATCTTTTTCCTAGTGTTTGTGGGCGGAGCCAACGCCCAATCCTTCCAAAACATTGAGAATTGTCGGCAGATGGTCGACGGCGCGGACAGACTAGCCTGTTACGATGCGCTCAAGCCGGATGAATCGCTACCGCTGAAAACCGAGCCGGCAGCTAGCATGCCCGTCTCACCGGTTAAACTGGATCTGGCACGCTTCAATGTTCAAGATGAGAACCCGAGGCAGCGCATCTATAGCTCGAGGATTGAGCTACATCTTGCCTTTTCAAACGCGTCTGCAAAACGCGTCTCAGCATTGGCCCTGTTGATCACCATCAGGGACGCATTTGGTGACGAGATTTTGGTCAACGACAGCAAGTTGGACATAAATATCCTGCCTGGTGGATCGACAGCGAGCGATACGTATTTCTTTTGGGAAGATAACCAGTTCATGCACGACGATGCGTACAGCAAGATGATTGGTCCCGTTTCCGCCGGAACTGCTAAGACAGAAGTCGCCGTTAAGCGAATTGTCTATCAGGATGGCACCGTCGATTCTTACTAAGCTTCGGTTTGTAACTGCCGGGGCGCCGAAGTTCTACATGAACTCGAAACATAGCCGCCATCGCCCTCCTGTTGCTCGCCAGCGCGGTCTGGCGCTACCGGCAGCGTGATATGGTGGGTATGGACCGCTTGCCTGCTGCTGGCCGGAATGGCCGTAGTGGTTCTGGCGCTGCCGGCGCGTTTCAAAAATCCGGCCATCCGGCGGCTCGAGTCGAGGTCGACCCCAACTTAAGAACGCGCTAAATAGACTTATTGCGTTCGCGGGGGCGACAAAGCAGATGGCGGGGAATCCTGAATTTGATCGCGAGATGGCAAAGCTTCGGTTTTTGCTGCGCAGAGGGGACATTAAACAAGAGTCCTTCGACCTAAGTGAGCGAGTCCTGCGTGGAAAACATGGATTGACCGTCGCTTCGGACGAACAGCGTGTTCGCGTAATCGATACCAGCAACCCCGAAAGCATACCCGCTGCTCCGGGAAAATCGGGCGCCGAGACGCTTGTGGGCGGAATTCTGCTTTTGGTCTTGCTTGTGCTGTTCGGATTCCTTTTTAAGACCTGTATGGGTCCAACAAAAAACGATGCTGAAATCGCGGAAAGACACCGCAATGGATTCCACTGCTTATCTGCTTGGGATGGATCGGAATCTGACCTTGTTGCCAAAGTTAAGGAAATGCTCAGAGATCCAAGCTCCTTCGAGCACGTCAAAACACAGATCACGCAGGTTAATTCTAGCGGAGAGCACACTGTGATCATGGAGTACCGAGCCCGCAACGGCTTTGGCGGGCTGAACGTAGAATTCGCTACGGGCACGATCAAGAACTCTGACTGTTCCCTCGTTGATTGGACTGCGCAGTAAGCTCCCCAAATAAACCGATGAGAACAAACAGGGGATTCACACCGAATCCGGTTCGATCTAGAATCGGGAATGGAAAAGATCTTTGACGATCTCTCCCAAGCAGTCGGGCGCCCCGCCAGGACGCGTGGCGCCCTATCCGCGCCTTCGCCCTCGACATGGCCGGCAAGCTGTTCCTGGGCCTCGCAATAGGCCTTGGCGTCGGCATTGGAATGGCTCTGGCCGGTTAGCTGCCCTTGGCCTTGCCATAGGCGTTCGGGCTGCTGTCGGGCGTATAGATCAGGCAGACGTCGTTCCCGTTGCATTTCTTGCAGCGAAGCTTGGGGCGAATATCCCATTCCATGGCCGGCGCGTCAGGGCCGAAGCGGTCGCGAAGCTTCGCAAGGTCGAGCACCTGCTTATGATGGCATGCTGGTGTGTGGCAGTACGCCGTCACCGTCATTTTGTCATCGATCAGCGATTGGAACGTCCAGTCTTTTGCCATCTGGTCCCTATAGGCAGCGCTCACTAGTCGCTGGCCGGAGTCAATTCCAGCTCGGCCGGGGATAGGCCTTGTCGCAACTGGCTCAGCCGAAATTCGTCGACCCAATAGGCCTCGCCATCGACCAGCACACGAGCGCTATAGCTACCGCCGGAATATCTCTGCCCGGTTATGTAGACCTTGTGGCAATCAAGGGCCCTGCGCACCGCAGCGCGCTTGGAATTCTGGCTAGAAGCGGGATTGGCCACGGACTCATTACTCATCCAAAACATGGCCCGCGCCCATTGGCAGTGCGGGCGCGGGTCGACCAAGCTTTGGAGCCTTGGCCAGCAGCCGGGAAGTGAGGCCGACCTAGCTGCCGTACGTGAAACTGGCCGGGGGGCAGCGAAGTTCCGAGTGGAAACAAAAAACCCCGCCGGTTGGCGGATTGTGCTGAAACATTAGCAACCGCTTGACGGTGCTGCCGCCCGCTCCAGAATCCTCTTATGGCTCGGGGTATCAAGGTAGGCGACGAGGTCGCCGTCACGGCGATTGTGCGCGGCCGGGTGACACCCGATCGAATAAGCGTGACGATTCCCTCCTACGCCCACCCGCATTCGGTTGTCGATTCGACATCGAAGGCCGTGATCGGCCAGCATATCGAATTGGTCGGCCCGGTCACCCGCGTCGACGGCGACAAGGTGACCGTCAGCCTCCGGCCGTTGGTGACAGTGGACGCCGAGCACGTGCGATTGTTTGAAGGCCATGTAGCGCCGAAGCGAAAAGCGCCGCTCGTCGATAAGGCGTAGGCTGAGAAGAACGAAAAAAGAACAAAAACCTTGTGGGAAAAGGCAGCCACAGCGGGCGTAGGATTCGGTTTGCTTGTAGATTAGAGGGTGGTGGGTCGGGTCTGCGGCGTCCTCACCCCTGAGAAAGCGCCGCAAACCCCTCTTCCCGGCTGGCACGGGCAGGCGGGAGGTAGTTAGCGCTACCTCCCGTAGCCAACTTTAGCCACACTATCATTGGGGGGAAGTTGCGTTTTTCGCAACTCAAATTCAGCCGTTGCGCTACTTCGTCCACTGTTTAGGTGACCACACATATTAGCAGCGTCTTGACGACCTTTGCGGGATGGATCATTTTTCCAAGGTGCTTTGAGAGAACCGGCGCCGGGCACCGCTGATTAGCCGCGTGATAACCGACGATGGGGGAGCCCTTACGTCGTAGACAAAGAGCAGCACGGCTGCCCAACACAACTCCACAAACATCAACCTGGCTCGCCGCCCAAGATGGGTGCTTTGCGGCTTCAAGAATGTCATCGGAGGAGTTCCATGCAAAACGGCTACTGGTGGGCGATCAACTTGCAGAAGGAAGGCGATCGACCCGAGATTATTGAGATAAGCGGTCAAATGGCTACCCGCATCAGTGACTCTTGGCCCTATGGTATCTTCGACTTCAAGCTAATCCAGCATATCGACACCGGTCCTTGGCCTCAGGAGGGCACGGTGGATCCGGCAAAAGTCCGCGAGGGCTATTGGTGGGCTTTCGACCCCCATGAGGAGGCTCACCAAATCGTACTGGTGTTCGAACGTGGCAGCGTACAGGATTTCAACGGCGACATTGACCGTTTTGTCGCTGACTACGAATTCTTGATGCCGATCGACACGAGCGCTTGGCCGGTGGCTTCGGACGTCTGAGTCAGTGTTGGCCGCCCATCATCGCCAAGCGCTTCCGCCCTGAGCGTCTGACGAAAACGAGCGCCCTTGTGGCAAACAGTGTTAGGTGATCTGTTGTTTGGCCAACGGACGAGGAGCGAGCAATGACGAAATTAAAGATCGCGCATATTCATGAACAAGGGCAGGATATGATCATCGCGCCGCTGGATGGCTCGTTCGATCACAAAACATCAAGCCAACAGCAAGCCCTAATCGCCGAAATACAATTAGCTGCTGGAAGTGCAGGGCTAAAGGGAACGGTAGTACCAGTCTGGATTGCTGGCTCAGGGAAAATCAAATTCATTGCTCCCGGACCGTGGCATTCTTTTTTTTAAGGGCATTGACATGCGATGGGTCCAGGCAAACCTAAACAAGACTTTGACCTGGTGAGCAGATCTTCGACCGCAGCGGAATTGGATTTCAGCATAGCAGCAAAGTCGTCGGGCAGCTGCGGCTCTTCGATGTCGGAGATGCCGGTGTAATGCTGCCGAGGAGTCCACTCCTCCTGTGGTAGCAAAATGGGTCCGTTCATAAGTTTTCTCCTTTAGAGCAGCGCATCATTATCGACCATTGACAGACCTCAAGCATCCTGGATCGCCAGCGATGCCTGCCTGCGCAGTTCGGCCTGGCTCTCCTTGGAGACCGAGCCGCCGCCCGGAACGGTGATGTATTGCTTGACCTCAATCGGGCGTTGGTTGCCGCCGCCCGACCTTGACGACCCGCCGCGCTGGTCATCTATCTGGTCATTATCGGCAATGATGACCCGCTCGCTCGGCCTCTTGAAGAACTCGACCTTTTGCGTGTCGCGAGAGTCGCCGCCAATTATGCCGCCTGTAGCCATGCCGTAGACAATGCGACGCGCTATTTGCTCCGGCGTGGCGCCGAGTCCCTGCGCGCCATAGCCAATGTTGCCGCTGCCGACGATTCCGGCAGCCGCAAAGTTGGAGTTCCATGTGGCAAGGACTTTCCGGTATTGCCGGGCTTTGTCATCCAAGTTGCTGCCTGACGACGACGACCCGCTGCTGACGGAAGACGACGACCCGCCGCTATAGCTGCTTGTAGTCGCCCACTTATCGACACCCTCATAAGTCTTGCGCGTGTTGGCTTCGATATTCATGAACAACTGCCACATGCGATCGGTCTCGCGCGTGGCTACCTGTCCTGTGAAGGCGGATTGCGGATTGGCAAGCGCCATTGATTGCGCGTGCGGGATGACCGTTCCGGCCGATTGCGGCATGACCAGTTCCGGGCCTTTTTCGCCAACCCAATAAGGTGTGTTGGGCGAGATTGGACCGCCTGCTGCGCGCTGCGGATACATGGCATTAACCTGCGCAAGCACCCTCGGGTCTTGATAGGTCTTGGGCTGCGTGTAGCCCCACGAATTGGTGGAGGTGTTGAAGATCGGAGTCGAGGAGACCGCCGGACCATTTGACGAATAGCGCGTCACACCGACGCCGGTCGTGCCGCCTGTCTGGTTGGGCACGTCGTAGGTCGATTGCGTGCCGGTGCCGACTTGGCGCGTGACCACCGTGACGGTGATTGTCTTGTCGCGCAGGGCGTTGACCGCAGCACCCAACTGGTGGACTTTGCCAGTGTCGGCGTCCAACATCATGCGGGCGCGGACTAGCGAGTCGATAAACCTGTCGACGGCTTCAACGCCCAGACCACCCTGAACGAGCGTCTGCCGCAGTAAGTCGACGCCTGATGCCACATCGCTGGCTTTGGCGTTGCCGGTGCTCATCGCGTCGAAGAGTCTGTTGATGATGCCGACGGTGTTTCCTAGCGCGGCATTGGCGCCGTCGATGTTGCGAACGTCGCCGAAGAATGCAGTGATATTCTCCTTGCTACCAGCCGTAGCGATAGCCTCCTTCAAGGTATCGACTTCGGCTGTGGTGTCACGGAACTGCTTGGTAAGGTCGAGCATGCTCTGCGCTTGTTCGCGCCGCATTCTCTGGATGGCTTGGCCGGCTTGTTCGAACTGGCCGACAACTCCTTGGATGGATCCGCCGAGTGAGCGCGTTACGCCAAAGCCGTCTGACCCGCCGCTATTAACGGTGCCGAATAGTTTTGCGATCGTAGCGTCGGCTGTGCCGGCGTTGCTGTTGATATCCTTGAAGCCAGCCGCGACCTCGGCCAAGGTCTTTGTCGCCTTCTGGTTGTCGACGGCGATGGCCTTGGCTTCCAGATTGGCCGGGATGATCCCAGCAACCTTTGCCGCCTGCGCCGCGGTGTCCTGCAGGCCTTTCGCGAACTCGTGCGCATTTTTGGACAGGGCCGGGTCTAGGCGTATCCTGCCCAACTCGCTTTGCAGTTCAACCGCATCCAGCGTGCCGCTCTTGAGTTCCTTGGAGAGGTTGGCAAAGGCACCCAGTCCAGCCTTGCCTATACGGGCGAAATCGCCGTCGCCGGTGTTAAGCAGGTCCAACTGCCGGCGGGTATCATTCATCAGGTTGGCGAGCGTCTTCCGAGCATCGGCGACGTTGTCGGCGGTGTCGGCAGCGATGACCGACTTCGGCATCTGGGACGCCTGGTCTTCATACTTTTTTGCTGCTGCGGCTGCTTCGGGATAAGCCTTAGCGATCTCGTCGATCAACGACTTGTGGTTTTTGAGCACTTCGTCGACTGACTTGAGGTCTCCCCGCGCGGCCAACGCATAGGCGCCGATCGCAACGCCAGCTAGCCCTGCGGCAGTCACGATGCCGCCAAGCGGTGTCGCAACGAAGTTTAGTATTCCGGCGCCAACAGCCTTCAGCGAGCCAAGCACACCTTGAGGACCACTTTCCAGCGCATCGAAAATCTGCCCGGCCTGGCTTGCGAAAATCTGCATCGGCGGTGCGCCGAGCGCGAACATGGTGATGACGTCGTTGCCCTGCCGCGATAGATTGAGCATCTGGTTCGACGTTAGCTTGGCTGCGGTCCCCACGCTGGCGATATGGCTCACTCCGGCCCGCGTGGACGCGGAGACGGCGTCGGTTCTCTGCCGGACGAGATCGAGAACTCGCGCCCTTTCAACCTCGTCGATGCCGAGCTTGCGAGACGCAGCATCGGCCGTGATCAACGCGCGTTCCATATCTCGGGTCGCGCGATAGGCTGGGTCGGCGGACGCCTTCAGGCGATCCCATGCCTTGGCGGTTGAGGAGATGGAGCCGGCGGTGCCCGTCATGACGGTTGACTGCTTTTCCATCGCAACGTTCGCGGCGTTCGCCTGGTCGATCACCCTATCGACGGCGCTTTGTGCGGCCTTCATCGCCTTGACGTAGGTTGCTGACCCCACCTCGGCCTGCCTGGCATCGATGGTGAGTTCGGTAATGACGACTTCGTCAGCCATTAGCGGCACCCCTCCCGCGCTTCGGCTGGGCTAAACAATGCCATCGACCACTCCGGCATGATGATGGCCAGAGGCATGGGCTCCAGATCAGGAACGGCAGCCGCCGTGGCGAGCGCTTCCCGCGCCTCACGCTTCCGGCCGGCGCGGTACAAGTCATTGATTGAGCGGACCGTCATGCTTTGGTTGCGCAGCGTGTCGGCAATCGCGGTGACGATACCGTTCTGACTGGTCAGGATCCGCGCCAGTGCCTCCAACTCGTCGGCCATTCTTAGGGCATGCGCGGCGATCTCGGCCGGCGTCATGTGTGTGTGCGCCTCAGCGAGCGTTTCGCTGGCGGACGCACGGCTCTGCGGTCGCGCCGCGGCGCGTTGTGTGGTGGTCATTGGGATTCCTGTGTGAAAGGGTGTTGGGCAGGATTGCCGATTGCACGTGAGCGCTCTAGTCGCGCCGTGAAACCGCAAGAAGTCGAGATGGTTCTGCTGGAGCAGTCAATTGCCAGTGCAGGCGGTATGAACCACCCGTTCTCTGATCGTGTAAGCGACGTTGCCGAAAAGACTGCAGGCTCGGTGTTGTTCGACGTTCGTATCGAAGGCGACACCGGCATTCAGAGAATGGCGGCAATTGGCTATGGTGCGGATGGCACCGTCGTGATCGTCATGGATAAAGACGGGCAACTTACGTCGGCGCCCATCGACGGTAACGAAGGCTCGATTGCCGAACTAGCCGCCTGGAGTTCGCTGCCGATGGCGGAGCAGGTCAACGTTAGTTACCGCGAAGCGGCTGAAGGGCTGCTTGTTGGGCTTCGTCGATCGGGTCGGATTCCTAAGTGAAAGCGCCGTCAGACGGTGCCCAACAAGAACTGAGACAGCAGGCCTGACTTATTTCAGCGCTGCTTTTGTTGTTAACGAAAGAGGTGATCAGTTTACTTGCTCATCAAGTTCTGCATAGAAAAGAGGCAGACGGTGATTCGTTCCGTCTGCCTCTGCCTTTTGCGTACTCGCGGTATTTGTGGCGCCGAGTGAACGAACGAGACCGCGAGTCCGCTCCCTAGCAGGTCGGTAACTAGCGTCCTGAGGCTGCATTGGCAAGCCACAGGAGTGAAGACTTATGTCGAAGAATCCTCCCCTTCGGCCTGGTCAACCCGCTCCACGTTCAGGTCAATACGAAATTATTGGCCCGCGTGGCGGCAAAGGACCGGAAAGAACAGTGACTCGCAATGAGCCGCTGCCGCCGACTCCGTCGAAAGGATCTACCTACAAGCTTGTAGATCCAACCAAGCACGGAAAATGATACTGGCGGCGGGCTTCGGCCCGCCGTTTCACTGAGGAACCAGGGAACGAGAATGGTCAAGAAAATCGTGGTCGAAAAGAAACCCGCCGGTGACGGGAAAACACGCACAGGCGCAATTAATGAAACAAAGGCTCTGAGTACCGATCACTACAAAGAACGGCTGGGCGTGAAGCCGCCTAGTGGTGGTAAAAAATCTTGACGGACCTATCCGATTGGGCCGACCTCGTAACTGTGATCGGCTTCCCGTTGGCTCTCACAGGTCTATGGTCGGTTTTTCGCCAAATTAAGACTGACAAGCTATCCGCGTCGGCTGGCGCCGTGGCCACAATTCACGAGAACATTCGCACACGAATAGATGTTTTATCTAAGATTGAGCCAATGATCGGCGATGCCGAAAACCCAGATTGGATCGGTGCCTTTCGAGATCTTCTAAATGACCTGGAAGTTGCTTGCGCCGCCTATCTTGATAGCCAATTCAGTGGCAGGACCGGAAAATTGGCGGAGTTTCTTATTAGCGACATGTTGAAGATGTTTCAGGATGAAGCTTCGCTTCAGTCCCATCTGGAGATGGCAATTCACAACCCCGAAACCTTCGTGAACATCAGAGATTTTTTGGCCCTGAGGAAGTAGTCGGAGGGAGGTCAGTGTCAGCGAAACAAGTCGCCGATTGGATGGTAGCGGAGATGGGAGATTCTCATTGGCTCTATCAGGAATCCATCGTCCACAAGATCAGCCAAAAATGGGGAAAGGAATACGTGTACTTCAATCAGAGCGGCAATCCTGCGATTGCCAAACCTGTCCTAAGAGAGTTTCGCAAGTTGACCGAAGAAACATTAGTATGGGAGCGTGGTGAGCGCGCTTGGCGGCCTCGTAAATCCCACGACAAAAGGCGGTCAGTAGAATCTTAAGGATGAGCCTTAAACTCTCATAAATCCCGGCCACATCGATTGCGGCAGGTGCTCATAGATACTGCGCACCGTGGCAATTTCCGCGTCGTCTAGCAGTCCCATTTCGAACAAGGTGGACTCTTGGTCAGACGGTTGCTCACAGATGCCACTGTCGAAAATCCACCAAGCAAATGGGCGCATTCCAGCACGATCGAGCGGCTGCGCCATCACGAATTCGCGGTACTTCTCCCATGCTGCGCGCATGCCAACCAAGGTCTAAATTCCACCATGTATCCTGATCGGGCTCCTGATTGCGGCGCCTGTCCGCTCGCTTTCTAACCGGCATATCGAGCCTCCTGCCAAGGTACCGGAAAGCCCCGTCGCTTCGTCTCTGCCAATGCCCATTGCCTGTGTTTTGACCAGAATTCGCGAAGCTCTCCCTCGCCGAACGGAAGGCCATGGTGAGGGATCAGGCCAAAGAAAGTAGGCTCACCAATCAACCATCGAACGGCCATGGGCGGCAGCCGCTCCCGCCGCCTATGCTTCCTAGCGCGAACCGGCACGTCGCTTGCTCCTTCCGGGCGGGCCGAATTCCCTCTCAGCCCAAATCGGCCTCTCCGGCGGCCGGAAGCCGATGTGGAGTTCCGCCATCTCGTCGAGCACGTCATTTCCGATCCTGTGCCAGGTTTCCTCGGCAAGTTTCCGGGGTACCTCGTGCCGGTCTTCGACAACGCCGGCCTCAACCAGGTCGCTAAAAAAATCGTAGCCGCTTTGCATGTACATGACCCAGGCCTTTGCCTCTGCGGGACGTGCCTTAGATGCCTTCCGTCTGATGGGCATTAGGCACGCCTCCCGTAATCGCGGGTTCGCGGCGAGCGCGGCGCTTCGGCGGTGTCGATATCAAGGCCGAGTTCCCGGACACCGCGCATGAAGGCGACGCGTGCATCACGCTCAATGGCGACTGCGGGGTGCGCTTTCTTGGTGCCAAAGCGATCGGTGATAACAATGCCATCTGCCTTTAGAATTTTGCGGGCGTCCTCGCCGCGGTCGTGAGCCTCGGCAGCTTTTACAAGGATCTTGAAATGATAAGTCTCAAGATCAAAATCCGCGATAATTCCGGCGACCCATTTTCGCGTTGCCGCATCCAAATGGGCGGAATCCTATGTTCCGACATGGGTTCTTGTCTCTCTGTTTGGATGGAAATTCGGAAGTATCTGGGGCATGCCCCGCGCGTGCTAAGCCCCCAAGCGGTCCAAGGCCCCATCGCCTCCTAGAGATCCGACCATGGGGGGGTATACCCTCTAGTCAGGCGCCACCGGCTGGCCGTCGACATTGTAGACTAGCCGTCCTCGGGGAGTGGCAACTTCAGCTTGGTCGAGCAGGCTAGCAAACCGGGCAGCCCTGGCCTTGCCCTTTGTCATGCGTTCATTATGGCGACCCATGAATGAAACCATACCGCTTGCTAGTTCCTCCTTCAGCGAAGGGACCTCGGCCAGGTCCACAAGGCGGACATGGCTTTCGCTTATTGCGCCATCACGGCAAGCCGATATCTCGCGTAGTGTAGCCTTGGTGACCACCCTGACTTCGTGGCCCTGAAACTCGCGGGTGGTTGACTCGAGAATGTCCGCAGAAATACTGATGTCCGGCCGATCGCCGCTCGCGACCATACTCAACAGAATCGCGCCATGCTGCGTCTTCGGAATGGGGAATTCGAAGGCGAGACCTTCTGGACCGTCGATGAAGGCAAGGCCGCTATGGGTAGAGCCGAAGACCGAGTGATCCTCGTGTTCTAGCTGAAACTTCACCTCATCTCTCCTTGCGAGAGATGCACTAAAGCAGCCCTGCAGCAGTGCTGTCAGAACGCCCTTATGGGTGAACACGGATCCGTAGGTGGTGGCATACCCGCGCACGGCTGGCCTCTTCATCAGGCTCTCCGCGTGATTAGCTAGCATCCGTCCGCTAACGCCACTCGACATGCGGGTACCAAGCCGGACAGCGGTATGCGCGCGCGCAATATGTCGCTCAAGGTCTGGGACTATAATCGGCTGATGGCTCATTTGAGTTCTCCGGGAATATCGCGCTCGGCAATGAATCCGGCCTTCTTCTTCTCATCAAGGAATCGGCCAATGTTGCCGTTTGGTCCGACGTCCAGCCATCGACAGGGGTGCGCGTCTAGCCACCCAGTATTGTACCCGGCATCGGCAACCTGGCTGACTAATTTGCGGATTTCCACCTGCGCTGTGTGCGCGGCAATCAGTGCATCGAGCAGTCCGCGCATCTGCCGTTTATATTCCGGCATCAAGCGCTCTTGTATGACCGCGGTAGCGCGGCTGCGCTCGGTCTCGCGTTCTCTGTCGAGAATTTCGCGGGCATCCGAAATATCCCGCAGCCTCGTCGCAATTTCCTGACGTCGTTCATTTCGCGGTGGCGTTGGAGCCTTCGATGTCAAGCCCAGAATCGCGGCAACCCGTGCCTCGCGGGCAGTGTCAGCGATCTCTGGTCCACTCTGCTGCGCAAGGGCGAAGTCCTCTCCGCGGATGGCGCCCGCCTCGCCGCCAAGCGCAGCAAGGAGTTGTTCGATCTCTCTCATTCGAGGAGAGATATCCGACACCGGGAGGATCGTTGGCATTTCAGTGTCGATGTCAGGCGTTCGATTAAACATGCTGATTTTCTTTCGTGAGAAGTGTTCGCGCGATGGCTTGCACCGCGGCGATAGGGATGACGAAGAAGGTGTTGGCGCCGGCGGGTAGCGATCCGAAGGCCGCGAGCTCAGGCGAGCGAATCTCCACAAACGACGGGGCGATTGCGATCTGGCCAGACGCTTGGTCAGCCTCGATGAGCGCCACGATTGCAGCCTCCACGGTGGCAGGCCCATCGCCTTCGGAAAGAGGCAGGCGACCGACGTCTCGCTCGTGCCCCACAGCGGTGCCAGGCGAGGCTGCAGAGAGCGCCAACACCAGTCGGGCAATGTCTCTTGCCGTGAGCGGCGGCGCGTACGGGCGGCCAGCGCTGATGCGGCCTGCGGCCTTTGCCTGCCGGATAACTTGGCAGACGAAGGGACGCGGCAAGCGGGTTTCACTTACCAGGACGTCAGGCAGCAGGTCGCTGTGGATGCGCATCCCTTCCCCTTTTCTGCGCGTGGCGCGTTTTGAGTTTTTGGAGGTAAAGCTGCAGCACGGCTCCGCAACCAAGACGCAGTTGCAGGAGCCGTGCGAGATCAGCGCCTGCGGCGCGATGTATGCTGTCGCTGGTACATCCGCAGTCGACGGCAATTGGAAACTGGCCCGCCACCAAGTTTTCAGCCCATGGTGACGGGTAGATCGCACCGATGCCAAAAGGCATTAGCGTGACGAGTTGGGACACGCGCAAGGCGCACTCCCTGCGTCCTCCCGATAATCCTGCCGAAAAGGGACTTAGGCCGCCAATGTTCGATCCAGTTCTTCGCAGGCTTCTATGACTGCTGCTTTGCCTCGACGCTCTGCGTGCTTGCCGCGATGTCCATATGCTTCGCCGATCTCCCGGAAGTTGGCAGCTCGCATCGCAAGGTCTAGTATCTTTGCCGTCTCGGGCTGGATCGAGGCTCGTATACGTGCCGCATCATGCCGATCGGCTACGGCATCTACCCACGATATGGCGCCTTCAGATGCATCCCCCATGCCAACGGTCGGTGTCGCAGTCTGGTCGACCAATGGACCCTTAGCCCTGCCGAAGCGATCGCCAGCCTTCCTCCATTTTCCCTTGCCGCCCTGGCAGTCGACTATGCCACCCAATGGAATGCGGACCCAGTCGTACTCAATGCCACGCTCAGTGCGTACGGGCGCCCATTCCGCTTGCTCTCCATTCGAAAAGCGCAGGCCCCCCATTCGGACGATACAATCGGGTTTGCGACGCTTGGACCGCACAAGCACCGGTCCGCGCTCAATGTCGCCACCTTCCGCAATGACGTTTACCGAACCGCCCCCGTCGAATTTGGCGTGGGTGCGCTCCGTGAATTGGACGTCCTCGATCGCCCGATAAATCTCAGAAAGCCGAGGACGGATTTCGTAAACGGAATCCAGCAACAGGGGCACCGGCTTGCCGTCTTCGTCTACTTCGTTATCGTTAGCGGCGATCGATGTCCAATCTGACCCTTGGCTAATCGCGCGCCAAAGCAAGAGTGACCGCAGCTTTTTCGATAGGACGCCGTGGCGCGGTCTTGCAGTTGGCGCTGCCTTGCGTGGCAACACTGCGTTGTCATTGGCGGCGGTATTCGCCGCCCACGCATGGTGGGCCGAGCGGTATGTTGATGGCGTCCAGGTTGAGTCAGTTTGAAAGGGCATGGTTCACCTTTGGCTGAAAAAGGCAGTCCGTTTCCGCAAGGCGCGGGCCGGGTAAGAAAACGGTGCATAACATCCTGCGCCGTACATTAGGTGTTGCTAATTCTTCTTTCCCAGCGTCCCAGTCCGGTGGGGCTTTCAGAAGGCAAAATGCCAAACCGCGCAGCTTCCACCTCGCGCCATTTTAACTTTCATATTCCCGATGACGTCACTGACGCTATCGTCGGGTATATCGACTGCTCTGCTCCTGGCCGGATCATTTCGACCTTTGCTGCCGTTCAGTGGGTGCGAGATAAAGTTCCCGATTGTGAGATGTCCGACGATCAGCTCGAGCGCTGCGCCGTATTGGCCGCAGTCGACGAAGGCCTAGCTGTGCATTTTGATCGACGAGGACGCCAGCCGGCTCCCTTTTCGAGCTTGAGCAGGAGCCACTGGCATCTGGTGCCGATCTGGCAAATTAAGGTGCGGCCGCGTCTGGCTACCCCCATAAGAACGGTTATCGTTCGCCGGCTTCCTATCCGGCAGGATTCGATGGAATTCCGCCCATGAGATGCGGCGAACCTGCACGGTGCCGTCGCTAATGGCGATCGAGCGCGATGGGGTCATGCGATTGTCTTCGGGAAAGGGCGCTCGAGGCGCGGTTCCGGCCAGGCCGGTCTTCATCGGCGCCAAAGCGGCGCCGGTCTTGGTCACACTATCTAGGGCGAAAGCCGCCTCTAAACACTAATATAGTTTTTGGGCAGGAATCTTTCCACCCCGTGCTTCCGTTCGTATGGCTTATAAAAGGCGGCTGGATCGCAAGCGTCAAGGTTTACAGCGCGATCGGTCAGCCACGCACCACACGTTGCCCGTCCACTACTCATCCTTAACGAGGGCAGCGTTTGAAAACTATTTACACGATGGCTTATTTGTTTTGCTCTAAATAAGCTTTTCTGCTATGATCTGAAGTATAATCTTCAGGAGATCATAGATGATTCCGCCAATTGTAGCCAACCAAATGAAAACCGCGATAGCCTTTAGCCGCAAATATGCGGACTGCACCCGGTCGTGTTTGACCAACTGCCTAAAATATGCTACTGTAGGAAGGTTTTTGGCGCATCGTGCCAGCGTCCTTCTGACGATGGCCTCGCCTTCACCAGAGAAACTCTTGAGATGTAAGAGTATGGGCGAGGCCATCGTCAGAAGGACGCTGCCCATTACCACATTTTTACTGATTCGTCAAGACGCCTAGATTTCCGCCGTCCTCCTCCACACAGTGTCTCGCATGGTGGGAAAGACTTCGCCGTCCTCCATTTCCACCATCACCACGAAAGAAAGGTTTTCGTTGTCGGCCTGTGTAAAGGTGACGCCGACAACCTCGACATCATCGCCGTCATCATCCTGCGCCGCAAAGGCAGTGACTGGCATGATGACGCGAACGTCGGCAGGTTCGCGGTCGGTCAGCACTCCGCGCACGATTTCCTCAAATTGCGCCGGATCCATCATGCGGCGTCCTGCCAAGGAAGATGGCGCCCACAGGACTCGTCGTCGCTGTCGCCCTCGCGAACGAGGTTGTCGTTTGCGGCGTCGGGATACCTGTGCCACCGATAAGTTTCGGTGCCGTCCTTTGCGGTATGCAGGTCAAGCAGGGCGCGCCTGAACTCGAAGTCGGAATCGTTGATGACGGCGAGTTCGCTTTTCATGGTGGCGTAGTCATCACCGTGCAGCCGAATGGTGCTGCTGGCGGGTTCATCTCCCTCGCGGTCCAGCCATCGAAGCAAGACGTCAATCGGGCCGAAGCGGCCATCCCAAAGGATTTCCTCGATTTCGACGTCGCGTCTAGTCGCGCCCGCAGCTTTGCGCGGCATTTTCACCTTGTCGGGCTTCTTCGGTTCGTACTTTGTCGGCGGGTCTTCATCAAAGCGTCCCTCCCGTAGCCACCTGTCGAGGTACATGCGGGTCACGTCGTCGCCTGCCGCCGCTTTCCAAACATTGGCAGAAGCGACTAGGTCGGCAATCGGCAGGTCTAGCTTCTTGAACTCTGCCTCGGCCACGGCCTTATTCTTGCGGACACCATAAGCGCGATACAATTTCTCAAACGCTTGCGCCGGACCCGCCGCGGCGGCCGACAGGCCAGCCAGGGGCGGCGCCAAAGGCGCGGTGCAATCATCATGTTCATCCTTCCCTGTACCCGGGTCTAGTGACCGGGTCAGGGTGGATGGGTCTTCGTTCATAGAAACCCGAACGCTATTGATTGTAGCGTTCGGAGATTCCCGAACATCTGCGTTCGGAGAATTCAGAACGCTATGGTTAGCGTTCGGAGATTTCTGAACACTACAGACCAAATCCCAAACCGGCACATAGCGGCTGGCGCGGCGTCCGCTGCCTTTTTCCTGGTGAAGGTAGCCCCATGATACGAGGTCGGTCAGGGCGCCATGCACGTCGCCAGCATACAGACCCTTGCCCGACGGGTCGCGCTCCTTGATGGTGGCGACAACATGCCGAACGCTGGCCAGCGCGTTGCCGTATTTGCTGTGGTACCAATCTAGAATGAACCCGAACACAAGGCTGTGCTTGCGGGTGGCGCGCTTGTCATAGGGCAGGCTCGTCAGAAGCTTGAACTTAGCCTCAAGGCTCTCTGGCTTGGGGAGGCGTGGCGAGGTGGCATTCTCAATGTTCGTCATGGGCTTCGCCCTCCAGCGCCGCTACAGCAGCACGAGTAATCTGTTCAGCAAGTTCAGGGTGGAAGCTGGCGACCCGAACGCTGGAGTTACGGGGCGCGTAGGTACGCCAACTGCCGTTTTCGTTCTTGGTGAGGTGCAGGCCGAACAGTCGTAGTTGGTCATTCAAAGCTATATCGAATCGCGCGTCAGCGCCCGACGCATGCGAGCGCCGGATTTTCAGAATTTTCACTTTGGAGTTCCTGTGTTGGGAAGTGACTCGCGGTTGGGTCCGCATTCGTTTTTGTTGTTACGGCAATGATTGGCAACGAATGAACGGAACAAACCGTGATTTTCGCAACCAAACGCGTGCGCTATCTATCTGTTTATCAACGATTTTTCTTGAAGTAATGTCGTTCGGGACGAGGGGGTCGCAGGTTCAAATCCTGCCACTCCGACCAGAAAAAACAGACACTTAGGTGTTTGTTCTCCCGACCCACAAGATAGCTTGATGCAAACCGGCCGCGTCGGCGTTCGCTGTCAGCATGGTGTTTTGACGCGACAACCTTCCGCGCTACCTCGATAATAGGAATGCCGCCGAGACAGCGGCCAGAACGAGGTTTGCGGAAGATGAATTTGTTGATTTCAAGCCGGCTGTCAGCGCTGCTCGCTTTGTCCTTGGCGGCAGGCTGCTCATCGCTGGGCAGCGCGGTGAACCCGGCGAAATACGACAGCATGACATGCGCCGAGCTCAACAACGCGGTAGGCGATACCGCGCGCGACATCTCGCAAACCGCCATCACCCGCGGCAGGGTCACCAACACCAGCGTTCCCAACTGGCTGCTCGGCGGCACGCGCGTGAAGAGCGCAGTGGCCAACCGTGAGACGGCCAGAATCGAACTGCTGAAGCAGCGGCAAGAGGCCATTGTCGCGACAAGAGCCAACAGATGCCCCAGGTC
This sequence comes from Mesorhizobium sp. M0802, assembly GCF_040320115.1. Classification (NCBI taxonomy): domain Bacteria; kingdom Pseudomonadati; phylum Pseudomonadota; class Alphaproteobacteria; order Hyphomicrobiales; family Phyllobacteriaceae; genus Mesorhizobium; species Mesorhizobium sp. M0802. The sequence goes on from NZ_JAMYOY010000011.1 coordinate 190,957, forward strand.
AGCGGGCTAAGCGAACTGGCCCTACCTAACTATCTGCTCAACGTCACGCCTTAAGCACTCAGCCGGAAGCGCGTGACATCGATCGCCGCAGCCATCAGCGTCTGGGTGTAGGCGGCCTGCGGGTTGCTGAATATCTGTTCGGTCGGGCCTTCCTCGACGATCTTGCCCTGCCTCATGACGATGATGTAGTCGGCCATGGCGCGCACCACGGAGAGATCGTGGCTGATGAAGAGGTAGGACAGTTCGTGGTCGGCCTGCAGCTTGCGCAGCAATTCGACGATCTGCTTCTGCACCGAGCGGTCGAGCGCCGAAGTCGGCTCGTCCAGCACCACCAGTTTGGGCTTCAGGATCACGGCACGCGCGATGGCGATGCGCTGGCGTTGGCCGCCGGAGAATTCGTGCGGGTAGCGGTTGCGTGCGTTGGGATCGAGGCCGACCTCGAGCAAGGCCTCGACGGCGCGCTGATCGCGTTGCTTGCCTGACAGGTTCGGCTCATGCACCAGAAGGCCTTCGGTGATGATCTGGCCGACGGTCATGCGCGGCGACAGCGAGCCGAACGGATCCTGGAAGACGAGTTGCATCTCACGACGCAGCGGCCGCATCGCCTGGCGGTCGGCGGTGGAGATGTCGCGGTCGCCGAAGCGGATGACACCGTCGCTGGGCAACAGGCGCAGAAGTGCGCGGCCGAGCGTCGATTTTCCCGAACCGGACTCGCCGACGATACCGATGGTCTGGTTGCGCTTCAGCCGGATCGAAATGTGATCGACGGCGCGTAGCAGCAGCGGTTCGCCGGCAAGGAAGCCGCCGCCGATCTTGAAGGTCACTTCGACATTGCGGCCCTCCAGCAGCACAGGAGCGCTGGGCGGCGGCGCCGCCTTGGTGCCGGTCGGTTCGGCGGCCAGCAGCATTTTGGTATAGGCATGCTGCGGGTTGGCGAAAAGTGCTTCCGCTTCGCCTTCCTCGACCACCTCGCCATAGCGCATGACATAGACGCGGTCGGCAAAGCGCCGGACGATGCCGAGATCGTGGGTGATAAAGACGATGGCCATGCCGAGCTTGCGCTGCAATTCGGCGAGCAGCACCAGGATCTGCGCCTGGATGGTGACGTCGAGCGCCGTCGTCGGCTCGTCGGCGATCAGGATGTCGGGGTCGTTGGCCAATGCCATGGCGATCATGACGCGCTGGCGCTGGCCACCCGACATTTCGTGCGGATAGGATTTCATCCGCCGCTCGGGATCGGGGATATGCACCAGCCTGAGCAACTTGAGCGCCTCGTTCCGTGCCTCGGCTGCGTTCAGCCCTCGGTGCTTGCGGATCGGTTCGATAAGCTGGTTGCCGATCGAATAGAGTGGATCGAGCGAGGTCATCGGCTCCTGGAAGATCATGCTGATCTTGGCGCCGCGCACCTTGTTGAGGTCGGGCTTGCTCATGGTCAAAAGGTTGCGGCCGCGATAATCGACGTGACCCGTCGCCTCGCCATTGGACGCCAGCAGGCTCATCGCCGCCATCATGGTCTGGCTCTTGCCGGATCCGGATTCGCCGACCACGGCAACGGTTTCCCCTGCCTTGACGTGGATGTTGATGCCCTTGACCGCTTCGACCGCGCCGTCGAGCGTGCGGAAACGGACGCGAAGGTCCTTGACGCTGAGGATCGTTTCGGGCGTTTCCATCGCAACGGTCCCCATTTTATTTGGTCCCCATATTATCGGTCTCTCGGATCGAGCGCATCGCGCAGGCCGTCGCCGACGAAGTTCAGCGCAAACAGCGTCGACACGAGGAAGAAGGCGGGGAACAAAAGCAGCCAGTTGGCGGTGCCAATGTTCTTGGCGCCGACCGAGATGAGCACGCCCCAGCTGGTCATCGGCTCCTGCACGCCAAGGCCGAGGAAGGACAGGAAACTTTCCAGGATGATGACCTGCGGCACCAGCAGCGTCATGTAGATCACCACTGGTCCGAGCAGATTGGGGATGACATGGCGCAGCAGGATGCCGCGCTGGCCGACGCCCATGGCTTCGGCCGCCTGGACATACTCCTGCCGCCGGATCGACAGCGCCTGGCCGCGCACGATGCGCGCCATGTCGAGCCACAGCACCGCCCCGACCGCCAGGAACATCAGCACGAAATTGCGGCCGAAGAACACCACCAGCATGATGACAAAGAAAATGAAGGGCAAGGAATAGAGCACGTCGACGATGCGCATCATCACCTCGTCGATCTTCCCGCCGGAAAAGCCGGCCGCCGCCCCGTAGAGGACGCCGATGACCACGGCGACAATGCCGGCAAGCAGGCCGATGGCCAGCGAGATGCGCCCTGCCATCAGCGTTCGCGAGAGAAGATCGCGACCGGTGTTGTCGGTGCCGAACAGGAAGTACTGCTGTTTGACCGACGCAGTCATAGTCAATTCGAGCCCGTCGGCCGATTTGCTCTCTATCTTGGTATCGTCGAAGGCATCGGAGCGGTCAAGATAGCGGATGTTGCGGTCGTCGATCGGTTTGGTCGAGGTGACGGTGACGGTGACGCGACTGCCGTCCAGTTTCCACTCCTTGATGTCGACGCGCATGCGCTTGATGGCATCCTTGAGCGCCGTCTCGATCATGTCGGGCTTCGGATAGGCTGAAAAGCTTGGCGGCGTGCGCACATAGTCGGCATAGATGGTGGTGTACTGATGCGGCACGAACCAGGGGCCGAAGATGCTGATGACGCCAATGAAGGCCAGGTAATAGAGGCTGAACATGGCGGCGCGGTTGGCTTTGAGGCGCGCCCATGCGTCGCCCCAGAGCGAGCGGCCGACGACGGCCGGCGGAGCGGCGGCGGCTGTGATGTCAGTCATAGCGCACCCTCAGTCATAGCGTACCCTCGGGTCGACGACCGCGTACATGACGTCGACGATCAGGTTGAAGACGATGGTGAAGAGCGCGATCACCACCACGGTCCCCATCACCAGCGTGTAGTCGCGGTTGAGCGCGGCATCGACGAAATAGCGGCCGACACCGGGAATGGAGAAGATGGTCTCGACGATGACCGAACCGGTGAGCAGCGCCGCGGCTGCCGGGCCGGTGAAGGAAACGATCGGCAGGATGGCGCCGCGCAGCGCGTGCTTGACCACCACCGACCAGTCGGAGAGGCCGAGCGCACGCGCCGTTCGGATATGATGCGAACGCAAGCTCTCGATCATCGACCCGCGCATCAGGCGGGCAACGATGGCGATCTGCGGCAAGGCCAGCGTCAGCACCGGGCCGATCTTGTTGATCAATGCGCCATCACCCCAGCCGCCGATCGGCAACAGCTTCCAGGTCAATCCGAACACCAGCTGAATCACAGGAGCGATGACGAAGGTGGGGATAGTGCTGCCGGCGGTCGCCAGCGCAATCACCGTATAGTCGCCAAGCTTGTTCTGGTTGAGCGCGGCGATGGTGCCGAGCACCGAACCAAGCAGCAGCGCCAGGATCAGCGCCGAGGTGCCGAGCTGGACCGATATCGGCAGCCCCTTGGCAAACAGTTCGGTGACGGTGAAGTCAGGCAAATTGTAGCTCGGCCCGAAATTGCCGCGCAGAAGATTGCCGAGATAGTGGGCATATTGCAGCCAGAGCGGATCGTCGAGGCCGAACTGTGCTTCCAGATTGGCCCTGATCTCGGGACTGAGGCCCCGCTCCTGATTGAAGGGGCCGCCCGGTGCGACGCGTATCAGGAAGAACGCCATGGTCACGATGACGAACAGCGTCGGAATGGCGGTCAGAAGCCGCCGTAAGATGTATCGCAGCATCGGCGCCCCGCTTCGGCCAGAGCGACATACGTCCATGCGGACGCATTGCCACGCTCCGGCGCCAAATCTTCGCACCGGGCTTGCCGAAAATCGACCACGACTTTCGGACCGGTGCGATGACCGACCAGTCCGGGGGGGGGGGCCGGGGGGGGCGGGGGGGGGGGGGGGGGGGTGTTGTTTGATTTTTTGTGGCTGGGGGGGGGGTGGGGTGGGGGGTGTTTTTGAGAAGAAA